>CAXAVL010000001.1:0-57550 GCA_963971905.1 uncultured Cellvibrio sp.
GGTAAGCGCGCGCCCAAACCGGAACTGACCAGCAAATCACCTGCGCGAATGTCGGTATTGGCCGATACGTGGCGCAGACTAAGGCTATTCAAATCGCCTGTACCTTCAGCAATAGCACGCACGCCATTGCGATTAACCTGCACTGGAATCGCGTGGGTCGAGTCCGAGATAAGCAGTACCGTACTGGATGCTTCACCCACCTCAATCACCTGCCCCATCAAACCAAACGCATCCAAAACCGGTTGCCCCTTAAACGCACCATCTACCGTACCGCGATTGATAACAACCTTATGACTGAGTGGGTTGGGCGACACGCCGATTAATTCGGCAATCAGCACTGTATCCTGCAGCATCTGGCTGGCATTGAGCAGTTGGCGCAAACGCACGTTTTCGGCTGCCAATGAAGCCAACTGTTGCAGCTTGCGCTGATGAATCAACAATTCGGTTTTAAGCGCTTCATTTTCGAGCTTGAGATCAGAATGAGAGACAAACGTATCCTTGCGCCAATCGTTTACACGGCTGGGCAGGTCGGTAATCTGGTAGAAAGGTGTTACCACTTGGGCGAGTTTTTCGCGCAGCGGTTCAAGGCGATCGGTATAAAGCCCAACAATCACCAGCGCCATGGTAATCAAAATAAAAATAAAAGCGCGACTGGTGGCTGATGAGCCTCGGGCAAAGAGCGGTTTAATGGCGAGTTCTCCCCTGGAGTTGAAGCCCGTTAATCACGGGCTTCAAAACAAATCAGGACGACAGCAGGTCAATATTGCGCTTGTCGTTCATCTCCAGCGCAATACCACCACCACGATCCACACAGGTCAGCGGGTCTTCAGCAACAATAAACGGAAGACCGGTTTCGTTAGACAATAAACGGTCGATATCACGCAGCAAAGCGCCACCGCCGGTCAAAACAACACCGCTTTCAGCGATATCAGAGGCCAATTCCGGTGGCGATTGTTCCAGCGCACTTTTTACTGCTTGAACAATACCGGCTAATGGATCTTGCAGGGCTTCGAGAATTTCATCGCTGCTCAGGGTAAAACTGCGCGGCACACCTTCGGCCAGATTGCGACCGCGCACATCAATCTCGCGAATTTCACTACCGGCAAAAGCACAGCCAATTTCTTGTTTGATACGCTCAGCAGTCGCATCACCAATCACGCTGCCGTAATTGCGACGTACATAGTTCACGATTGCTTCATCAAAACGGTCACCACCGATACGCACGGAATCGGAGTACACCACACCGTTCAAAGAGATAACCGCAATCTCGGTAGTACCACCACCTATATCCACCACCATAGAACCGTTAGCTTCCGATACTTTCAGGCCAGCGCCAATTGCCGCCGCCATAGGTTCTTCAATCAAACGCACTTCACGCGCGCCAGCACCTAATGCAGATTCGCGAATCGCACGCTTTTCAACTTCGGTAGAGAGACAGGGAACACTGATCAGAACGCGGGGGGATGGGCTAAACCAGGAGTTTTCGTGCACTTTGCGGATAAAGTGTTGGAGCATTTTTTCGGTGACCTGGAAGTCGGCGATCACACCGTCTTTCAGCGGGCGGATAGCGGTAATGTTGCCCGGTGTACGGCCCAGCATACGCTTTGCCTCAACCCCTACAGCTTCCACAATTTTGGTGCCGTTGTGATGGCGAATCGCCACTACCGATGGCTCATTGAGCACTATGCCGCGACCGCGCACATAAATCAGCGTGTTTGCTGTACCAAGGTCGATTGAGAGATCGTTAGAAAATGCTCCACGCAAAAGTTTCATCATGACGGGACGAGGCCTTAAATTAGAATGTGTTAAATAGAATTCGGGTTGTTTTGTGTTGCTAACAACGGTTGCCTACTATTGCGACGGCGCGCTCATGGCAGCAGGATTCAATTCTGCAAACGCAGTTCCCTGAATATTTTCTCCGCAACTTATTGCTTATGAGACGGAGAATCCCTGCAAATTTTTAAGAAGCGCGCAGTATAAGTGAATTTTCGCTTTTTATCCGACCTAAATTAACCGCAAAGTTCAAATAAATCGCTAATATCGCCGACGTTTGCGGCTACTTTTTGCGCAATGCGCGCATCGCTAAAAACATTTACCTAGCAAGGTTAAAAACTCGCCGCACTCTATCAACCACAAGGGTTCAGGGCAAGGCGCAAATGTGGTACCTTTGGCGCCCGTTTTTAGTGGTATAGCCAAGCTTCGCTGCCGTTCGCCACACTTTTACTGTTTACGTTTTTTGCTTTTTCACCATTCTGTTTTCATGTTTCATTTGCTGGAGCTAAGACCCCATGGCTGTAGACCGTTCCGATATCGCCAAGCTCGCCAACCTGGCGCGCATCCAGATTAGCGATGAGGCCGCCGATGAAGCGGCCAAGAGTATCTCCGATGTGCTGGCTCTGGTTGACCAACTGCAAGCGGTCAATACCGATGGCGTATTGCCCATGGCGCACCCACTGGATGCCGTACAGCGCCTGCGTGCGGATGTAGTGACAGAACCCAACCAGCGCGACGCTTTCCAAGCGATTGCACCCGCCACCCAAGACGGCCTGTATTTGGTGCCGCAAGTTATTGAATAAAAATGTAGGGGCGCCGCTTGCTGCGCCCAGAGAATGTAAGGGCGTCATTTGCTGCGCCCCTACATTTGCATTGACGGAAATGGGCGCGGCAAGCAGCGCCCCTACAGTAAAAATTTCAGGAATTTTTTGAATGCATCAATTCACCATTGCCGAACTGGTCAAGGGTCTGCGCAACAAAGACTTTTCCAGTACCGAAGTGACCCAACATTATCTCGACCGCATCGCGCGTCTCGATAGCACTTACAACAGTTACATCACTGTGACTAACGATATCGCCCTGCAACAAGCCGCTGCTGCCGACAAACGTTTAGCCACTGGCAACGCCCCCGCACTGTGCGGTGTGCCAATCGCACACAAAGATATTTTTTGCACCACCGGTGTTCGCACCTCGTGCGCATCGAAAATGCTCGATAAATTTATCGCGCCCTACAACGCCACTATCGTAGAAAATTATTTAAATTCCGGTGTGGTGATGCTGGGTAAAACCAACATGGATGAATTCGCCATGGGCTCATCCAATGAAACAAGTTGGTACGGCCCGGTAAAAAACCCTTGGGCAATTGATTGTGTACCCGGCGGATCTTCAGGCGGTTCTGCTGCGGCAGTGGCTGCACATTTAGCTCCAGCAGCAACCGCATCGGACACCGGCGGCTCCATTCGTCAGCCAGCAGCACTGTGCGGATTAACCGGCATTAAACCAACCTACGGCCGCGTATCGCGCTGGGGCATGATTGCGTTTGCCTCAAGCCTCGACCAAGCGGGAATTTTGTCGCGCACTGCGGAAGACGCCGCGATTTTGTTAAACGATATGGCGAGCTTTGATGCAAAAGATTCCACCTGCGTTGAACGCGACGTACCGGATTACACCGCCGACTTAAACAAATCATTAAAAGGTTTGCGCATCGGTGTACCAAAAGAATATTTCGGTGAAGGTTTAAATCCCCAAACCGCAAAATTGGTTGAAGATGCGATCAAAGTGTACGAAGGCTTGGGCGCAACCATTCACAGCGTCAGTTTGCCGCACACGCACTTGGCAGTGCCCGCGTATTACGTCATAGCACCGGCAGAATGTTCAGCAAACTTGTCGCGTTTTGACGGAGTGCGCTACGGTCATCGCTGCGAAAACCCTAAGGATTTAAATGATCTTTATATGCGCTCGCGCAGTGAAGGTTTTGGTGCAGAAGTGAAGCGCCGTATTCTCGTTGGTGCTTACGCATTGTCTGCCGGTTATTACGATGCCTATTACAGCAAAGCACAAAAAGTTCGCCGCCTGATCAAACAAGATTTTGTCAATGCATTCGACAGTGTCGATGTGATTCTCGGGCCAACCTCGCCATCGCCCGCATTCCAATTTGGTTCAAAAAGCAAAGATCCAGTGGCCATGTATTTGGAAGATATTTACACCATCGCCACCAATTTGGCTGGCTTACCCGGCTTATCGATTCCTTGCGGATTAGTGGATAACAAACCGGTTGGCTTGCAATTGATTGGAAACTTTTTTGCTGAAGGTCAACTGTTAAATGCGGCACACCAATTCCAGCAAGCAACTAACTTCCACCAACAATCCGCCCCTGGCATTGAATAAGAGAGGAATACAAAGATGCAATGGGAAACCGTAATCGGCTTGGAAGTTCACGTACAACTGGCCACCAAAACTAAAATTTTCTCCGGCGCCAGCACCGCGTTCGGCGCTGAGCCAAACACCCAAGCTTGCGCGATTGATTTGGCACTGCCCGGCACACTGCCAGTCGCCAACGAACAAGCATTTCGCTTTGCCACCATGTTTGGCTTGGCCGTAAATGCAGAAATCGGCAAGCGCTCAGTGTTTGAACGCAAAAATTATTTTTATCCCGACTTGCCCAAAGGTTATCAAACCACGCAGCTCGCCGAACCAATTGTCGGCGCTGGTTTTGTCGATCTGGAATTGGGCGAAGGCCGCACCAAACGCGTTCGCATTCACCACGCGCATTTGGAAGAAGATGCAGGCAAATCTTTGCACGAAGATTTTGCGGGCATGAGCGGCATCGATTTAAACCGCGCAGGTACACCGCTGATTGAAGTAGTTACCGAACCAGATATGCGCAACGCGGAAGAAGCCGTTGCCTTCGCCAAAAAACTGCACTCGATTGTCACCTCACTAGAAATTTGCGATGGTGAAATGAGCCAAGGTTCAATGCGTTTTGACGTAAATATTTCCGTGCGCCCCAAAGGCCAGGAAAAACTTGGTACGCGCACTGAAACCAAAAATTTAAACTCGTTTAAATTTATGGAAGAAGCCATCGCACTGGAAGTTGAACGCCAAATTGATGTATTGGAAGACGGCGGAAAAATTCGTCAAGAAACTCGCCTGTACAACGGCGATACTAAAAAAGCTCGCAGCATGCGCAGCAAAGAAGATAGCAATGACTACCGCTACTTCCCCTGCCCAGATTTGTTGCCGGTGATTCTGGATGATGACTACATCGAGTCCGTACGCAAGCAAATGCCGGAATTGCCCGAAGCCAAACGCGCGCGTTTTGTCGAGCAATATGGTTTGAGCAGCTACGACGCTGGCCAGATCACCATGGATAAATTTGCAGCAGTATTTTTTGAAGCATCTACAAAAATTTCCGGCGAAGCCAAACTCACTGCCAACTGGATCATGGCGGATTTAGGTGCTTACCTGAATCGCACTGAACAGCGCATTGACCAATCGCCGATTACACCTGCATTACTCGCTGGTTTGGTTCTGCGTGTAAAAGACGGCACCCTCTCCAGCAAAATTGCCAAACAAGTGTTTGAAGCCATGTGCAACGGCGAAGGCGATGCCGACACCATTATCGAAACCAAAGGTTTAAAACAGGTTTCCGATACCGGCGCGCTGGAAAAAATTATCGACGACATACTCGCCGCTAACGTCGCACAAGTAGAAGGCTACCGCGCCGCGCCAGAAGATAAGCGCGCAAAAATGCTCGGTTTCTTTGTTGGCCAAGCGATGAAGGCATCCAAAGGCCAAGCGAACCCGCAAGTGTTGAATGAGTTGTTGGTTAAGAAATTGAATGGCTAATTAATGTTAACCGTAGGGTGGGTGGAGCCTAACAGCGATACCCGCCGCATTGTTGGGTATCGTTACACTCCACCCAACCTACAAAAAAGTAGAAGAGAACTAAACATGAGTTTACGTAAAGACAAAGAAAAAGTCCTCGGCGAGACCTTCGACGATGACCGCATCAAAACCTTTTTAAACTACCCAGCTCCCGCTGGCGTAAATGCCGATTATCACCTGCTAGAAAAAGCCTATCGCGGCATGCTCGGCGAAAACTTCAAAACCTTCGTGAAGTTTTTTGTTGAGGCAGGCAAAGATATAAACGCAGTGGGTCCGGAAGGCAAAACTTTTCTGCAAGTGGTAAAAGCTCACCGCAATGGCGAAGAATATGCACTTGCACTGGAAGCTATCGGCGCGAAATAGTTTTTGCCTACGTTTGGAAATGAAGAAGGCAGCACATCCCGCTACCTTTTTCATTTTCAGCCCCCGTCCCCGCCAAGCTCACGCTTACGCTCCGCAAAATACAAATCACCATCCCACAGTAAAAATTTTATTTGACGGATGACTTAACTAACAAATCAATTCGCATCTATTTTGTTACTTGCGAGAAAGACCTCTGGTTTTGTCTCGCCCAACATTCAGCTTGTTTAGGTTCATCAACGCAAAAAAATCAGCGGGCGCCGGAGTTTCAAACATTAATTCTTTGCCAGTTTTTGGATGAATTATATTTAAGCGCAACGCATGCAAACCCATGCGATTACCTTTGGTGCCGTAACGTTCGTCGCCTACTACTGGATAACCCAACCAGGATAAATGGGCGCGAATTTGATGCTGACGACCCGTGTCGATTTTTACTTGCAACAGCGTTCGCGCATTGCTGGTGCGCTCGGTTTTGTAATGAGTGATGGCAGATTTTGCATCTAGATGAGCGCCTACGTGCATGCGGTATTCCACCTCATCCAAACGCAGGGGTTGATCAATGGTTCCCTGCGTGGGAGTTGGGCAGCCTTCTACAATCGCCAAATAGGTTTTTTCGGCTTGATCCCACTTGTCCATCACCGCTTCACGTATTTCCCGTGAAGTGGCGAATAACAAAACGCCGGAAGTGTCGCGATCAATCCGGTTTACTGGCCACAACTTTATGGCTTGTGTGCGGTGGGATAATTGCTTGCGCAAAATGGCCAACGCGTGTTGTTGGGTTTCTTTGGGGTTGCCTACGGATAACAAACCCGCGGGTTTATTAATCGCAATCACATCGCGATCTGAATATAAAATTTCCAATTGTGATGGGGAGCTATTGGCTGTTTTAGCGGTTGCGCCAACCTCTACCAAATCACCTGCATTAAGCGGGTAATCGTGCTGGGTAGTGGATGAACCATTTACACTGACACAACCAGTTTGCAAGCGCTGTTTAATTTTACTGCGCGCCCAACCTTGTAGCTGTTCACTGAGAAACGCCATAAGCCCGGCAGGCTCATTAACGTGCAATTTTTCCGACATAAGCTTGGCTCTGGCGTTAAGCTCTCAGGCGCGCGGCGCACAACAAGCTTAAAAGGAATGGTCAAGAATGCTTGACCATAGTCGGAAGAGCCAAAACGGACGCTCAGACGAGAAAGGAAAAATATTCAGTAGGCCGCCACAATAACACCCAACTGCACCCTATTGCCAATTAACTAGCGCGTCCCCCCTTTCGCATTAATTAACATCACCCCTGTAATAACGAGTAATAGCTATGCCCCATAGGGTTTGCTACTAATTGCCAAATCAACGAAAAAGTATAAGATCAATCTGGTCTGTCGCTGTTTTATTGTTGTTGTCCGTCACGATAGGGAAAAACAATATGAAACCAAATACGCAACTGCTACATAACGTATGGAAAAATTCGCAAGACCTCATAACCCAAAAAGATATTGTCCTTGATAAGTTCCAACTGGATGAGCTAATTTCATCCGCCTTTAGTGCCGGTCCTTACTATTTTTACATCGTTGATTTTTTTGACTTTTCAATAAAATACATGAGCCCTTTGGTCGAAGGTATTCACGGGCTAGACCCTGAGACCACCAGCTTTCAGGATATTCTCGATCAAATGCACCCTGACGATATGGACTTTGTTGCCCGCGCCGAAGCCAAAGTATTTGATATCATCGGCGGCCTGGGGCCAGACAAAGTCAAAAAATACAAAACCTCTTATTGTTTCCGTTTCCGAACCGCCGATGGCAGCTATCAACTATTCAACCACCAAGCCATCATCCTCACCACCGACGAACATGGACGCATTGCCAAATCCCTCAACATCCACACCAACCTAAACCATTTAACCAATAAAAATAATTTTAAAGTATCAGCTATAGGTATGTTCGGTGAACCATCTTATCTCAACATGGACGTTTTAAACGACACACCCGCACCAGCATCAAGCACTCCCGCCCTCAGCAAACGCGAAAAACAAATCATCCAATTAATGGCCGACGGTTTTACCAGCAAAGAAATCGCCGAAAAACTTTTTATTGCCGTAAACACGGTGAAAAATCATCGCAAAAACATCTTCAAAAAATCCAACTGCAAGAATGTTGGGCAACTGGTGGTGAAGTGTGTGATGGATTGTTTGGTGTAACGAATTATAAAAATGGTTCTTTGGGGCTATTTAAAGTGCCAGCCAATTAAAATAGGATCAAAGGATACTCTTTCAAATTTCTAATTTTTTCAGAAGAAAAAATAGTAACTAATTAGTTATCTATTTCGAGTAATAGAGTTATTACATAACCGTCGGTAGACAATATCTACACAGTAGAGATATGGTATTTCGTTGCTGTATAACCAGATTTACTCTACGTGTTTCATTTATGTTCTTAACAAAAAAACGCATGCTAATTCGGCAATAATATGGCAACTATAGAAATCAGGCAGGAAAATCATGGCAGATATAAAACTAAAGATTGAAATTGCTAGCGGAAAATGGGCTTTAAATGTTATGCGTCACGACATTGTTAACGACGACATTGTAGAGTTGAAATGGCCGAGTAAATCTGTCCTTCTCAATGACTTAAAGTTGGACGATGTATATATTGTTAATGTCGCTGTAGTCGCTGACCCTGGTACGCCCTTTAAGGTTTACCAGGGCAATAAAGTGATTCTTACAGCAAAGACAGGCGCTAATCGTGCATGGTCAGGTTACACCTCTATATTTTCATGATGGTAAAGGCAGGCACATGCATATGAAAACAATTAAAAAAGTAGCACCGGTTATTGCTCTGATGGTAACAGTTTGCAGTGGGGCGCTAGCCCAAGAGAAAGACGGGCAGCGAGACAAAAATAAAAAAACCTTTTTGAACTTTGAAACCCCACCAGGATTATCGTTAGATGCTAGTTCAGAAGACAGCAAGGCGACTTTAGGTGTTGGTAAGGTCATTGGGGATACGTATGCGAACCTTTCCGTCAGCGGTACTATTAATGATGAGGCAGGCTCTTTCGCTTCTCGTGATGGATTAAGTGTAGATTCGAGCGCAACATTATCGTTCACCAAGATGATTATGAAGGCGGACAAGAATCATCCATTCTATCTGGATAATCGTTTGGCTACACTCAATCTGATCCGACAAAAAAAGAAAGCGTATGATGATTGTATTGCAACTGAAAAAACGAAAGACGCCAACGCAACAGATACGACACTACAAACAGGTGCGTGTAAGCCTCAACATGAAGACTTAAACAAGGTAAGCTGGGGTGAGGACTTGGATCAAACCGATATTGTATTGAAGAATCTTCATTACTGGACGTTAAGCTTTACTGCCACCGATTCGGATTTTAAATACACCTTGTTAGATAGCAATACCAGTAAAAAGGACAATGAAGATGGCTATAAGGTGGGCGCAGCCTACGGTGGCATTATCTCTGATGAAATTGGCAGCCGCTGGGAAGTAGGATTGAGCTACGAAAAAGGCTTTGGTTTTGAGAGTTCAAACAAGGAACGCAATATTTGCATGCCGGTGGCCAATACAGATTTTACTGAGTGTAAAAATATTCGTACGGCGCCACCGCTTGAAACTACGCACCTAACACCTTCATTTACATGGTCTCAAGGAATGAAAGAAAAGAGTTTCATCAAAGCTTACGAAATAAAAATTAGCTACATTTTAGAAGAAAAAGTGTTGGCTGACGACTCAAAAGAAGACAATAAAAAAGTCAGAATCGAAGCCCCGATTTATTTTTATCAAAACAAAGATGGTGGAGCCGTAGGCGGCATTAAGTTTGACTGGTTAAACAAAGTGCCCGAAGATCAAGATAAACTGAGGGTAAGCTTATTTTTTAACAAAGCATTTGATCTTTATAAATAAACCGGCTCAACGGATTTCAGAATATTATTGTTGAGTTGTTCTAAGGTGCACTAGATAAAAGCTGTAAATAAATCTGTGTAACTTTTTAGAATTAGCCTCCTTTAGGTGGAATCGACATTATCAACAAAAAAGTTAAGCCAAGAAGCTGGCACTACCAAAAGCTCTATAAATAAAGCTCCCGCCTGTCTTGCAACAGGCGGGGGCTTTATTTCATGCAATTAACGAAAATCACTTCACCATTTTCACCGCAACAGCTTTACCTTTGTAGGTAATTGATTCTTGAATTCCCGCATCAAAATTCGCCGCATCTTTAGTTGCGCCAGTAATAAAGCGAACGCTAATGCTGCGCTCGTTGGCCATACCGGTGAAGCTGCCGATACGGTCGCCGATGGTCACTGTGCCGGTGGCATCATCGTAGCTAACAGGAATGCGTGCCCACTCGCCTTGCTCGTATTTGGTTGAACGGCCATCGTCTTCGTAAATCTCGAAACTGCCGTTTGCACCTGTGTAGATGTTCAAGGTTAAGGGTGTATTCAAACCTTCATCCACGTGTTGGATCGCCGCACCGGTCGGAATAATTGCGCCCGCTTTTACAAACAGCGGCATTTGTGACAAGGGTGCAGCAGCGGTAATGGTTTGACCACCGCTTAACTTCTCGCCAGTGTAGAAGTTGAACCAATCACTGCCCGCAGGCAAATAGACTCCACGTGAACGCGCTTTGTTTTCATAGACAGGGTTGACCAGAATCGATGGGCCAAACATGTATTGGGTATTGATGTTCCAACCTTTTTGATCATCGGGGAAATCCATCACCAGCGGACGCATAATTGTGCCGTCTTTGTGATAGGTATCGCCCGCCAAGGTGTAGATGTAAGGCATTAAGCGATAACGCAATTTAATGTAACTTTCGAGCGTGCTGTAAACTTCTGTGCCTTCGTCCGCGAGACTAAAAATTTCGCGGTAAGGATATTGTCCATGCGAACGGAACAATGGCACAAAGGCGCCGAATTGAAACCAGCGCACATTGAGCTCTTGCCAATCTGCAACCAACTCTGGTTTCAAATCACGAATCGTAAATACTTCGCCACCGGTTTTATGACCCCAGCGATATTTATCTTCCGGCGTAAACCCGCCTATATCAAAACTCCAGTTAGGCATACCGGCAATACCGGTGCTCACACCTGCAGCAACCTGATCTTTTAAATTGTTCCAATCCGATGAAGTATCGCCACTCCAAATCGCTGAGCCAGTCCGTTGAATTCCACCAAAACCTGAGCGGGTCAAAATAAATGAACGCTTCTCGGGGCTGGTTTCGCGCTCACCGTTATACACCGCAGTTGCATTTGGAATGGCATAGGAGTTGAAATTTTCTGCACCTGAAGCAATGCCACCTTCGCGGCTCATTAATTCTTTGCGCTTGGTGAATGACAAGTTTGAGTGAATATCCGGCTCGGCCGCATCTAACCACCAGGCATCGAAGCCTTTGGATTTAATTTTTTCGTTCAGTTGCTTCCAGAAAATTTCTTGTGCTTCTTTCGGGTAAGGATCGTAAAACGCATTGGGGTAGCCTTTACCAATCCAATCCACATTACCTTCTTCAATATTTTTGTTGAACATATAACCTTTATCATTCAACTCTTTATAGGTGTCGGTAGTGGGATAAAATTTTGGCCAAACGGAAATCATGATATTGCCGTTCATCGCATGAATTTTATCGTTCATGGCTTTAGGATCGGGGAAATATTTTGGATCAAAATCGTGGCTGCCCCAAGCATTTTCCGGCCAGTAAGACCAATCCAATACAATGTTATCAATCGGGATTTTTTTGTCGCGATAGTATTTAAAGGTATTGACGATTTCGTCCTGATTTTTATAGCGCTCGCGGCTCTGCCAGAAACCATACACCCACTTTGGCAGCATCACTGCTTTACCAGTTAAGTGACGGTAACCCGCGACTACGTCATCTTTGTTATCGCCAACCACAAAGTAGTAGTCGATGGCTTTGCCCGTGTCAGACGCAAGTGACAACTCGCCCTGCTCTTCTACTGGCATAGGGTCGAGATGGGTTAAACGGAAGAAACCGCCGCTCACTGTCCAATCCACTTTGATGGCTTTTTTCTCGCCTGCTTTCATGTCCATATTGTAGGTGTGGTACCAGGGGTTCCAGTTCAAACGCCAACGATCCAGCGCTAACTGACCTTCCACATAGAGTTTTGCATAACCGGAGTTATACATTTTGAAATGGTGCGTGCCGCTCTCATCCGATTGGATACTGCCTTCCCATTCGATGCGCAGGTTTTTTGCATCTTTCACTTCATCTGGAAAAGGAAATTCGCGCACGCTGTTGTTGCTAAAGAATTGGTAGTTCAAATCGGCCTCTACGCGGGTGAGCAATAATTTATCACCATCGTAGTAGCGCGCAGTCATACCACCCTCTTTGCCTTCTGCATCAAATAACTTGAGTGATGCATTCAGTGGTTGGGTTTCGCGCGGGTCACCAAAGCGAGTTACTGAGTTGTTATCCCACAAGACACCGTAATCGCGGCTAGAGACCACAAATGGAATTGAAATCACCAAATTATATGTAGTGAGTTCAACATTTTCGCCCGCATAGTTTACTTGGCCGTTTTGATGCTGCCCTAAACCGAAAAAGCCCTCGTCTGTACCACGATTAAATTCCTGGCGAATCGCAAATGAATCTGCGTCAGGCTTGATTGGATCAGCGGTCACCTCGGTGAAGCTGCCGCGACTTTCTTCTTTTAGTAGCACCTCGCCTTTGGCATTGCGGAATTTTACCGTGCCATATTTCAACGATAACTCGGCAGTAAGCTGGGTAGTTTTTAATATGAGCGATTCTTTATCCTGCTCAGTACTAAATGGCACTTTACCTGCCGCGTTGGCGACAACTTGAATCGATTCAGGCAACACAGAAAAATCGTCACCGGGCAATGCGGTTACTCTAATAATTTTCTCGCTGATAACTTGCAGACGCACTTTTTTAACACTGCCATCATGCAGAGTTAACACCACGCCATCGGGCGTTACATCCACTTCAGGGGCATATTCCATTTGTTTGGCAGGAGCGGAACTTTCTGCGCTGCTCTCACTGCCCGATTGTTTAGAGCAGCCCTGTAAGAGCGCAATAGCAGCTACTCCGATGAGGCAGCGTGTAATCATGGCTTTGCTTGAAAGCCGTTTTAATGCAAATAGCATTTTTATTTCCTCGTTTTGCGATGTAAATTTTTGAATCGCCCCCTAAACCTATTATTCAAAGGGGGCTGGAGTGATTAATTATTGGTCTCGTAAGTCGCCATTTTTATACGCAGCAATAATGGACGATTGGGAAAATTCAGACCCCAGTCGGTTTGGTCGCCATTCCACACGCGATGCATAATCCATTTACTGTTCTTGCCATCATCAGATGAAAAATGCCCCTCTTCCGCGCGTACGATCATAGTTTTTTTATTAGCCAATTCCGCAGACGGTTTAATTTCTACACGCGCGTTATACGCGGTAATTAAATATTCGTTTTCACTTAACTGGGCGATTAATGCACCGCCTGATGCAGGTGTATTACCCTTGGGCAGATCAATCCAAAACATAGGGCGACCGTAAGTGACCTCCGCATCCCACAAGCCCAGATCCAAATGCTGGGTTAGTGCGGCAGCGCGATCTTTAACCTGCTGCTCTTTTTCTTCTGGTGTTGCCTCAGCATTCCAAACCTTTTGTATGTCGGTTGCTGTATCCAGCGGTTCAGCGACGCCCCATACATTACTTTCATAACTTAACTTGGCCCATTCACGCATCATAGGTGATACCAAACGATAAACCTGAGCAAAGTTTTCGATGGTTTCATCATTTAAATTTTGGGCACCAAGTGGGTAGTTTGTGTAGGCGGTATCGTCCATACCAAACGGGGAAAAGCCAATACCCCCCTTGCCCAAGGTTGGAAAAAAGTAGCGAACGTAAGGTTGCGCGCTGCCGATTTCCGCCACAAACAATGCGTTATCGGGACGTGCATAAAGATCCAATACTTTGCTCGCGGTTTTGTAATCACGGAAATAAATGTCTGGCGCGATTAAATCAATTGCTGGTGCAGCCGCTTTCCAAATATGCATTACGTTATCCGTGCCACCACCACTGGAATATTGCCCCGGCAATCCCGGATTGTATGGGTTGCGCAGTGCCACATTCACGTACATGGGTAAATTTTTGATTGCCTTACCGGCCGCCGTGATTTCATTGCAGTATTTGGCGATGTAATAGGCGTGAAAAAATTCGTCGGCATCTTTACCAAAGACTTGTGCCCAGCTGCCGGATTTTAATTTCAATGATTCGATTAGATCAGTGGGCACCGGTGCCGCAAACTGTTGCTGCGCCATAGCGGAATAATCCCGCGCAGAGCCATAGGTTCCCACTTCATTTTGTACCTGCACCATAATCACGGTGTGATCTTTATCGCGCTTGGCCAAATATTTCATCAGCTCAATAAATGCTTTTTTATCGGCCTCTAGTGTATTTTTTCCCAGTGGCGAAAGTGAATTCAAGGTGTCGCCGTCTTGTTTTACTACACGCGGGAAACGTTTGTTATCCAACTTTACCCATGCGGGCGCATAATGTGGCGCATTGTTTTTCCACGTGGCGAACCACAGCAAAACAACTTTTACTTTATGCTGGCGCGCTTCTTTTAACAGTACGTCCAAATAAGAAAAATCAAAGCGCCCCTCTTCTGGTTCAATTTGCTCCCAAGCAACCGGAATACTCAGGGTATTAGCACCCATTTTTTCCACTGTTGGCCACACATCCTTAAGTGCAGCAGGATAATTACTGGAATTATTTGTTTGTGCACCCAGCATAATAAAAGGCGCACCATCTACCATGAGGGCGTGTTTGCCGTTGTTTGTTACCAGTTGCGGCAACTCGCTCGCTTGTGGCTGATGCATAAAAATAATCGCGATTAACGGCACTAGTTTTTTAAACAATTGAGTGGGAAATTTCATAGGTGAAGCCTCAAGCTGATTTTTCTTGGAATTTCGTGGCAGGTAAAAACTAAAATGCCCTGCATCACTAATGCGATGCAGGGCTGAACTTCATAGCACTAATTAAAATTTAGCACGAATACCCACAGCAAAGCGTGCGTCTTGTGCATAGGAGTATGCAATATTATCGCCCGGCTCGTTTTGATCCATGATACCCACCGTTTTTTCTTTTAGCAGGTTGGTAGCTTCCGCAGTAATGGTGTAATTATCGAGGAAGGTATAACTGACGGACGCATCCAATTGACCATAGTCATCATTGTAAACCGGGATAGAAGCCTTGCCCGACCAATCAGTAAAATCTGGATTGAATCCGTTAGATCCCACTGCAACTAAATACTCACTTCTCCATGAATAAGCCAAGCGTGCTGAAAGGCCATCCCGCTCAAACATACCAATAATATTGAATGAGTTTTTGGATAACTGCTCAGCGGGCAAGGTTCCTGCGTAGGAAGATTTATCGGTGTCCACCGGCCCAGCTAAAGTAGGTACCTTCAGCTCGCTATCGATGTAGGTATAGTTTGCCTGCAAGCCCAAACCGTTAAACGGCTCAGGCAACATATCAAAAAACTTGCTGAAGCCAACTTCAATACCGTTGATGTCACTTTCCCCATAATTGCCTAACCAGCTTGCCGTACCTGTGTAGGTAGTACCGTTGTCTGCCGTAATACCAAAAGGTGCAGTGCCATTTCTAAAATAATCCTCAACTTGTTTATTGAAAATTGCCGCATGGGCCATGCCACCGTTACTATCGAAGTACCACTCGGCAGATATATCGAATTGATTTGCCTTCATGGGTTCCAGATACGGATTAGTATCCTGATTCAGGTTAAAGGTAATAACACCTTCATTACTTCTTGCAGGGGACATAACTATTCTTGCCCCCAAATCGGAAAAACTCGGCGCCCACACCGCTTTAGACGCAGCAAAACGGACAAACACATCTTCCGCTGCCTGCATTCTCAGATTGAAACTGGGCAACACATGGGTGTAATTGTTTTTTGCATCAAACGGTTCTGATGAATAAGGAATAATAAGACCGCCGGTTTCGGTAGATAGCTCATTCACAATGAGTGCACCGTTAGCGACGTTATCGGTCTGCACAACCCGCACACCAATATTACCGTCGATTGGCATCGCTAAATTTTCAAAAGCATAATTTGCCATCATGTACATAGCGACTTTGGTTTCTTCCTGAGTGTTGCGATAGTCAGGATTGCCTAAACGATTCCAATCCATGTACACCGAACCTTCACAGGCCCAAGAAAAAGGCTCGCTAGCACAATTACTATTAACAGCGTCCGTTGTCGCTCTAAAATTTTGTACTGCTGCACTGGAATACAAATACCCCGCCGCAGGCACAGCTACATCACCGCGTTGGAAATTATTGAATGAGTATAAATTTAGATAATCAGATGCTTGCGCCTCGGTGACTTTGGGAATTGAGTTTTTGTCAAAGCCGAACCAAGTAGCGTAACGGGTATTCCAGTCATAACCCGTGTTGACATTGTCAGCTGTTTTTTCCGAGTAGCGCATGCCGACTTTTACTGACTTAATTACATCGCCATCAAAATCATACTCGGCATCAAAACGAGCCGTTTTTGCCTCTGCATTATTGCGTTCGAAGTGAGTCATCTGTTGACCCAGACTGTAATTTTCATAGTCCGCCATATATGACGAATCAATCAAAATTGACGGTGTTTTTGTACCTACACCACTTAAGTAGGCTTCAGCCGGAATCACTTTTAACCCAAGCGTATAGTCATCTACCCTAGCTTCGGCTTTTACGTATTGCAGATCAGCAGAGAATTTCCAATGATCGTCGGGCGACCATTTAATGCCAGTCGAATAATCCGTTGTTTTTGAAATGTTATTAGCCCAACGAGTACTGGTACCAAAATCTAAACCCCAGTTCGCAGGGTTAGCAACAGTTACTGTGCCAGACTCCAGTGCACCACTGCTATTAAACGCCCAGTCATTGTTGCTGGTTGGAACCAAGGCTTGATCACCATTAGCACCTTCAAGGAAGAAAGCATTTTCGTCATAGACTGTATCGTGCTTACTTTGAAACATGGTGAAATAAAGTTCGGTCGCATCATTGGGCGCCCATTGCAATGCTAGGTATCCGCCTTCGCGAGTGCTCTCGTAATCGTTGCGACGCCAATCTACACCTTTGGAAACCCACACCTCTTCACCATTAATATCTCTTGGCAAAAAGGGGCGAGAATAGATTTGATCCGAGCGACTGGATAATTGCGACGTAGAGGCATTAATCAAAACACCGAACTCACCCAGATCGGTTTCCCAGCGGTTGCTGTACAAACCTGAATATTCACCATTCGTTTCTTTTAATTGATCGCCATAATTTGCTTTTGCCGACACACTAATCTGCTGCCCATCGGCATCGAACGGCATACGTGTGCGCAGATTTACGGTGCCGCCCAAGCCACCCTCAATCATATCGGCCGATGGACTTTTGTAAGTATCCACTGCATACATTAATTCTGCTGGAACATCTTCAAAACTTAATCCGCGACCACTCGCAGCGGAAAACACATCGCGGCCGTTCAACTCACCGCGAACTTGCGTTAAACCGCGAATAGCCACACCGCTACCTTCTGCTGCAGGGTGTTCTGCATCGTTATTCGTGTAGCGACCAACTGATACACCGGGAACGCGCTGTAACGCTTCAGTGACACTGCGATCAGGCAACTTACCAATATCTTCTGCGACGATTGAATCCACAATAGTGGAAGAGTTTCGTTTAATGTCTTGTGCTGATTGAATACTCGCACGCTGGCCAGTCACAATTACTTCTTCAACTTGTTCATCGGCTGTGTCTTGCGCCAACACATGGGTAGCCATTCCCATAGTGCTAACAACCAATGAAAGGCTTGATGCCATTTTGATATACATTGGCAGTTGTTTTTTTAGAAAGGTTTTTTTGTGGCCAGGCTTATTGTTAGTTGTCATGATGTTCTCCAGTTAGAATTATTGAACTACCCCTAAAGTTATCTCTTGCTGTTTTTTTATTTGCCAACATTTAAGAGATATGTGCTTTCTCCTTTTGCGCTAAAGCTCCCATTGGTGCCCTTGCGTTTTAGTGCGACAGCGGCACCAGCTTGCGTTACAGTCAGAGAATATTTTTCTGCCTGTAATTGGGTTCTTAAATTAATTTTTCCCGGGTGTGTGGTGTGGATGCGAGCACTGATTAACTGCCCCTTCGCCCAATTCATATCCACAGTAATGCCGCCGCGTGCGCGCAATCCGGTTACCGAACCCGTCGCCCACGCGCTGGGCAATGCAGGAAGGAAATGCAATTCACCGTTGTGACTTTGCAATAACATTTCGGCAATGCCGGCGGCTGCGCCAAAATTGCCATCGATCTGAAAAGGGGGATGGTTATCCCATAAGTTACTCAGCGTGCTGCGCTGCAGTTGTTCACCCAACACTTTGTGTGCGCGATCGCCATCAAGCGCGCGCGCCCACATATTGACTTTCCAGGCTTGCGACCAACCAGTACCGCCGTCGCCGCGCGCGTTAAGTGTGGTGCGCGCCGCTTGTAATAATTGCGGATCTTTGTGTACGTTAATTTGCGTGCCGGGATGCAAGGCAAATAAGTGTGAGATATGGCGATGATCATTTTTAGGATCATCAACATCTTCTTTCCACTCTTGCAATTGCCCCCATGAACCGATGCGTAAACCCGCATCCAGATGGGTTAATTTTTTTTGCACTTGTTGCGCGAATGTTTTATCACCAACCGCTTGTGCTGCTTCATAGGTGTTGCGCAACAAATCAAACACAATTTGCTGGCTCATAGCCGCGCCATTGGTAAAGCCGCCCTGCTCCGGGGAAAAACTGGGCGAGACGATCCATTTTCCGTCGCGCGGATCTTTAATTAAAAACTCCAACCAAAACTCTGTAGCACTTTTCATTAAGGGATAGGCGCGCTCACGCAGGAATTTTTCATCACCCGAAAACACATAGTGCTCGTAATAATGTTGCGCTAACCAGGCGGCAGCTTCCGGTTGCCAGAAAGCGGTTGGCCAATCGATCACGCCGGTAAAACCCCAGACATTGGTATTTAAAAAAAGCGTCCAGCCTTTTTTAACGCCGGCAATTTTCTGGGCAGAGATTTTTCCCGGTTCAACCAAACTATCGACAAAATTAAAATAAGGGCTCATCAACTCTGGCAAATTGGTGGTCTCTGCCAGCCAATAATTCATCTGCAAATTGATATTGACGTGATAGTCGGCATTCCAGGGCGGTGTAGTGGAGTTATTCCAAACACCTTGTAAGTTGGCGGGCAGTGAACCAGCGCGTGAGGAGGCGATTAACAAATAGCGACCAAATTGAAAATAAGTCGCCTCAAGGCTGCGATCCCATACGCTATTGCCTTTTTTATAGTTGGCTAATAGCTGCGGTGTAGATGTATCGCTGGCACCTTGGCCAATATTTAATGTAACGCGGTTAAACAGACGTTGATAATCCTGGCGGTGCACCGCCTGTAATTGCGCAAAACTTTTTGCGGCGGCGGCATCTAGTATTTGCTGTACTTTTTGATGTGGATGCGCGCCGCGATAGTGGGGATAGCGCTGCGCATAGTTGGTTCCCGCCGCTAACAAAATCACCACTGAATCGGCGTTGGTAATTTGTATTTTTTTATTGTCGATTATTGTTAACACACCGCCCTGGGGCAAAACTTGCAATTGGGTCTCATAAGCCAATTGATTGCTGTTAAGTTGCCCTGTCGCTGTCAACCGCCCCTTTTCTATGCTCTGCGTAAATGAGCGATTGTCGGGCACGGCAATACTCGTTGCGATAGAAATACTGCCCGGCTGATCGGCACTGAGTTTTATGGCGATCACCCCATCGGGATAACTGGCGAAATACTCGCGGCGATAATTCACCCCGTTATGAGTAAAACTCACCGTGACTTGCGCATCATCCAGCGATAGCTCGCGGCGATAAGCAATGACATCGCTGTCATTTATTGGCGAATCAATAATGAGATCGCCAAATGTTTGATAGTCGCCATAAGCCGTGATTTTTCGCCCCAGCAATTCAGCGGCACGCTCCGGAGTGATCGAGCCTTTTTCGGCAATGCCTGCGCGAACTTCTGCCAGCGCTTTTGCCTGGGATTCGGCAGGGATTCCAAAATCATATCCCTCCGCTCCCGGGCCGCCAGTCCATAAGGTTTTTTCATTAAATTGAATCAGGTCGCGACTCAGGCCGCCCGCAATTACCGCCCCCATTGCGCCATTGCCAATCGGCAAACCCTCACTTTCCCAATCGCTCGCAGGACGATCAAAACGAATCGACAAGGGCGTCGCAACCGGCGCAGGTTCAGCATGAGCAGCTGACCAGTGCATAGACAGCATCACGACCAGAGCGTTTAAGCCGTGCGTCAAAAGAGTGCTGATCTGTAAGGATGGCATTTTCATAGATGTAAGTTTTATTAGTTTAATATGGTATATATGACTATTTCGATTAATCTTAAGTCAATGTTTTTATCTGTGCAAGACTTATCACCCGCAATAAAAAAGATTGAATCTTCATGCTACAAAAGGAAACACACGACAAAGCTGAGCAGAATTAAAAGGCAGGAAGATAGAGAAGTGCCGGAAAATGGCGGGAAGCAGAAGCGGAGGGGAGTGATCGGAGCCGTAGCCCCGATTGGGGATTACGACAGGGTTTTTAAAAACTCTTGATGAGAGAGAGCGTACTGAGCGCCCTGATAAACTGCACTGCGCATTTTATCCATGAGCAACTGCAGCTTTTGCGCATCCTGCACCGCTCCCACATCCCGCGGGTTCAGCCCAAAACCATAGAACATACTGACCCAACTCCCTTCCACAAAAGACTCCTGCTCCAAAAGATGGATATCGCCAGTCGCCGTAAAAATTTCAATCTTTTCAGCCAAAGTTGCGGGAATAGGCATGGCTCGCACCTGCTGCCAAAGAGGCTCCGAGCGCCCGTTGAGCGCGTAATGCAGAATGATGAAGTCGCGAATACGCTCGTATTCCAAGCGGTTGAGGCGATTGGCCTCGGCTACATGTTTGGCCTGAATTTCAAAATTGACCAGAAAACCGGCCAATTTGTTAATCCCCGTTTGGATAAGGGAAATGCTGGTGGACTCCAATGGCTCCAAAAAACCGCTGGACAAGCCAATCGCAACACAGTTTTTATGCCAGAACTCCGTGCGAATCCCCGTGGTAAAACGAATCAATCGCGGATCAGTCACTGGCTCGCCGCGCAGATTGGATAGAAGCTCATGGCGCGCCTGATCATGAGTAACGTGTTGGCTGGAATAAACATAACCATTGCCCGCGCGATGTTGCAGTGGGATATGCCATTGCCAACCCGCGCTGCGGGCAATTGATCGGGTAAAGGGGTCGGGTGCGATATTACTGCGGGTCTGCACGGCAAGCGCCGAATCGCAGGGCAGCCAATGGCTCCAATCTTCATACGCCACCCCCAACGCCTTCTCAATCAAGAGCGCATTAAAGCCAGAACAGTCGACAAATAAATCGCCTTCAACACAAACGCCTGACTCCAACTCCAGCGACTGAATGCAACCACTATCTGGATTGAGATGAACCTGACTGATTTTGCCTTCAACCCGCTTAACCTGACGCTGTTCAGCATAACCGCGCAGGTATTTGGCAAAGAGCGATGCATCAAAGTGATAGGCATAGTTGTACCAGGCCAAACGACTCGCCGAATCAAAACTGGGCTGGGCAAACTTTCCGGCCTTGGCCAGCTGAGTGCACAAGCAAAATTCGTCCAGCTCCGCCCTATAACCCTGCGCCTTTGCCGACCACCAGCTTTTATAAAACGGGCGATCTTCCAAGTCCACGCCATAGCCAGCAAACGGGTGGAAAAAAGACTGCTCAGGCGCCGCCCAACCCTCGAAGTGAATGCCAAGCTTAAACGTTGCATTGGTTGCCTTGATGAATTCGCTCTCTTTAACTTCAAGATGCTTGATGAATTGGCGAATGCCGGGCACGGTTGCTTCACCCACCCCGACTGTGCCGATCAGTTCCGATTCAACCAAGGTGACGCGGATATCGACGCCATCCAACCAACGCGCCAAATAGGCTGCTGTCATCCAACCTGCGGTACCGCCGCCAGCAATGACAATATGACTAACAGGTGTAGCTTGCATGTATCTCAACTCCGGGCAAATGGCCTGACGACCAACGCCAGCATTATTATCATATTAATTCAGAATGGATCTTAAGCAGCTGATTTTATCTGCGCAAGGATTATCACCCATGCAACACATGGAAATTCTAACTGGCACGTCTGTTGCGATGATTTCTCCAGCAACTTAACCATTGGTTTTCTAAAGCGCCAAAATGCAGCGAAATGCAGGCGATTTCATGAGAAAAACGGTATAGATAATGGCAACAGGCACCATCAAAATACACGCACCACTCACAAGTGCACCATCAGGCAGCAAGGGCTCGCAGCAATTCGCCCTGTTTTGCGAACAATACCAGCAACGACTTGATGCACTTACACTGGCGAAGCAGCTAATTCACATGATCAAGGCGGTGCAACGCCATCGCGGTATGACCATGGGCACCTTAGGAGGCAATGAACAATTCCGTGAGGAGTTGGCGCATTTGCAAATCCAATTGGAGCGCCGCCTGCAACTCCTACAGGCCTTTTCGGCGCGCAGCTCCGCCCTGCTTAGCCCACGCGATCAGGAAAACCTGAGCAACGCCTGGCTCACGATTAGCCGCGATTGGCAGGAAGATGCGGTCATCGACAACTACGAGCTGCACTGCCATCTGATCGAACAATTACTGGCGATGGTGGCCGCACTGGGGAAACAGCTGGAACAGCCCACCTCACAATCCATCCCGGACATGATTGAAACAGCGGTGATCCACGCCGATGGAATCCACTACCCTAATCGTTTCAAGTATTTGGAAGTGCTTCATTTTGCAACCCGTTTAATGCCCGCTGTAGCGGAGCAAATCGGCCGCATTCGCGCGCTAGCCACCTATGCTTCGGCACTCGGCTATTGCGACAAAGACTTTGCCAGCAAACTGCGCTACGTCATTCAATGCACACGGGTTAACAATGAAAAGCTGCGCCACCAGACCAAGCGCCTTGAGGGCCTACTCGATAGCGACCTCAGCCTGCTCAGCCAACTCAAAAGTTATGAAATCAAACTGGAGTTTTTGCTCTCAATGGTGGAGAGCGATGTGGTCAATCCACACCAAATTAATGCCGATAGTAGCCGCTTGTTCAGCTTGGCTACCGATATTATCGATGTCTATTTGAAGGTAGTAGATGAGGGTGTACAGCTATTAACTCAGTGGCATGAACAAGATATAGAAGTGTGGGTGCAATCTTATTAATACCGGGAAAATACTTGCCTCTTAAACCCTGCTCCCTACAATGGGGCTCATTTGCCGCCACCATCTAGGGAAGCTACTCATGCGCCACACTTGGCCTAGCTGTTTGCTTTTGTTATCCGCACTGCCCGCCTTTGCCGATACCAACACAGCCATCGAAATGACCGATGGCGAATTAAATCATTGCCTGCAAAACTCAGTTGCCAGTGCTGCCGAATCGATGACCGTTGCCGACTTAAAACAGGCTTGTCGGCTGCTGCATGCGGAAAAAATATCCACTACAGAGATTGAGGAGCAAACGCTAGCGGAGGGACCGCAAACTCCCGTTCTCAGAAAGCGCATGACGCTGGAAGCTCTCAACCGCTCCAATCGTTTTATGTTGACCCCGCATAAGCGCAATTATTTTTTCCCCGTCAGCTATACCCGCTACCCCAATGTTGCCCCCTATCAGGATACTGACTCCAAATCCCTGAGTGACCTGAGTAAAACCGAAGCCGACTTCCAACTGAGCGTTAAGATTCTTATCCGCGAAGATATTTTTGGCGATAACGGCCATCTTTATATGGGCTATACCAATCACTCGCTCTGGCAACTTTATAGCGATATAGATTCGGCACCATTTCGCGAGAGCAACCATCAACCCGAATTGATTTTAAGTTTCACCAACGATTGGGAAATTTTGGGTTTTCGCAATGCGCTCAACGAAGTCATGCTGAACCACCAATCCAATGGCCAAGGGGGATTGTTATCGCGCAGCTGGAACCGAGTGATGCTAAATACGGTATTTGAGCGAGGTAATTTCGCATTTTCCCTCACCCCCTGGTATCGCATTCCCGAGCCTGAGCAGGAATATCCGGGCGACCCGGATGGCGACGACAATCCAGACATTTCTCATTACATGGGGAACTTCGAATTCAACGCAGCTTATCAATACAAGGACAATATTTTTAACGCCATGCTACGCAATAATTTGGATGGCGATAATAAAGGAGCATTGGAATTAGACTGGAGCTTTCCGATCAGCTCAAATCTGCGCGGACAATTTAAATACTTTAACGGCTATGGTCATAGCCTGATTGATTACAATACTGATATGGAAATTTTTGCCCTAGGCATTGTGTTTACGGATTTGTTCTAGTTATGCAAATGCAAGCGATGGATGCACGAAGTTGTTAATAAGCTTCGCCAAGTAAATCCACCAAAGCGCGGATAGACTCAGCTGCCTGAGGCGAGGCGTCGATGATAGAAAAACCAATCCAGTGCTTGCCCGACAGATCAGCATCCCGCGCCCAAAGGCAATCGGCGCCCAACTGGATTACCATCTGCCCATTGACCGGCTCAGGCACGTGCAAATCAAGGGTATAAAGATGATCCTCCTCGACTGCCACATCACCCACAATCATCAACCCCTGAGTGTGGATATTGACCAAGCGACCAATGTATTGGTCGCGCAAATTGTCGTACACATCGACATCGCCATTGATTGTATGGCGCTCCAACTCCCTGTCATGTTCACGCGAGCAGTTGTGAGTCATGATGCTTTACCGGTTTTAAGGTGATCGGCTCGTTCGTTAAGGGTGTGATAAATATTTTCCAGTGCGCGTTCAAAAAACGGCTTGGTGCTACCGGCGATAATCCGCGCGCGGCCAGCGAGCATATCGCGCGCCAATTGCAGGCCTGCCGCGAGTGACACTTTACGCCCCTGCTGATCCACCAACATATAGTGTTGTGTCTTTTTGTTATACCAGGCCACCTTCAAGCGTTTACCGCCCTCAAATTCAAACCAAGTACCAAACTCGACCATTTTCAGACTATCGACAATTTTGGCTTCTTCGGGCAGTACCGGTTGCAAATGCGCAACTGCATGTCCGGCTTTTTCTGCCGCCAAAGACTCCAACTTGGTCCGCATAGGAGCAGGAGCAGGTTCCGCTTTGCGGCTTAAAAGCGCCATTCGCTGAAGTGAGATGACTGCATCAAGCAGTTTTCGACCTTTCGCCTGCTCGTATCCAATCGTTTCAAAACCACGTTCAATCGCGGTTAGCAATGAATCCTGCAATTCCATCTGCTTGGTTTTATCTTGCGGATTGGTTTTGGGTTCCAACGTCCAAAGAAGATCATCAATCACTTGCAGCGCGCGGGTCCAGCTATCGGATTTATCGCCGTAACGCAGCAACACAAAAGAGAGATAGTCCGACCATGGCTGCAACAGCAGCAGCAAGATAGCCGAGGGCATATCGCGCTCATCGGTGCGATTGCGCACCTCGTTGTTTACCTGAATTTTAGCTTCACGCAGTTTTTCTTCGCCTTGGGCTTTCTCCAGCGCGCGGCGCTCCATTAATTCCTGACGACGCGCCACATTGAGTGTATAGGCATTAAACTCAATTAATAACTCGGCAAAGATACGCACGTCATTTTTAAATTCTTGCAGCAAGCGGAACACGGTTGTTTTGATCTTGGTGAAAATATCGTATTGATCGCTGCCATCGTTACTGACCCAGCGCACACCAGCCTCGGCAAGACTGTTAAGCAACACACGAGCCGGGTGCTCAGGTTGCTCGAAAAATCCTTTATCGATAAACGCAATTTTCAGGAAAGGCGTATGTAAATAACTTAACAGCGCCTTGACGGAATCGGGCAAGTGATCGTCTGACAGCATGTACTCAAACAACATACCAACCAAATCGATGGTCTGCATATCGCCCGCTTCTACCGCACCATTTTCATTCTCGCTGGCGATCTGCTCCATCATTTTGCGCCCAACATCAGCCACCGTTTGCGGTGCAATCGGCACCGGGCCAGACTCATGATGGGCGAGCGCCTGATGGGTTGCGTCAAACGCTTGTGTCTGCATTTGCTCGAGCACACCCACCAATTGGGTCTGGGTGTAAACCTGCAAATTAGCTGGCGCCGCGGTAGGCACAGCCGGGGTTGCGGGAGCGCGTTCAGGATTAATCGCAGGGCTATTCGCCGCTTGCGCTGTTGTCATGGTTTGCGGTGTGAAGTTCGCCGCCTGAATTGCAGGCAGGGCCTGGGTAACATGGGTCTGCAACAGGCGAATCGCATTCAACAAGCTATTTTGGTACTGAACATCATTGGGGTTGAGCGCGCCACTTAATAACTTGTCGCTCGCGCGACGCTGGTGCTGCTGTTGCTCTTCGGCTTGCTGCTGCTCATCCACCGGCTGATCATTGCGCTCAAACGGATCATCCTCCATCGTTTTCTCTTCTGGCTTGTGCTCAGCGGGTTTATCACTGGCGGGAACAAAGCGCAGATTGGGCAATAAATTTTGGCGGATCAGGTAATCGTTCAGCTCATCGTAAAGCCCGTCGAGCATGCCGATCACGTCTTGATCGAACAGCTTGTAGCCGATAATTTTGGTTTTAACATCGACATCCAAATTGGCGAGCAGCTTGCGCAAGGATTCACAAAACTGTACCGGGCTGGCCGGATTTGCGCGCTCATCAATTTTTTCGCCGTCATTTAATAGCGCCAAGCGCTGCTGCAATGCCCACAAATGCTCGGCGAAAAAATTATCGGCACGATGGGTAATAGAGGTGATCGCGATGGTTTCTTCAAGATCGGAATGCTCAACCAACGAGAGAATGTCGCCACTAAAGCGCTCTTCGCCAGTCAGAGTATTGAGAGACTTATTTTTGAATTTGACGAAGCCGTTGGCCAGGTGCTGGCAGAACTCCTGTTCGGCTGCTTGCTGAACCGCAGCCAGCAAATTTTGGGTTTCATAGAGTGCAATCTGGTCTTTATTGGATTTGGCCTGCTCGGCAATCTCCAACACCTGTTTGCACCACTGCCGCCAAAAATTAGGGAAAACGCGGTAGGCAAAACCGCGAGTTAAATCGCGGCAATGTTTTAAATGTTGAATAACCAGTTGCTCCGACATAGCCACCGCAGAATACGGAGAGGACTTGTTAGATTCAGAGCCAGGTAAGCCTGAGTTATGCATAATTATTCCGTGTTTTTCCATGAAATTCATATTCCCTAGCGCCTTTTATTACCAAGCTGGGTACGCTTCAGCCACGCCTGGAATCAGAGCCTGCAAACCTAGAGACTAGATGAACGCGTCTTTTGCGTAGGTTGTCCTGAGCGACAATCTTAACAGTTTGTGAGATTTCTTCCAGACAATACGATTACCAGCTCACAGTTAGATTAAAAATAGCACGATCCACGCAATTCGCCTTAAAGATGTCTACTTAAAGCGACTAAAAGTCTGCAAGACCTTAGCCCCTTAAGATAATCACCCAAGCGATGCCATGAGCATACGCACCAAAATGACCAGCCATGCACAGCAATATGCACCACAAAAAAGCATGGCTGCTTGTGCCGCTATCGCTTATATTCACAAAAATGCCAACAAAATCAGCAAATTAAATAATTGGCACTCATATTGCGATAAATAACCTGTAATAACTGATTCGCACTCTGGGTGGTTTTAGCTATTCAACAAGCTGTAAACACAATGTTTTACTAATAGGAGGCTAGGGTTCCGGTCACTTGAAACCATCAAGTTGATGTCTGGTCCGAGAGCTTCCGACCTCCCAAGGCAGGCACATGGCTAAACGCCGGTAACTGTCTTGAGGTTACACGGCGGGATAAAAGCCCGGGAGATGGAATGGCTTAATCGCCAGAGTGCTCCCATTTGCTTGCGCCGATGTCACCAAAACCGCTGGAGGTTATTCATGTTGCACCAATCCCGCCTTTCAAAGCTATTACTCGCTCTTACACTCTCCTTTTCTGCCGCTGTCGCCAGTGCCGCCGAGCCCTTTAAAGTCTGCTGGTCTATTTACGTTGGTTGGATGCCCTGGGGCTATGGTGCCGAGCAAAAAATTGTCGATAAATGGGCAGAAAAATACGGCATCGAAATTGAAGTGGTGCAAATCAACGATTACGTCGAATCCATTAACCAATATACCGCCGGTCAATTTGATGGCTGTGTGATGACTAACATGGATGCCCTCACTATTCCTGCGGCTGGCGGCGTGGATTCAACCGCACTGATCGTGGGCGATTTCTCCAATGGTAATGATGGTGTTGTACTCAAGGGTGCAAAAACCCTCAAAGAAATCAAAGGTCAGCAAATCAATTTGGTTGAACTCAGCGTGTCGCACTACTTGCTTGCACGTGGATTGGAAACAGTTGGTCTGAAAGAGTCCGACGTCAAAGTCGTCAACACCTCCGATGCCGATATGGTCGCCGTTTACGGCACCAAAGATGTCACTGCCGTCACCACCTGGAATCCGCTGCTCAGCGAAATCCTCGCACAACCTAATAGCACCAAAGTATTCGATTCATCACAAATCCCCGGTGAAATTATGGATTTGATGATTGTTAATACCGAAACATTAAAAGCCAATCCTGCACTCGGCAAAGCATTAGTCGGCGCTTGGTACGAAATTATGGGCGGGATGAGCGCATCGGACAAAGCCGCTACCGCCGCCAAAACCGCAATGGCCGTTGCATCCGGTACTGACCTCGCCGGTTTTGAAGCGCAGCTCGCCAGCACCAAAATGTTTTACACCCCCGCCGCCGCACTGGAGCTCATCAACAGCGATGCATTATTAAAAACCATGCAAAAAGTAGCCGAGTTTTCCTTTGATCACGGTTTGCTTGGTGATGGCGCACCCGATGCAGGATTTATCGGTGTAGCAGGCCCCAAAGGTGTGTATGGCGATAAGAAAAACGTAAAGCTTCGTTTTGATCCGACCTATATGCAAATGGCGGCAGATAAAAAACTTTAACAACTAACCCCCTCCCAGCCTCCCCCTTAAAAAGGGGGAGGAGCTAAAAGCCTCTCCCATTTTTAAGGTGCGGGGTGCCAGGAGTCCCCTTCCCTTGTTAAAGGGCGGAGTACCAGGAGTCCCCTCCCCTTTTTAAGGGGAGGGGTAGGGGGGGGTTAATGTAGGAACACAACTAGCAAACCAGTCGGCGATAAAAATTCATGAAAAGACTTATCAATCTCACGCCCTCCAAACCACTCAAGTTATTGTTGGGCATTCTCCCGTTTGCGCTATTGCTTGTTGTCTATCTAGTCGCCTCCGATGCACGCCTCGCCGAAAATGCTAACGACAAACTCTTACCGAGTTTTGCGCAAATGGGCGATGCAATTAGCAACCTTGCCTTTGAGCCGAGTAAACGCAGCGGTGACTATTTATTTTGGCAGGATACACTCAGCAGTTTGTATCGTTTATCACTCGGCATTTTTATCGCCGCGATTTTAGGTTTCACCATCGGCATCTTAACCGGTGCAATTCCCACTCTCTATTCCCCTATAGCGCCGCTGCTTACCGTTATTTCGCTGGTGCCACCTATGGCGCTGTTGCCGGTGTTATTTATTGTATTTGGTTTGGGCGAACTGTCTAAGGTAGCGTTAATTGTTATCGGTGTTGCGCCTTTTATCGCACGCGACATTCAACGCTGCACACAAGAAATTCCGCTCGAACAATTAGTCAAAGCACAAACTCTCGGTGCATCCACCTGGCAAATTTTAGTGCGTGTATTAATTCCGCAACTGCTGCCACGTTTAATTAATGCGGTGCGTTTATCACTCGGTGCCGGTTGGTTATTTTTAATTGCGGCCGAGGCCATCGCCTCTACCGATGGCTTAGGCTATCGCATATTTTTAGTGCGTCGCTATATGTCGATGGATGTGATTCTGCCCTATGTAGCCTGGATTACCCTGCTCGCCTTTTTAGTGGATTGGCTCCTAGTTAAGCTCAGCACCAAGTGCTTTCCATGGCACTATCAATTGACTAGCAAATAAAACCCATGCAGCTGAACAAAAACGACAAGCAAAAGAATGCGGAATACATATGACCGTTATCCCTTTTGATAAAAAATACCTCTATGAAAAAAGAGCGAAAGCTATGCCCATGATTCAGGCAAAAAACCTGTGGAAAAAGTACGGCGACAACGTAGTGCTAGAACGCATGAACGTAAACGTAAACGCCGGTGAATTTATTACCATGGTAGGCACCTCCGGCTGTGGCAAAAGCACATTTTTAAAAATGCTGTTGGGTATGGAGTCGCCAACATCGGGGGAATTATTGCTGGATGCCAAACCTATCCGCAGCGAACCCGATCAATCGCGCGGTATTGTTTTTCAACAGTATTCCGTCTTCCCCCATTTAACCGTGTTGGAAAATGTGATTATCGCGCGCGAGTTTGAACGCTCACCGCTTTTGGGGAAATTATTTGGCAGCCAAAAACGTAAAGTTGTCGATGAAGCCAAAGCACTGCTGGAATCCGTTGGTTTAACTCATGCCATTAATCGCTACCCACACGAATTATCCGGCGGGATGAAACAGCGCTTGGCTATCGCCCAGGCACTGATTCGCCAACCGCGCATTTTATTGCTCGACGAACCCTTCGGTGCACTCGATCCAGGTATTCGCGCCGATATGCACCAATTAATTTTGGAACTCTGGCGCGAACATCAGCTCACTGTTTTTATGGTGACGCACGATCTGAGCGAAGGTTTTTATTTGGGCACTCGCCTCTGGGTATTCGACAAATTGCGTCGCGATAATCAAGCGCCCGGCGCCTACGGTGCGAACATAACCTATGACCTGCCGGTTACTCGCCGCAAAAGTGAAGTGCCGCAGGAATTGCAAACTATTGTCCAAGAATCAATTATCAAAGAATCACGGGATTTTTAACTCATGAGTAAAATGCTGTACACCACCACCCTGCCCGGCAATGGCCACTGGTCGCTGGAACTGCGCCGCGGCAGCCTAATGAAAATTACCGATCTCGAAGGCGGCGCCAACGTGGGCATGCTGTTTTACAACCCGCGCAATTTGTTAGAGCGCTACAACGCGCCCGATACCCTCAAATGCCAACACACCTTTAAATTGCAACGCGGTAATTGTTTATATTCCGATATGGGGCGAATTTTTGCCTCCATTGTTGAAGACCATTCTGCTAATGGCGAAGGCAACTGGCACGATACCATTTGCGGTAATAGCACCGCGGCACAAGTCGAACAGCAATGGGGCAAGCGCGATTATCAAAGCCACCACAATCAATGGCTGCAAAATGGTTACGATGCCTTTTTAGTTGAACTGGCCAAATACGGTTTGGGGCGCGCCGACATGGCCGCCAACATCAATTGGTTCAGTAAAGTGATTGCGGATAACCAAGGCAACATTCAACTTGATACAAAAAACCGCTGCGCCGGTAATAGTGTCACCCTGCGTTTTGAAATGGATACACTCGTAGTGATGCACGCCTGCCCGCACCCGCTCAACCAATCAGAAACTTACCCTTTTACCTCAGTAAAAATCGAATTGGGTGAAGCAGATCCGGTCAGCGACGATGACTACTGCAAAAATTTCCGCGAAGAAAACCAGCGCGGATTCCAAAACAATGCACTGTATTACCTATCAGCGAAATAATTGAGGCGCGCACATGTCACATATTCAAAGCAATTTGCATCCTGAAACCGCATTTTCAACACACCATGTTCCCGCGGGCGATTATTTTCTGGGCGAGATAAAACAGGGCCAAACTTTTCGCATTGTCGATTTGGAAGGCAACCAAGCCGCCGACGTTTTATTTTATAACGCCAAAGACCCGAGCGAGCGCTACAGCGCTATGGACACTATTCGCACCCAGGGCAATTTGTATTTAACGGCGGGCACCAAATTAATGTCTAACGCCAACAATGAATTGCTGGAAATTGTCGCCGATACCTGTGGCCGCCACGACACCCTCGGCGGTGCCTGCGCCACCGAGAGCAATACTGTGCGCTACAGTTTGGAAAAACGCTGCATGCACGCCTGTCGCGACAGCTGGATGCTCGCCATTGCCGAGCACCCGGAATTTGGTATTAGCAAACGCGACATCACCCACAACATTAATTTTTTTATGAACGTTCCCGTTACCAGCGATGGCGGCCTCACCTTTGAAGATGGCATTTCCGCACCGGGAAAATATGTGGAGCTGAAAGCCAAAATGGATATAGTCATGCTGATTTCCAATTGCCCGCAATTGAACAACCCCTGCAATGGCTATAACCCGACGCCGATTGAAGTGATTGTTTGGAATTAATCTTTATTTAAATTGAATGTCTTCAATGGACGACCATTGTCGTAATCAATCCCAGCGGGACGACCTGCCGGAGCAGACTATGTTTACCAAAGTGCTTATCGCCAACCGCGGCGCCATTGCCACTCGTATTATCCGCACCCTGAAAAAACTCAATATCAAATCCGTCGCTGTCTACGCCGAGTCAGATGCAGATTCACTGCATGTGCGTATTGCCGATGAGGCATTTTCCTTGGGCGAGGGTGCAGCCGCGCAAACCTATTTGGACCGCAAAAAAATTATCGCCATTGCCCAGCAAACCGGCGCCCAGGCGATTCACCCCGGCTATGGTTTTCTGAGTGAAAACTCCAGTTTTGTGGCCGAGTGCGAAGCGGCTGGTGTGGTTTTTATCGGCCCCACAGCAGAGCAGATGATTACCTTTGGTTTAAAACACAAAGCGCGCGAACTGGCGCAAGCCGCCAATGTTCCGCTCTGCCCCGGTACAGATTTATTAACCAGTTTGGATGAAGCCGTAACCGCCGCAGCTGCAATCGGCTATCCGGTCATGCTGAAAAGCACCGCCGGTGGTGGCGGTATTGGTATGCAATTGTGCAATAGCCAAGCCGATCTGGAAGGCGCATTTGAATCAGTAAAACGCTTGGGCAAAAATAATTTTGCCGACGATGGAGTATTTTTAGAAAAATTTATCGCCGCTGCGCGCCATATTGAAGTGCAAGTGTTTGGGGATGGCAAAGGCACTGCTGTAGCCATTGGTGAGCGCGATTGCTCCAGCCAAAGGCGCAACCAGAAAGTGGTTGAAGAATGCCCCGCGCCCAACTTATCCGACGCACAACGCAACGCCATGCAGCGCACTGCAGAGCAACTGTTATCGTCCGTTAGCTATCGCAATGCGGGCACAGTGGAATTTATTTACGACTCACTCGATGACAAGTTTTATTTCCTCGAAGTGAATACCCGCTTGCAAGTGGAGCACGGTGTTACCGAAGAAGTCTATGGTGTAGATTTAGTCGAGTGGATGCTGCGCCAGGCCGCAGGTGATCTCGGTGACATCAAAGCCCTGCGCGATCAACTCACATCAAACGGCCACGCCATTCAAGTGCGTGTGTATGCAGAAGACCCTGCATTAAATTTCCAACCCTGCGCTGGACTGCTCAGCAAAGTCGAATTTCCCGCTGCAAATGAAAATCTGCGTATCGATCATTGGATTGAAAGCGGCATTGAAGTACCGGCGTTTTTTGACCCTATGCTGGCTAAAATTATTGTGCGCGGTAGCGATCGTGAACAAGCGCTCGCGCAATTAGCAAACGCCTTAAACAACACCTATCTCTACGGTATTGAAACCAATATTGGTTATTTGCGCGCGCTGTTACAGGATCAAACTCTGGTGCAAGGAAAAATGACCACTCGCTATTTAAATAGCTTTGTCTATCAACCCGCGCGCATCGATGTAATTCAAGGCGGCACCCAAACGACCATTCAAGATTACCCAGGCCGCTCCGGTTATTGGCATGTAGGTGTACCCACCTCCGGCCCCTTCGACAGCTATTCATTTCGTTTAGGCAATCGCCTGTTAAATAACGATGAAAATGCTGCAGGTTTGGAAATTACGCTGCAAGGGCCAACCTTAAAGTTCGGCTGCGCGACAAAAATTATCTTAACCGGCGCTGCGATTGATGCAAAACTCGACGGCAATGCAATTCCACTTTATGAAATTATCTCGGTCGCCGCTGGCCAGCAATTGCAATTAGGGCGCATTACCGATCAAGGTGCGCGCAGCTATTTATGCGTCGCTGGTGGCATTCAGTGCCCGGATTATCTCAATTCAAAATCCACCTTTACCCTCGGTCAATTTGGCGGCCACAACGGTCGCGCATTGCGCGCCGGTGATGTGCTCGCGCTAGATACAAATAATTGCAACGCAGAAATAAACGCAGCAATAGTTAGCGATGAATTAAAACCACAAATTAATAACCTCTGGCAGTTGCGCGTTATTTACGGCCCCCATGGTGCACCGGATTTTTTCACTGACAATGACATCAACACCTTTTTCACCACCGATTGGGAAGTGCACTACAACTCCAGCCGCACCGGTGTACGTTTGATTGGCCCCAAACCCGAGTGGGCACGCAGCTCCGGAGGCGAAGCGGGCATGCATCCATCCAACATTCACGACAATGCTTACGCCTTTGGCACCGTCGATTTTACCGGCGACATGCCAGTTATTCTCGGGCCAGACGGTCCATCGCTCGGTGGTTTTGTCTGCCCCGCAACGGTAATCAGTGCCGACCTCTGGAAAATCGGCCAGGTGCGCGCGGGCGATAAAATTCGCTTTTTACCGGTGAGCATTGCGGATGCTGTGGCTATTGAAGCAACACAACATCAATCCTTGCGTTCGCTGGAAAAGAAATCCCATCAATATGATGTACAGAGCCCCAGTGAATTAAGCTCTCCCATTGTAAAAACCTTGGCGGCAGCTGAATTTGGTGAAGAGATTGTCTACCGCGCCGCCGGCGATCGCTTTTTATTGGTTGAATATGGCGCGCTGGAATTGGATATTAAATTGCGTTTCCGCGCCCATGCTTTGATGCAATGGCTGGAGCAAAACACCCTGCCCGGCCTGCGTGAATTAACGCCGGGAATTCGCTCACTACAGCTGCACTACGACAGCCAACAATTATCGCTGGAAAAATTATTAGCCCACCTTGAACGCGCTGAGCGCGAATTAATTGTGCAGCTAGCGCAACTGAGTGTGCCCTCACGCATTGTGCACATTCCCTTGAGCTGGGATGACGAGGCCTGTCAATTGGCAATTCAAAAATACATGCAATCAGTGCGCGCCAATGCGCCCTGGTGCCCGAGTAATTTAGAATTTATTCGCCGCATTAATGGCTTGGATTCCATCGCCGAAGTAAAAAATATTCTGTTCAGCGCCTCTTATTTGGTGATGGGCTTAGGCGATGTATATTTGGGTGCGCCGGTCGCCACACCGGTTGACCCGCGCCATCGTTTGGTAACTACCAAATACAATCCAGCGCGCACCTGGACGGCAGAAAATTCCGTGGGTATCGGCGGTTCTTATTTGTGTGTCTATGGCATGGAAGGCCCGGGTGGCTACCAATTTGTCGGGCGCACATTGCAAATGTGGAATCGCTATCGCCAGACCAAGGAATTTAAACAACCTTGGCTGCTCAACTTTTTTGATCAAATTCGTTTTTATGAAGTGAGTAGCGATGAGCTGCAGCAAATTCGCCGCGACTTCCCCCAGGGGCGCTATCCAATCAAGATTGAAGAAAGCCATTTCAGCTTAAGCGAGTATCAGGATTTTCTGGCGGCCAATCAGGACTCCATCAGCGCTTTTACCGCCCAGCGTGAACAGGCCTTTGAGGATGAACTGGCACGCTGGCATGCCGACGGACAGTTCAATTATGTGCAGGAAGAAATTGCAGAAGAAAGCACAGAAACCGAATTACCGGAAGATGCCATCCGCATAGACAGCTCAGTCTCTGGCAGTGTTTGGCAAACCCAAGTAAAGGTTGGGCAAACAGTAAAAGCGGGCGACGTGTTACTGATTTTAGAATCCATGAAAATGGAAATTAATATCACCGCCAGCAGTGCGGGCAAAGTAACGCATTTGTTAAAAGCCGATGGCGCGCGCGTGCAGGCGGGGCAAACATTAGTGGTACTGGAAGCAATCTAAACTCTTTACAACGCAAGATATAAAAAACCCGGCGCAAGGCCGGGTAAGCATCTGAGGAGAAACTAATTTAGTGTGCGCTGCTCGCGCAAGGTACCAATTACCGCCTCCAGCGCACGATCAAACAACATGCCGTCATCTAAAATTGTCAATCGTTTGGTTTGCAATGCAATCGCCAAACTCTCACGACTTTCTTCTGCGACCTTCATACCGGAGCGGTTTACAAAAATATATTTTCCAACCGAGCGAATAATTGCTGCTAAACGACAGCGGTACTTTTCACCCGCCTCGCCCTGCATTTCAAACCAAGTGCCTTGGGTAATATTGTTTACCAACGCCAAATGCTGTGGATCCGCCTGAACAGGTTTACTGACAGTTTCGTCTACAGTAACAACCTCACCTACTGCTTGCGAAACCGTACTCACTTCTGCAGTAACTGTCGGTTCAATTGGCTGAGCGGCAATCGTCTCGTCCGATTCAATTACAGCTTGGCTTACAGGTGATGAGTCCACGACTGTTGCGACTAATGGCTCGGGCGATGGATCAACTGGTGGCACTGAATTACTTTGTTGCTTAGCTTCTGGCACAGCTGCATTGACGATTTGTTGCGCAACTTTTGGTGAGTCCGCCATAACGGCTTTCAACATGGCACTTTTAGCAGCCATCTCACTTGCCTTCGCAGCATTGTCTACCGACGGCGCCGATGCAGCAGCATCACCCTGAGGCTTCACTTCGCCGCGCAAGCGCGCCAAATGAGCAACTTCCAATTGCTTAAACAAGTTGGTCGTTTCAAAGGGGCTGAATGAAATACTTTCCAACCCGGTACGCAATTTTTGCAACAACTCAGGAACCAGCTTTAATAACTTTTGGCGATTATCCTTGTCCATCGTGGCCGTCACACTCCACACCAGCTGCTGTGCTGTTACAGAGTTGCTGCGCCACTCGTCACTTTCTACACCCTGTTTAAGCGAAGTAATAAACATGACATTCGCCCATGCTTCACGCAGCAGTTTTGTTGCCGCCAAGGGCAGCTCTTTCCCCGCACAGATACGATTCAACTCTGCATCCACCTGCGCCCGTGCACGCTCAGATTTTGCTTTGCCATCTTCAGCATCAATGGTGCGCTGCTCAAGAATGGAGGCGCGGCGTTTTTCTTTGTCAAGGAACGAACGGAAATCCACCAGCAAGCGATCAAAGATACTCATATCTGTATCAAAATCGGTGAGGATCGCGCGTACCGTTTCTTCCATCTTATTAAAGAGGCTGTCTTTGCGTTGATTTTCCTCGCTGGATTCCTGCCAGCCTAAACAAGCCATTGCCATTTCATTCAATAACCGACGCGCAGGGTGACCGCCTTTGCTAAAAAAGGCTTTGTCCGCAATTGCCACTTTAACCATTGGGATTTGCAAGCGGCCAATAAGCGCTTTCATCGGCGCAGCAAGATTGCGGTCATCCAAAATGAACTCAAACATCATGCTAACCAAATTGATTACATCATCATCAACCTGATTAATAGCGGCCGCAGTTTGGGTTTCATTGCGCAGTAAATCTGTCAATAAGTTGCGCAAATTGGTAGGAGCGCCACTCGCAATAGAATTATTGGTGGTATTTTGTTGTTGCGCCAGCGACAGAATTTTAATCAAATCCCGCGTGGTAATTTCTTCGCCTGGCAACTGAGCTCGGGGCGCACTACGATTAGCGCCCAGTAAATCGCGCAAGTGATGCAAAACCTGATTGGTTTGCTCGTCATAACTCTGATTCAGGCCACCTGTTTCCGCGCCCGCTTGTTGCCCACCTAAACCATATTGGGCGCTGATACCTTGGCCATAGAGATCCGCGCTCGAAGAAGCTGGAGAGCGTTTAACCCGCACGTCCTGTTTTAGCGACGGCAAAATATTGGCATCGATTAAGGTTTGATTGAGTACATCAAAAAGTTTACCGAGTTTGGTCATTACAATGTTGTCGAACAATTTAAACAACACCAACTTGGCTTTTACATCAATACTCAATGCCTTGGTTGCATCCGTAAAGGCATTGCAGATCACGTCCACACCTAGAGGATTATTTTTTTGGTAAACCTTGGTCGGCACCAAATGATCGATACGCAGAGTCAAATGCTGAATGGGCTCGGCGAATTGCTCATTGGCCTTGTTGACCATGCCATCAACCGCAACCATCTCTTCCAGTTCATCGTTTTTAACCAGAGACAAATCATCCAGCGACAAGGACTTATCGGGAGCTTGTTGCTCGTCGCGATAAGCCGTTGGGTCAAGCAATTGCGCAAAACCTATATCGATACTGCGAAAAAAAGAAGCTTCCATCGCACGGCGACGAATACGTACTTCGCGCATGGAATCAAAAAAGATATTTTGGTCATGGTTGTTATTAGCTTTGTCAGCCAACTCAAACATGGCATCATCGACCTTATCGAACAACTCACGCAAAAAAAGCTGCAGCTGCTGCCGCGCCTTATCGCGCAAGGTATGCATAGCCGCAGGCAAGCGAGCAAGTGCCACTTGGGAGTTAGCGGTGGAATTGCGCTCTACGTTTAAATGGACAACCTTTTTGGGGTCGGATTTCATCTGTTCGGACATGGCGGATTACCATTAGTAAAAACTTGCGTAACTTGAGTATAACTAAGGGCAAGACACTCCAAGTAAGCAAATGATAAGATCGAGAGACATATCACAAAAGGCTATAACCAATACGTTATCTTATGGTTTTTTAAGTATGTTTTGGAATTAGCCGAACACTTCCGCGCCATAAATGGCCACAATCAACCACACATTGTTTAATTATTCGACACCATGAATCCTACATTTAGTAAAAGCATACCTAACCTCATTGACGACATAGCCAAAAACGTGGCGATGGCGCTTGCCGAAGACATAGGTTCGGGCGACATCACCGCGCAGCTAATTCCAGCCGGGCAAATCGCCGAGGCGAATATCATTACTCGCGAAGAGTGCATTTTTTGCGGTAAGGCTTGGGTAGAGGAAGTGTTTCGTCAACTCGATCCACAAGTTCACATAATCTGGCACATAGAGGATGGGCAACGCGCAGCAGCCAATAGCGCTTTGTTCACGCTGAAAGGCAGCGCTCGCAGCCTGTTGACAGGTGAGCGTGCCGCATTGAACTTTGTACAAACCTTATCTGGCACCGCGACGATTAGCAGCCAGTATGCGTCGCTAGTAGCGCACACTCAGGTGAAACTGCTCGACACTCGCAAAACCATCCCCGGTCTGCGCAGCGCGCAAAAATATGCAGTAGCCTGCGGCGGCTGCCACAATCATCGCATTGGCCTATACGATGCCTTTTTAATTAAAGAAAACCACATTGCAGCCTGCAATGGAATTGCTAACGCAGTGGCTAACGCCAGAGTCATCGCCCCAGAAAAACCGGTTGAAGTAGAAGTAGAAAGTTTTACTGAACTAAATCAAGCACTGGAAGCCGGAGCCGACATCATCATGCTGGATAATTTCAGTATTGAAGATATGAAAAAAGCAGTGGCGATAAATGCCGGAAGAGCAAAACTTGAAGCATCAGGAAATATTGACGCGCAGACATTAGTTCCAACAGCGGAAACCGGCGTGGATTTTATTTCTATTGGTGCGCTGACCAAGCATTGCCTGGCGGTGGATTTATCAATGCGATTAATTTAGATCACAAGTCACAGCCTTTAGGACGATACATGACACCTATCGTAGTAGAGCAGCTCCATGTCCCGCCTGCTGTGCGTGCCCAAGTTAGATTCTCACCGATAAAGACAGTGGTCGCATTATTTCCAAATGTAGCCACAATTGTCACCCCCCCATCAGCGGCAATCGCAACCTGCGGGACGCCGGTACCAGGAGGCAAAATAGCGGCTGTCTGCGAGGCTCCATCGATAAGTGTAGAACCCACAGCGCCAGGGTCACACTCATCGTCTGCGGAGCCAACTACCAGCGCGCCCTCATTGATACAGGTTTCAACCAACGCTCTCACCGCTGCAGCTTCTGCCATTACTCTAGATGCTTGTGATTTAGCTGCATATGTTTGATAAGAAGGCAGAGCTACAGCAGCTAAAATACCGATGATTGCAACTACAATCATCAATTCAATTAGCGTAAAGCCACTTGAAAAAGAGTTCTTCATAATTAAGTTCCTGCAAAAAAGTTGCTTCCTTGTGCTGCAGCAAGATTTAAACCAAGTCCAAAAAACTTTAAAAATCAGTGACTAACATCCAGAGTTAACAACTAGTAATCCATTTTTAGCTGTGCTGCCTGTAGAGTGGGTCACATGATGTCATTTTTTGTCACATTCGCTGCAGCGCAGCAAGGATCTGAGCAACTGCATCGGATCAATAACCATAAAAGTAAAGATAACAAATACGTGCCAACTACCAAGGGGACAAATCTACTATAGCAACTGGCCTGCCCACCCCCTTATCAATTAACACAGATAAGGACTTTTGTTTCGCCGCCATAGGCACAAACCCGTTCGCTTCCGGATAAGCACTCAATATCAAATCCACCTTCGCAGGATCATTAAAGCGCTTGAGTACCGCTAACGGAAGCGAGCGAACGCCAGCAATCCCCGCAACTTTTTCATCGTAAGCTTGCAAAAATTCACCCCTGTAATAGGCATCACCTTTTGCAATAGATGAAGGTACCGAATTTGCTAAAGCGCCCCATACCGGGCCAGTCAAGCCCAAACGAAACCCCCTTGATGAAGACGCATCATTTGAATCCAAGACCGCCTCATAAGCCTGAACGACCTCAAAATGGCCAGAATCGTATATCAGCCATACGGGGCGCCCTTGTGCGACTGTATACAAACCATAAGCAAGCGCCAGAAACTGAATAAGCCCAATAGTTAGCAAATCCATTTTTAAGGTTTTTTTACCTTGCTTGGCAACTAACAGCGTTAACAACGGACCGACAATTACATCAACAACCAACAATAGTAAAAATATACTCACAACACCCAAAGCCTTATCTAAAGGCGCAGGGTACCAGAGAGAGAACACTACAAATAATGCACAGAGAGCAACAACAAATGACACAGCCAAATGAGAAGCGAAACACAACAACCGAAACTTCATATCAACACTCTTAAAAAAATATAGTTGCCGTTAATTTAACTGTTGAGAACTTAATATAGGCAGCTTCCCTTGCAGGGTGTAATACAAACTCAAGCGTTTATAAATCCACCGTATCCACTCGTTCTCTGGATTTTGCTGGTCGCGATCGGCACCACTTTTCACCAGCACAGTTACACCGCCAAAACTGTCGATAACTGCCACCGATGTAGAGCCAGGCAAATAACCTTGATGATAATGCAGCGTGATACCGTACTTTTCTGGCCGATAATGATTGACACCAAAACTCAGACAGCCGTTTACTTTTTGTAGATCACAATCAACTGCTGGATTCTTTATCGAAAAAGGCGACGAACCATCACTATGGTGTATATCCCACAACAATTGCGCCAAGGCCATTGCTGAGCCGGATAGCCCTGCGGACGATGAGATTGCTTCAAAATCAAATAACTTCAAATAAGAATCGTTAAACCACTCTTCATAACGATAGTCATATTTCACTTCGTCGGCATAATAAAAGTCATTGATAAATTTAATACCGCGCTTAGGCAGTGAAAATTCACGTTGTACAACATTACGGTAAGGTTCGCCCGTGACACGATGAATGACTTCTCCTAGCAAACAATACCCGAGATTGGAATAAATTTGTTTTTCCCCCGGATTAACAGCCAACGTCAGCGTCTGCAATTCACTTAAGTTGTGTGGGCACCAAGGTTTGTTACGGCGCAGAAACATAGGGTCGCCACTGAGCGTCAAGCGGTTAAAACCTGCTTTATGGTTCAACAAATGCGCAATAGTGATGTGAGCAATACGTTCGTCTTTAAATCGAGTTAGCTCAGGGAAAAAGCTCACCAGAGTATCGTCCAGCTTAATATTACCCTGACGTATTAGATTAAAAACTGTAGCTGTAGTTATGAGCTTGCTTGTACTTGCATAGCGATATCGATGATCTGCACTTACCTGAATACCAAACAGCTTATCTTTATAACCAATTTCACAATGCGACGACATATTTTCCACACTCAGAAAACCCACCTGTGTAGAGTAAGCCCCCTGACGTGATACCGAATGATCGACAAATAGATTTAACCAAGATGCTTTAGGTGAACAGTTTTTTGCGGTCACAGAGACTAGCTTAGCTTCTATGGGCTGAAACCAGCGAGCCACCTTATAAGGGTAAGTATCTATCTGGAAATAAAACCAAAAGCCCCCGGAAATAGTCAACGCAGTAAAAAAATACTCGATAAGTTTTGATTTCATAAATAAAAAAAGCCACCCGAAGGTGGCTCTCGCTGTGATATTTATCGATTATTCAGCAGCAGCAGCGGCTTTACCACAACCATTAGGAGCATATTTAGCATCAACAGTTGAACTGCAAGTCCAAGAACCGTTGGTATCGCGAGCCCAAGTTAATGTACCTGCAGATTCACCAACCAGAGCTGCCGCTGCACTATTACCAAATGTGCCTTTCATTTCAACCACACCGGTAGCTGCAGTAATAGTTACATCAACAGAGCCAGTACCAGTTGGAGCGGTGCCAGGGATCTTAACACCCAGTAAAGTACTTCCACCAAAACCAATAACACAGTTAGTTGCAACTGTCGCATCGCCAGTACTGTCAACCGGAGTAGTTCTTCCTTCCAACAAGCATGTTTCTACAATAGTTTTAAGAGAACCAATTTCGGTCATTACACGAGCAGCTTGCGATTTAGCCACGTAGGTTTGATATTGCGGCAGCGCTACAGCAGCCAAAATACCGATGATCGCAACTACGATCATCAATTCGATAAGGGTAAAACCTTGCTGTACTGACTTTTTCATAAAAACTCCGAGAAAGTTAAAGTTGGTAAAAAGCATTTTTGTTAATAACATTTAAGGAGGAGCAAGCGTTATGCCAACTAGAGTAATCGGCTGAGTCACCGCTGTTTTAAGGGCACGGGAGGCCTCAGCACGCTCAAAATACATAAAAACAACCGCCTTCAGAGCGACGTAAAAACAACAAAAGTGACAATTTTTGTCGCAACCCCGTCGTGCGCGGCAAGTCTGTTGATAACAACCAAAACTACTCCCTAGGCATTAACAACTGCTAAAGTTAGGTTACTATTACAAGCATTCACGCTCACACCTCCGCATTTAAGCAGGCTGGATACACATGACGACACAATCTGCTCCCTTACTTAATGGCCTGGCGCGACGCTTGGTGGCCGATAATCTGCTGGAGCTTGATATCGCCAGCAAATCGGTAACCATGGCAAAAAAAGAAGGGGTTCCTTTCGTTCAATTGTTGGTATCAAGAGGATTGCTGGATGCACGCACCATTGCGCGCATAGCTTCAGAAGAATTCGGCTCTCCTGTTTTTGATCTGGACTCCTTAAATAAAGATACCATCCCACTAAAACTCGTTGATGAAAAACTGATTCGCAAACATCAGACGCTGCCTATAGCGCGCCGCGGAAACCGCTTGTTTCTTGCCGTTACAGACCCGACTGACTTACACGCATTAGATGAAATAAAATTTAATACGGGCATCAACACTGAGGCGGTGCTGGTCGAGGCTGACAAATTAAAAGCCGCAATAGAGAAATACCTCACATCCCAAGAAGAGACGCTTGGAGATGCGCTCGGCGGACTAGATGACAATATGGATGACTTGGACATCCAATCAGTTAATGAAACCACCAGTGACGATGATACGGCAGAGGCAGATGAAGCCCCCATAGTGAAATTCATTAATAAGGTGCTTCTGGATGCAATCAAAATAGGCGCTTCTGATATCCATTTTGAGCCTTATGAAAAGTCCTACCGCATTCGTTTTCGCACCGACGGTGTATTGACTGAAATGTCCCGCCCCCCAGTTAACTTAGCAGGAAGGATGGCGGCTCGCCTGAAGGTTATGTCGCAAATGGACATTTCCGAACGCCGCCTGCCGCAAGATGGCCGGATTAAACTAAAAGTATCCAAAACGCGGGCTATCGATTTTCGTGTGAATACACTCCCAACACTGTTTGGTGAAAAAATCGTACTGCGTATCCTTGACCCAAGCTCAGCAAAATTGGGCATCGATGCACTGGGTTATGAAGATTTCCAAAAACAATTATTTATGGATGCTTTAGCTCAATCACAAGGAATGATTCTCGTAACTGGCCCCACGGGTAGTGGTAAGACAGTATCGCTCTACACCGGGCTTAATATATTGAATACCCACGAAGTAAATATCTCGACAGCTGAAGACCCCGTAGAGATTAACCTCGAGGGCATCAACCAAGTACAAATGAATTCACGAGTGGGTCTCACTTTTGCAGAAGCACTGCGCTCATTTTTGCGGCAAGACCCGGACATCATCATGGTAGGTGAGATTCGCGATCTGGAAACCGCCGAGATAGCAATTAAAGCATCGCAAACCGGTCACTTGGTTTTATCTACGCTTCACACAAACTCCGCACCTGAAACCTTAACTCGTCTGCTTAATATGGGCGTCCCTGCCTTTAACGTTGCCACCAGTGTTAGCTTGATTATCGCGCAACGTCTTGCGCGCCGCTTATGTCCAGCGTGCAAAAAAGTAGCAACAGATATTCCGGCAGACATTCTTACGGCGGAGGGATTTGACGAAATAGGTATTCCGCGCGCAGAATTCCAACTCTTTCACCCTGTTGGCTGTGAAAAATGCAACGGAGGTTATAAAGGACGGGTTGGGGTATATGAAGTAGTTCGCATCACCCCGCTGATCGCCAACCTTATAATGGAAGGCGGCAATTCACTTCAAATTGCGCGTGCCGCTAAGGAAGCCGGCTTCAATAACCTTAGGGTATCCGCATTGCGCAAAGTTGCAATGGGATTAACCAGCCTCGAAGAGGCCAACCGAGTCACCAAGGATTAATTCCATGGCATTAACAACAACCAGCAAAACGACTAGCGCAGTTAGTAGTAAGGCCAACAAGCCAAAAGTAAAATCCGTCCCTACTACCAACACCTACGTGTACAAAGGCGTAGACAAAAAAGGCAATAAAATTCAGGGAGAGATCAATGGTGGCAGCCCAACGATTGTTAAAACCCTACTAGCCAAACAAGGTATCACGGCGCGATCCGTATCAAAAAAGGCAAAACCTTTATTTGGGTCTAGCGGTAAAGCGATTAAACCCGCTGATATCGCCGTGTTCTCTCGCCAAATGGCCACCATGATGAAAGCTGGTGTTCCACTGGTTCAGGCATTCGACATAGTTGCAGACGGACTTGAAAATCCAAACTTGAAAAAACTCGTCCTGCAAATTAGAGACAGCGTTGCCGCAGGCGGAGGTTTTGCAAACTCATTAAAAGATCATCCCAAATATTTTGATGAATTATTCTGCAACCTTGTTGACGCTGGTGAACAAGCCGGTGCTCTTGAAACCATGCTCGACCGAATTGCCACCTATAAAGAAAAAACCGAAGCATTAAAAGCCAAGATCAAAAAAGCACTGACTTATCCCATCGCAGTTGTGATTGTGGCCATTGTTGTCACAGGCATACTGCTCGTTAAGGTTGTACCGCAATTCGCAGAAACATTTAGCGGTTTTGGCGCCGAACTTCCGGCCTTTACCTTATTTGTTTTACACCTATCAGAGCTTGCGCAGGCATACTGGTTAATAATACTTGTTGGGATGATTGGGGGATTTTTTCTCTTTAGAGAAGCCGCTCGCCGCTCATCAGCAGTGGCATATGCAATAGACAAATATCTTCTCAAATTACCCATTATAGGTAAGATTCTTTACCTATCTGTAATGGCTCGTTTCGCACGTACACTTGCCACCACATTTGCTGCAGGTGTACCGCTTATTGATGCACTGACGTCCGTAGCCGGTGCAGCGGGCAATAAAATCTACTCTGATGCGATAATAAAAGTTCGCGAAGATGTATCAACCGGCATACAGCTGAATACTGCACTCAAAGCTCGCGCAATTTTTCCAACATTATTGATACAAATGGCCGCTATTGGCGAAGAATCCGGCGCTTTGGATGCAATGCTGGATAAGGTAGCAGTTTATTACGAAGAAGCCGTAGATAATATGGTGGACACCCTAACCTCTCTGCTAGAACCCATCATCATGTCTGTACTCGGTGTTTTAGTGGGCGGTCTGTTGATTGCTATGTATCTCCCTATTTTCCAACTCGGTGCGGTTGTATAAACGTGACATTTATTTCATCTCTGCAAGCCTATCCGCTGGTAGGTTTGGCTTGCACCTTGGTTTTAGGCTTGCTCGTCGGTAGTTTTCTAAACGTTGTTATTTATCGTCTGCCCAAGATGATGGAGCGGGACTGGCAAAATCAATGTCGCGATTTCTTAGCCAATGATGGCGATATAGCGTCTCTCCCCAATAACAATGCAAAGCAGGAACCGTTTAATTTAATGGTTCCTGCTTCTCGCTGCCCCCACTGCGGCCACAAGATAAAACCTTGGGAAAATGTTCCCATTATTAGCTATATATTTCTGCGCGGTAAATGCGCCAATTGTAAGACCGGCATATCGCCTCGCTACCCTATTATTGAACTGGTAACCGGGCTATTGTCGGTTGCGGTTATTTATTATGTAGGGGTCAAGTGGAGTGGCTTGGCGGCACTTATATTTACTTGGTCGCTTATCGCCTTGACCATGATCGACCTTGATACCTATTTACTGCCAGACGATATTACCCTTCCCCTGCTTTGGCTCGGCTTAATCGCCAATAGTTTTGGCGCATTTACGGATTTACCCAGCGCACTCTGGGGGGCAATAGCGGGTTACTTGGCGCTCTGGTCGGTGTATAAACTCTTTAAACTGCTGACGGGTAAAGAGGGCATGGGCTACGGCGATTTTAAATTACTCGCCGCGCTCGGTGCCTGGATGGGCTGGCAAATGTTGCCACAGATTATTTTGCTATCGTCGCTTGTGGGCGCAGTGATTGGTATCGGCATGATTGTTATTCGTGGTCGCGATAAAAATATCCCCATTCCCTTTGGCCCCTACCTAGCCATCGCCGGCTGGATTGCCTTTATCTGGGGCGATACCATCAATCAATCCTATTTAAAACTGTTTGTCGCCCACTAGGTGGTATAAATGCCTCTGATTATTGGGCTCACAGGCGGCATTGGCAGCGGCAAGTCTGAAGCAAGCAACAGATTCATCGCGCGCAGTATACAGGTTGTTGATGCGGATATAGTCGCGCGCGAAGTAGTTGCACAAGGAAAGCCGGCATTAGCAGAGATTGCCGCTCACTTTGGCGCAGACATTCTTGATGACGCTGGCAATCTCAACCGCGCCAAGCTGCGCGCCATTATCTTTGCCGACCCGGCAGAAAAACACTGGCTCGAAGCCCTATTGCACCCGGTTATTAACGCCGAAATTCGCCGCCAACTTGCCAATGCAACCAGCCCCTACGCGATTCTTGCGTCGCCACTGTTACTGGAAACACAACAATATCAATTAGTGGATCGCATTTTAGTAATCGATACTAGCGAGCAACTGCAATTGGAGCGCGCCACTCAGCGCGACAAAAACAACGAGGCGCAAATCAAAGCCATTATGCAAACCCAGCTCACGCGCCAAGCGCGTTGCGCAAGAGCGACAGATATTATTGAAAACCACGGCAGTATTGACGCCTTGGAAAGCCAAGTTGAACGGCTGCATCAACTTTATCTTGAATTGGCCCAGTCCAGCGTAAAATCACACACTCAAACAAACTGACTCATTATGCACAGCACATCGCCCGACTCTGATCTGACATCACTCAAACTCGCCTGCCCCAGCTGTAAAAAGACAGTGCTCTGGAATGATGATTTTCCTCATCGCCCCTTCTGCAGCGATCGCTGCCGCCTGATTGATTTAGGTGAATGGGCGAGCGAAAACCATCGCATCGCGGGGGACAATTTGGATATTAATTCAGAGGATGAACAGCATCAGTAATCGCTGCCCTACTGAACTCAGAGCGCAACTTCTACCTTTCACCGACCAGCTACCACCAAGCACTAATGCCCGCAACACCCTGTGCGCCGCACGAGCGCGCAACAGTTAAATGCTCGTCGCCAACCCCACCCAAAGCATACACAGGGACGTTTGATTGCTCTACAAGCGTGGAAAACAGTTCCCAGCCCAATGACTGCACCGATGGATGGGAGTTGGTCGGCAATACCGGCGATAAGACGAGATAGTCTGCACCTATCTGTTGTGCATGAATAATCTCTTCTGCGTTGTGACAGGAAACACCAAGCAACACCTCTGGTGCAACAGGCCGTTGATGTATAGCCGCAGCATGATGGCTATTGAGATGCAACCCCAGATTTTGCTCGGGGAGAAAAGCTACGATTCGAGCAAATTCAGCAAGCGAGCAATTAACTACCAAGCGAGCACTGGCCTGGTTAACTGCCGCCAGCGTCTTATTCAGCAACGACTGATGGGTATTCAAATTAAAATCGGCAATACGCAGCTGCACTATAGATAAGCCTTGTGCCAACGCCTTGTTTAATCGCGCAATAAAATCATCTTCATCGCGATAGGTACCGGTTATCAGATATTTTTCCGGCAGATTAATCGCAGAAATAATCGGGCGATTCGCAGCGGGAAATTCAAAGTTCGGCAGTGCCTTGGCATCTACCCACTGAACAGGCTGACCTTCGTTGCCCACCGGAATACCCGAGAATTGGGTGACTTTGTGCACATCCAGCAAAACGGATTTATCTGGGTAGTGATGGCGAATTTGAATAAGCGGCTGACTGGCGAGCACATTAATCGCAAGCTCTTCATGCAATTCACGCACGAGCGCTTGCTCGATTGTTTCGCCAGCATCGACCTTACCGCCAGGAAACTCCCACAAACCACCTTGATGGGCGCTTAGCGGGCGTTTGGCGATAAGAATTTTGCCGTCAGTGTTCACAATCACCCCAACGGCAACATGCAGCAATTTAGTCACGATGAAATGCGAAACAATTAAGAGCGGTAGTCCGCATTGATGCGAACATATTCATAGGAGAGATCGGTCGTCCACACAGTTTCAGCAAAATCGCCGCGGCCCAAATTGATATTAATCGCAATTTCAGCCTGGCTCATCACCGCTTGCCCCTGCTCTTCCGTATAGGTTTTTGCACGGCCGCCGTTTTCAACGATTAGCGTATCGTTCAAATGTACACGAACTTTGGTTGCATCCAAATCAGGCACACCAGCATAACCAATTGCCGCCACAATGCGCCCCCAGTTAGGGTCTGAAGCAAAAAGTGCAGTTTTAATTAAGGGTGAATGCGCCACGGCATAGGCGACATCCAAACACTCATCGCGATTAGCACCACCACTGACTGCAACCGTAACAAACTTGGTTGCGCCTTCGCCATCACTAACAATGCTTTTAGCAAGATGCACATGCGCAGCGAGAATAACTTCACGCAATTTTTCGTAGAGTTCGCCACTGGCAGTATTCACCTCGGGCAGATCCACCTGACCGGTAGCAATTAAAATGCAAGAGTCGTTAGTCGAGGTATCGCCATCAATAGTAATGCGATTAAACGATTTATCGGCAGCTTCACGCGCTAACTCTTGCAGCAATTCTTGCGAAACTTTTGCATCAGTGGCGATATAACCGAGCATGGTCGCCATATTGGGCTTAATCATGCCCGCGCCTTTGGAGATACCATTAACGGTAATCAGCTGGCCCTGATATTCAAACTGCTGACTAAAACCCTTGGGGCGTGTGTCGGTGGTCATAATGCCAGCGCCCGCATCTTCCCAGGCATTTTCATTCGCCTTTTCCAAGGCCTCAGGCACTACCGCAATAATTTTTTGCACCGGCAATGGTTCGCCAATAACACCCGTTGAAAAGGGCAGGACTTGCTCAGGTTTAACTCCCGCGCGCTCAGCAATTGCAGCGCAGGTCGCCTTAGCATCCAGCAAGCCTTGCTCGCCAGTACAGGCATTGGCATTGCCCGAGTTGATTATCAAAAAGCGAATAGGCTGTGCCGCCAAATGTTCTCTGCAGACAGTCACCGGTGCCGCGCAAAAGGCATTTTTTGTAAACACACCGGCAACACTACTGCCTTCGGCCAGCTCAAATAAAACCACATCGCGGCGACCGACTTTTTTAATACCAGCGCTCACTGCGGTTAATTTCACACCCTTTACTGGATGCATGTGCGGAAACGGATATTCACCTACGGCCATAATATAAATCTCGATATTTGTTCAGAATCAATTTTCTAATAAGAAAGCCTAGCCAAATGCACAGAGCCTCGCAATTGCGAGGCTCTGGTGGAAAACATTACTCTAAAGCACCGTGACAACTTTTGAATTTTTTCCCAGAGCCACAAGGGCATGGGTCGTTGCGCCCCACCTTACGACCTTCGCGCACCACTTGGTTTTGTGGCATTGCCCGAGGCTCTTCAGGTTGCCCCAAGGAAGAGAGCTCATCATGACGCAGCTGCATTTTTTGACGAGCTAATTCCTCGCGACGTTGATTTTCCATCTCTTCCATTTGCTCGCGTGAAATAGGTTCAACCCGCGCCATCAAATGAACAGTTTCTCGCTTTACCGTCATCAATAAACTTTGGAACAGCTCAAATGCTTCACGCTTATATTCCTGCTTTGGATTTTTTTGCGCATAAGAGCGCAAATTAATTCCCTGACGCAGATGATCCATAGTGGCAAGGTGATCTTTCCAAGCATTATCCAACACCTGCAACATTACTTGCTTTTCAATCTCAAACATTATTTCGCCAACACGCTCGCATTTCGCATCATATGCACCCTGAATTTCAGCAAGGATTTTCTTGCGCAAGGTTTCTTCATGCAGGCGAGTATCCTCTTCCAGCCATTTGGCGATGGGCAAACGCAGACCATAATCGCTTTCGATTTGCTTTTCCAAGCCAGAAATATTCCATTGATCCTCAATTGATTGTGGTGGAATAAACTCACTTACCAAATCATCAACCACTTCTTCACGCACCGCAGTAATGGTGTCGCGAATTGAATCCGCATCTAACAACTCATTGCGCTGATGATAAATAATCTGACGTTGATCATTGGCAACATCATCAAACTCAAGTAATTGTTTACGGATATCAAAATTGCGCCCTTCCACTTTACGCTGCGCTTTTTCGATAGCGTTGTTAACCATGCGGTGCTCAATTGCCTCTCCTTTTTCCATCCCCAATGCCTGCATAAAATTACGCACGCGCTCGGATGCAAAAATACGCATTAAGTTATCTTCTAATGATAAATAAAAACGCGTTAACCCAGGGTCGCCTTGACGGCCCGCACGACCGCGCAACTGATTATCGATACGACGCGACTCATGACGCTCGGTACCAATAATATGTAACCCGCCCGCAGCCAACACGGTTTCATGGCGAATTTTCCATTCAGCTTTAACTGCTGCGATTTGTTCTGGTGTTGGGTTTTCCAACTTCGCAATATCAGACTCCCAACGACCACCCAACACAATATCGGTACCGCGACCAGCCATATTGGTGGCGATAGTTACCGTAGCCGGACGTCCGGCCTGAGCAATAATTTCGGCTTCCTGCGCATGGAATTTCGCATTGAGCACTTGGTGTTTAATACCAGCAGCAGTCAAGCGACGCGACATTTCTTCCGATGTTTCAATCGATGCCGTACCTACCAGAATGGGAGCATTTTTGGCTTGAAATAATTTAATATCTTCAACAATGGCGAGATATTTTTCTTCGAGCGATAAAAAAACCTTATCGTTCATATCCAAACGCTGTACGGTTTTATTGGTAGGAATTACCACCACGTCCAAGCCATAAATTTCACGAAACTCATAGGCTTCGGTATCAGCCGTACCGGTCATACCGGATAAGGTTGGGTAGAGACGGAAATAATTTTGAAAGGTAGTAGACGCAAGTGTTTGACTTTCGCTTTGAATCGCAACACCTTCTTTAGCTTCAATTGCCTGATGTAAACCTTCCGATAAGCGACGCCCCGGCATAGTACGACCAGTGTGCTCATCAATTAACACTACTTGCCCTTCCTGCACAATGTATTCCACATTGAGATGAAAAAGTGCATGCGCGCGCAGCGCAGAGTTGACGTGATGCAATAACGAAAGATTATTCGCCGCGTAAAGATTTTGATCTGCTTGCAGCAATCCAGCTTGAATTAATAAATCTTCTACTTTTTGATGGCCATCTTCAGTCAATTCAACCTGACGTGATTTTTCATCCACCGTAAAATGACCTGGATCGCTAATAACACGACGATCTCCATCTTCGCCGTTATCAATTTGGCGCTTCAGCTTTAGTACCAACTGATTAACACGTTTATACATCTCTGCACTATTTTCCGCTGCACCAGAAATAATCAGCGGGGTACGCGCCTCATCGATAAGAATCGAATCCACCTCGTCGATCACCGCGAAATTAAGATCGCGCTGAACTTTGTCACGCTTACTGAGAGCCATGTTATCGCGCAGGTAATCAAAACCATATTCGTTATTAGTACCATAGGTCACATCTGCGGCATAGGCTGCACGTTTAACCGCTTGTGGCTGCATAGATTGAATAACACCCACAGTCATACCGAGAAATTCGTACAACGGCATCATCCAGTTAGCATCACGACTTGCCAAATAATCATTCACTGTAACTATGTGAACACCCTTGCCCGTCAATGCGTGGAGATAACTAGGCAGTGTCGACACCAAGGTTTTACCTTCACCAGTACGCATCTCCGCAATACACCCTTCATGCAAAGTCATACCGCCAATCAACTGCACATCAAAGTGACGCATACCCAGAACACGATGCCCAGCTTCGCGCACAGTTGCGAAGGCTTCCGGTAACAATTGATCAAGGGTTTCACCGTTTTGAAAGCGCTCGCGAAATTCTATTGTTTTTGCCTTGAGTTGCTCATCACTGAGCTTTTGCATATCTGGCTCAAGCGCATTAATACGCTGTACAACTTTATTCATGCGCTTTAGTTCGCGCTCATTTTTTGAACCAAAAACTGCCTTGATTAACTTACCGATCATTTTTTAATACCGTAAAAATTCCATAGACTGAATACATTTTGCGCAGCGAAATACAGGCGAAATAACCTAGAAGTACCCTAAGGTAAGGCTGGCAAGTAAATAGGAAGGAGCCGAGTAAAGCAAGAGCGAAATCTGCTTCTCAGCGGAGGAGATGATTTTAGCGATTAGTGCGGCGGATATAGCTGGCTGGATCTACTACGCGACCATTTTTATAGACCTCAAAATGGACATGAGGCGCTGTTGATCGCCCCGTCGACCCCGACAGGGCAATCACTTGCCCCTTTTTTACAACATCACCTGCCTTAACAAGATTAGATGTATTGTGAGCATAGCGAGTAACCAAACCGTCGCCATGTTTAATTTCAACCATATTGCCATATTCAGGATGGCGCCCGGCCCAATTCACTACACCGGCAGCGACAGTGCTGACTTTGCTGCCTTGGCGTGCAGTAAAATCAATACCAGAATGAAACGCAGTCTTGCCGGTAAAAGGATCTTTGCGGTAGCCATAGCGAGATGAAACCCAAGCATTGGCGACTGGAGCACCAGACACAAGGGTCTCTTGTTGCAAACTACGGTTGGCTAGTAACGACTCTATTGTATTGAGCTGCTGTTCGCGACTGTCGACCTGCTGGGAGAGTAGATCTATTGCAGTGAAAAAATCGGGCGCAGAATAAAGTGTTTCCGGACTGGATTTAGAAGGGCCGCCGAGCGCTGGAATTTGGCTGAAATCAAACTCGCCTTGCTCTAAGTTTGCCGCTGATGTGAGCTTTTCACCGAGTGCATCCAGGCGCATTAAACGTGCCTGCAACTCCCCCATTTTACTTGTCAGTGCAGCGATTTGTGCTTCTGAGGCTGCTCGTTCCTGTTCAATTTCCGACTCTCGTGCAGAGAGAATGGCCATCCAAGCCTTAGTATCAGTATTAAAAAAGCCATCCCGCTCATCGGATACTAGCCAGCTATAGCCCCAAGCGCCAACAAAGGTGGGAATTCCCAACAGGCACACAGACAGAAACGCACGTGTCCACCCGCCCAGGGTGAAACTGCGAGCTTGCGCATGGTCTTTGTTGACGATAATAATCTTCATTTGGAAATCTACTTTTTTATAGGTTAAAAAACCATTCACCTCGGGTCTTGCCCGATGAGTTTTCGATAAAAAATTCGACTCTCAGATCGCGAATCACCTTCGGGTGAAACACAGTTGGACATCCAATGAAAACACTTTTACTTTATTAAACAACTAATAAAAAGCGTTTTAAAACAGCCAGTTACAACAACTTCTCAGCGGAAATGTGGCATTGCGGAGATTCCTTGCAATATGCCTAAAACGGCATAAGCCCGAAATATCGCATAGATAGGAAGGTTTTAACAAGTGCAATTTTAGCCGTCGTTTAAAAATTAGACATAATACCGATACCTTTTATGCAGCAACTATCGGCGGCATATAAGCAATGGGTAACTGCTGCCCCTCTTCAAAAGTGACCATCTCCCAAGCATCTGGCTGCTCAATCAACAACCTTAAGGCGCGATTATTAAGAGAGTGGCCTGACTTATGCGCTCTGTATTCACAGATCAAACTATTGCCGAGCATATACAAGTCGCCGATAGCATCGAGCACCTTGTGCTTCACAAACTCATCCTCAAAGCGAAGACCATCTTCATTAAGAATCTTGTATTGATCCACCACTATTGCATTATCCATACTGCCACCACGGGCAAGGCCCTTGGAGCGCAAGTATTCAATTTCATGCATAAAGCCAAAGGTACGCGCACGGCTGATGTCTTTGACGAAGGTTGAGCTGGAGAATTCCAGCTCAGTCTGCGGACGACGATCTTTAAATACAGGATGATCAAACTCGATAGAAAACGACACTTTGAAGCCATCGAAAGGAATAAAACTGGCAAATTTATCGCCATCTTTTAGGGTGACTTCCTTTTTTATACGAACGAATTTTTTGGGCGCATTCTGTTCCTGGACACCGGCAGATTGAATCAAAAATACAAAGGGACCGGCGCTGCCATCCATGATCGGAATTTCAGGTGCATTTAATTCGACAATCGCATTATCAATACCTAATCCAGCCATAGCAGACATGAAGTTCTCAACCGTCGAGACACGGACATCATCTTTAATCAGACAGGTAGAAAGTGTCGTTTCACCTACGTTTTTAGCGGTTGCCTTGATTTCTACCGGCGGATTTAAATCCACCCGACGGAAAACTATGCCTGTATCGACTGGCGCTGGTAACAGGGTCAGATGAATCCGATCACCAGTATGAAGGCCTACACCAGCCGTACGTATCGCATTTTTAAGCGTTCGCTGTTTGATCATTTCAACCCCTTACTCGTCTCACCGCTTCAATACCGCACAACAGGTACAGTCATGATTTTCATGGGCATACTATCAATCAGAGAAATCATGAACCAGTTAAAACTGACAATCTCCCCTATAGCTAAAAGCCGATTAATCAGCCTGGCGACGCAAGAAAGCGGGAATATCGAGATACTCCAACTCTTTGTCGCCCAAAGGTGCAGCCAACGCAGCTGCACTGGATGACTGTGCGTTAGCGCGCAAATGTGCAGGGCGATCAAGTGCCGCATAATCAACAGGCGGCGAAGTACGACGAGTGTTATCGACAACTTTGGTTGGAGTTGGCTTAGTTTCTTTTAGTGGCGCAACAGCGCTAGCAATAACACCCAAACCAGTTGCAACTACCGTCACACGCAATTCATTGGTCATTTCTGGATCGATTACAGTACCCACCACCACAGTCGCATCGCCGGAAGCAAACTCTTCAATAATGTTACCGACTTCAGAGTATTCACCGAGTGACAGATCAATACCAGCAGTGATGTTCACCAAGATGCCGCGCGCACCCTGCAAGTTCACATCTTCCAACAACGGACTGCGAATCGCAGCTTCAGCTGCTTCACGCGCACGATTTTCGCCAGTTGCGCGGCCAGTTCCCATCATCGCCATACCCATTTCCGACATAACAGTTCTTACGTCAGCAAAGTCTACGTTGATCATACCCGGGCGGATAATCAAGTCTGCAATGCCCTGCACGGCCCCGAGCAATACATTGTTTGCCGCCTTAAAAGCATCCAGCAAACTGGTGGATTTTCCCAAAACTGACAGCAGTTTTTCGTTAGGAATTGTAATCAGAGAGTCAACGCGTTCGCCCAGCTCTTTAATACCCGCGTCAGCAATCAACATGCGCTTTTTACCTTCGAAAGGAAAAGGCTTGGTGACGACAGCAACAGTCAAAATACCGAGATCACGTGCTACTTCTGCCACCACCGGTGCCGCACCCGTACCTGTACCACCGCCCATTCCGGCAGCGATAAACACCATATCGGCACCGCGCAATACTTCGGCGATCCGCTCGCGGTCTTCCATCGCCGCTTGACGACCGATTTCCGGGTTGGCTCCAGCACCCAAACCTTTGGTCATGGTATTGCCGAGCTGCAACACAGTGCGCGCATCTATATCTTTCAATGCTTGCGAATCGGTGTTGGCGCAAATAAATTCTACGCCTTCAATTTTACTCGCGATCATGTGCTTAACTGCGTTTCCGCCGCCACCACCAACACCGATCACTTTGATTACTGCGTTTTGATGAATGCTATCAACTAATTCAAACATGGCCACACCCCTTTTGTTTCCCTTGACTCAATCTGTGAAATAAATTTGGTTAAAAATTGCTCTGAAATATTTTTTTAATCTTGCTGAAAATTGAACCTTGCGATTCTTTGGCAGTAGATGATGCACGCCCACTGCCCTGTTGTTGCTTCATGGCGTAAATCAGTAAACCCACGCCCGTCGAATAAATGGGATTATTAACAATATCGGACAAACCGCGAATATTTTGCGGGGCACCGAGCCTGACCGGCATGTGGAAAATTTCTTCGGCCAATTCGATAACACCTTCCATTTTGGAAGTGCCACCGGTTAAAACAATACCCGCTGCAATTAAGTCTTCATAACCACTGCGGCGCAGCTCTGCCTGAATCAAGGTAAACAATTCGTCGTAGCGCGGTTCAACAACTTCCACCAATGCTTGGCGAGATAAATCGCGCGGTTGGCGATCGCCAACACTTGGCACTTTAATGGTTTCATCCGGGCTGGTTAATTTCGCCAGCGCGCAGGCATATTTAATTTTGATTTCTTCTGCGTTAGGTGTTGGCGTGCGCAATGCCATAGCGATGTCATTAGTTACCTGATCGCCCGCAATCGGAATCACTCCGGTATGGCGAATCGCGCCGTCTTTAAAAATAGCGATGTCGGTAGTACCACCGCCGATATCAACTACACAGACACCCAGCTCTTTTTCATCGTCGGTTAACACCGAATAACTTGAAGCCAACTGCTCCAGAATGATGTCT
>CAXAVL010000002.1:0-46613 GCA_963971905.1 uncultured Cellvibrio sp.
TCCCTACACGACGCTCTTCCGATCTTTCGCTCTTTTCACCGCTAAAAATACTGCTTAATGAGCCGAGTAGGCGTGACAACAGGCCGGGCTTCTTGGTTGGCTCCGGTGCTGGTTGGCTTGGGCTGCTTGGTTGAACCAGTGGTTTGGGTAAATTGATGGGCTTGGCTTTAAAATCTTCTTCGTCAGTCTTGGTTTCGTCAACATGAGCAACGATTTTATAGCTGGTTTCCAATGTGCCTTCGTCATCATCGCGTAAACGCTGAACTTCAAAGTGCGGGGTCATTAATTCTGCGCTGGGAACAATGACCACGCGGGTATTGTTGCGCAGCTCAATGCTGGAAATAGTTTTGCGTTTTTCGTTCAGCAGGTATGTGGCCACAGATACTGGGCAGATCGCGCGGATTTCAGCGCTGCGTTCTTTTTGTGCTTCGTCTTCAACCAAGCGAAGGATGGAAAGAGCCAAGGAGCGTGTGCCGCGAATATTGCCAACACCATCGCAGCGCGGGCAGATTTTTGAGTGGGTTTCCCCCAAGGATGGGCGCAAGCGTTGGCGAGACATTTCCATCAGGCCAAAACGGGAGATGCGGCCGATTTGTACGCGCGCTCTATCCATCATAAGTGCGTCGCGCACACGGTTTTCAACTTCGCGTTGATTGCGTACTGGCTGCATGTCAATAAAATCAATAACAATCAGGCCGCCCATATCGCGCAGGCGCAATTGACGAGCGATTTCATCCGCTGCTTCAAGGTTGGTTTGCAGTGCAGTTTCTTCAATATCGCCGCCTTTGGTGGCGCGTGAAGAGTTGATGTCGATAGCAACCAAGGCCTCGGTTGCATCGATTACAATTGAGCCGCCGGAAGGCAATTTCACTTCGCGTTGGAATGCGGTCTCGATTTGAGACTCGATTTGGTAGCGATTAAATAGCGGGATGTCGTCTTTATACAGTTTTACTTTGCTGCGGTAATTCGGCATTACCTGCTGGATAAATCCTGCTGCAAGGTCAAAGGCTTCTTGGTTATCAACGATCACTTCGCCCACGTCTTGGCGTAAGTAATCGCGGATCGCGCGAATAATAACGTTACTTTCCTGGAATAAAAATGCTGGTGCAGGGGAGGTTTTGGCTGCTGTTGCTATGGATTCCCAGAGTTGTAGCAGATAGTTAAGATCCCACTGCAGTTCTTCAGAGGTGCGACCAACACCGGCGGTGCGGATGATAACGCCCATGCCATTTGGGACTTCAACTTCACCCAGTGCGTCTTTCAGTTCGGCGCGATCTTCGCCTTCAATGCGGCGAGAAATTCCGCCTGCTCTCGGGTTGTTGGGCATTAAAACGAGGTAGCGGCCAGCAAGACTGATAAAGGTGGTTAGGGCGGCACCTTTGTTGCCGCGCTCTTCTTTATCGATTTGTACAATTACTTCTGTGCCTTCTTTCAGCACATCTTTGATTTTGATGCGGCCATCAGATTCGCCAGAATGTTTGCTGAAGTATTCGCGAGAGATTTCTTTTAATGGAAGGAAGCCGTGACGCTCGGCGCCATAGTCAACAAATGCGGCTTCGAGGCTAGGTTCAACGCGGGTGATACGGCCTTTGTAAATGTTGGATTTTTTCTGTTCGCGATTGCGGTTTTCAATGTCTAGATCGTACAGCCATTGTCCATCGACTAGCGCTACGCGCAACTCTTCTGGTTGAGTTGCATTGATGAGCATTCTTTTCATGTGTTACCTAATTGTTTGTCTGGGAGCGTCTAACTCACGTAACAATCAGGGTTAACACTGTGCTGTTCTGCGCAACCTAGTGGACTAATGCGCTACCCGGTTGATGGTGGGCTCGCATTAGCGGTTGGTGGGGTTTACCTGTTGGCTTGCGCAGTGTGATCGCTTTGCAGCGGCTGCAATATCTTGCCTTTAATAACCAGATGGCCCATTTGGCTCATTCATTTATACCGGAGTGTCCGGTATTTCTATTTGTGGTGCTTACTAGTGGTGCTCGGTCAAGGCGGTATTCCATCCTGTTGCGACCGGGTTATGCATTCATTCATCTTGATTGATTGAGTGTCAGTCGTGAAGATAATCGATCTTCAAATCGGCTTCTCAATCAAATGGTTGGTGTTAATGGTTCAACCACAAGATTAAATTTGCAACCTGCAAAATTAGCATCGGATAAGCTGCTGCATCGCATGCGATGCTCTCATCCGGAATTTACAAATAGAGCTTTCTTGAGCTCAACAAAACAAAAACAGTGTTAACAATGAGTGCAACGTTGGTTGACGCAATTGTTAGGGTAGTTGCAGAGCGGAGCTCAGCTTCTACCGTTGTCAGTTTCATCAAGAGCGGGAGCTTTATACATTCATTGTGTATTGAAGCTGGCGCTCTTGCTGTCAGCGGTATTTCCTAATGATGCGCCTGTCTTTTGCGCGCGACCCGGAAACCAGCCTGTATCAGCCGTCTGAATATAGCAGCTCTCTAGATATGCGGCAATTAAATCAGTGATTTACCTGTCTTTTTGGGGATGCTTAGGTTGTGACGGGTGTGGTTGTTCAGTGGTATCGAGTATCATGGCGCCATGAAAATACTCTCTGAAAATACTGCACAAACTACGGGTGACTCATCGCTTGTTCAGGTGACGATTCTCTCTATCGACGCGGATCAAGCTGGTCAGCGGCTCGATAACTTTCTGATTGCGCGCCTCAAAGGGGTTCCCAAATCGAAAATTTATAACGTTATTCGCAAGGGCGAAGTGCGCGTCAATAAAGGAAGGATTAAGCCGGAGTATAAACTGGTGGAGGGGGATTCTGTGCGGGTCCCGCCTATTAGAACGGCGGAGGCGGGTACAGAGGCGAAAGCGAGCCATCAAATGATGTCGTTGCTGGCTAAGTCGATCTTATTTGAAGATGATGGGCTGTTGGTGATCAATAAGCCTCCGGGGCTTGCTGTGCATGGTGGCAGTGGAATCACTCTTGGTCTGATTGAAACTCTGCGCCAGATGCGCCCTGACGCTCGTCATTTGGAGTTGGTGCATCGCCTTGATCGCGACACATCGGGCTGCATTATGGTGGCCAAAAAGCGCAGTTATCTGCGCCATCTGCAAGCCGCCTTACGCGAAAAATCAGCCGGTGCGGGCGGCATTAGCAAGGTCTATCAAGCCTTGGTTGTTGGGGATTGGCCAAAGCGTATTCATCAAGTCAATGCACCTTTATTAAAAACAGAGGTGGCTGGTGGTGAGAGAGTGGTGCGGGTTCATCCAGAAGGTAAACCGAGTTTGACTGAGTTTAAAGTGTTGCGGCGCTTTGATGGTTTCAGCTTGATTGAGGCGCGTCCCATCACGGGTCGAACTCATCAAATTCGTGTGCATGCCCAATATGCGGGTTGCTGCCTTGTTGGTGACGAAAAATACGGTAACGATGATATTAATGCGGTGATGCGAGAGAAGGGCGTTAAGCGTTTGTTTCTGCATGCCTCTGCGCTTTCATTTTATTTGCCGGAATCTGAAGAGCTTACGCATGTTGAGGCTCCGCTGCTCCCCGACCTTTCAATTCCGTTAGGTAAGTTGTCTGCTATTTAGTTGGAGTGTGTAATTGCTGTTTATTTTTGATTGGGATGGCACCCTGAGCGATTCAAAAGCCAAAATCACCACAGCTATGCAGCTTGCTGCGCAGGACATAGGTTGGAGTCCGCTGGAAGGTCACCATATCCATAATATTATTGGTTTGGGTTTGCCGGAGGCTATCCATCAATTGTATCCCGATACCGATTTGTCTCAGCGTCAGTATTTGCGAGATGCTTATGCGAGCCGTTTTTTATCGCTTGATGAGACTCGCCCCTCTGATTTTTTCCCGGGTGTGATCGATACTTTAGATCGCCTAAAGACAAATGGGCATGTGCTAACGATTGCTACTGGCAAGAGCCGTAAGGGCTTGGATCGCATATTGGGTGTTTTGGGTGTGGCTGATTTTTTTCACGCGACTCGCTGTGCGGATGAAACCGCATCCAAGCCGGATCCATTAATGTTAGAAGAGCTGCTAAATGAATTTGGTGTTGCTCCGGATCAGGCAGTAATGATCGGTGATACCGAATACGATATGGAGATGGCGCGGCGAATCAATATGCCGCGAATTGCGGTGAGTTATGGTGCTCATCATGTTGATCGACTGCATTCTTACCAGCCTGAATTGTGTTTGGATCAATTCGATCAGTTGCTTTCATGGGAAAAGCTTGTGGGTTGATCCAGCGGGTCTACCCCTTCATTGATCAGCATCTGAGTGAGTGCAATCAGCGGTAGACCTATCAGTGTATTGGGGTCATCTCCCTCAAGTTTTTCGAATAGACAAATGCCCAGCCCTTCCGATTTAAAACTGCCTGCGCAGTCATAAGGTTGTTCGCGCTGCAAATAGTTTTCTATTTGTGTATCGGTGAGTTGGCGAAACTTAACCTTGTAGGTTTCAGCTCTAAGTTGAATGCGATTGGCTATTGGATTCAATAAACATAGCCCTGTTATAAATGTAACCTCGCGCTGGCGAAAACTCGCGAGCTGGGAAAAGGCTGCTGCATGGGTGTGTGGTTTGCCAATGATTTGGTTGTCGATTGTTGCGACTTGGTCGGAGCCGATAATTAGGTGGTTGTGGTAGGTGTTTGCAAGATGGCGGGCCTTGCTCTCGGCTAGTCTGAGTGCAAGTGCGGTGGGGCTCTCGTTTGATCTGTGGCTTTCCTCTATGTTTGGGCTATCCCAATTAAAGGCCAGCCCCAGCTTTTGTAGTAATTCGCGGCGATAAGATGAGCTTGAGGCGAGTAATATTTTGGTTTTTTTCATAAAAAGCTGCATTTCTTGGGTGGGCGAACGCTAAATAGGGTGGTTATTTTACTCCCAAGCCACCAAATAGCGCTATTTTACGAGTTTTTCTTTGACACTACAGGGTGATATCCCTATCATGGCGCGCTTATGTTTAAGCCCCCCTCTAACAAAGTTCTGCCTCGGCAGGGTGACCCGCGAAAATTCGCTCAACACGGCGTTATTTTAGAGGGTTGTATTGCTACTTCTGATTTGCCTCGCATTGCAGAGGTTGCGGAAAGTTCAGGTGGAGAAGTTCAGGTAAAGCTTGAATTTAAGGTTAGCGAGGAAAAGAAAAAGGTTGTTGTTGGAACTGCACGTGCTGACTTGTCATTAATTTGTCAGCGCTGTTTGGAACCAGTAACTGTACCTGTTGAAAGTAACATCTCGCTCGGCATTGTATGGGACGAAGAGGGGGCAAATAAACTGCCGCCGCACTTTGAACCCTGGATTTCGGGAGAGGGAATGGCAGATCTTTACGATATGATCGAAGAAGAGCTGCTGTTGAGTTTACCTGCGGTTGCTTATCACGAAGAGCTTTGCATCGACCGCAAACTCTATTCAAGTGGTAAGCCAGTCGAGGTAAAAAAAGAGAGAAACCCATTTCAGGTGTTGGAACAACTAAAGAGCTCGCCGAAATCCTGAGGCGCCTCGGTTCCAATGAGTAAGTAAATAGGAGTAAACCATGGCAGTTCAACAAAACAAAAAATCTCGTTCCAAGCGTGACATGCGTCGTTCACACGATGCCCTGACTGGCCCAACCTTGTCAGTTGACGCTACTAGCGGTGAGAAGCACATCCGTCACCATGTGACTGCTGATGGTTTCTATCGCGGACGCAAAGTGATTGACAAAGGCAGTGACGAGTAATTTTTTTACTCAAGACGACTGAACCTTGTCGGCAAGAATTCGAATAGCGGTTGACGCTATGAGCGGGGACTTAGGTCCCCGCGTTGCTATTTCAGCCTCGCAAAAGTTTGTAACTCAATTTCCAGATGTGGATTTGCTGTTGGTCGGCAATGAAGCCCAGCTCCTTTCTCTGCTCCCTCCAGCTAAAAAATCACATGAACGAATTACTCTTGTGCATGCTGCCGATGTGGTGAGTATGCATGATGACCCCCTGTTTGCACTGCGCCATAAAAAAGGCTCATCTATGTGGATGGCGCTGGATCTGTTGCGTAATGATTCGGCTGATGCATGCGTTAGCGCTGGTAATACGGGCGCATTGTTGGCTATAGCAAAATATCTAATCAAAACCTTCTCTGCGATTGATCGCCCGGCCATATGCAAATCTATGCCTGTTGATGCTGGCGCAACTTACTTGCTGGATTTGGGTGCTAATATCAATTGCGCTCCAGAACATCTCCATCAATTTGCATTGATGGGCAGTGTTCTTGCGAGTGCTTCAGCTGAAATGGCTCCGCGTGTTGCGCTATTAAATATCGGTACCGAGCAACAAAAAGGAACTGATATTTTAAAAGCTGCGCAATTGCTTCTGCAGAGTGATGAACGAATTAACTACGCTGGTTTTGTTGAGGCGAATAGTATATTCACTGGTGTTGCTGACGTGATTGTGTGCGATGGCTTTCATGGCAATATTGCATTGAAAGCCAGTGAGGGTGTTGCGCTATTTATTGCAAATAAGATTGCAAAACTTGTGAAGAAAAATTTATTTAGTCGGATGTTGTGCCTACTCTTGTTGCCATTACTAAAACGTTTGCAGCATGAGTTAGACCCATCGTTATATAATGGTGCCAGTTTTCTTGGGCTGCAAAAAACGGTCATCAAAAGCCATGGTGGTGCCGATGTAAAAGCGTTCATGCATGCATTGATGGTGGCGCGTGAGCAGGTGATTCAACAGGTGCCACTGAGAATTCAGCAGGCATTGTCACAACATTAAATTTTCGTAAAAAGAGAAGTGTTTATTCATTATGACTAGTCAACATCTTGCTTTTGTATTTCCGGGTCAGGGTTCGCAAAAAATTGGCATGTTAGCCGAGTTGGCGACTGAGTTTCCGATTGTAGAGAGAACCTTTGCCGAAGCGTCTGAGGTTTTGGGTTACGATTTGTGGGCATTGGTGCAAGCTGGTGCGCAAGACGAAATTAATTTAACTGAGCGTACCCAGCCGTTATTGTTGGCTGCAAGCGTTGCGGTATGGCGTGCATGGCAAGAAAAAAATGGTGCACAGCCTGCACTTATGGCAGGGCATAGCCTTGGAGAATGGTCTGCGTTAGTGTGTGCGGGCGTAGTTGCATTTAAAGACGCTGTGAGGTTGGTGCAACAGCGCGGAAAGTTTATGCAGGAGGCTGTTCCTGCTGGGCAAGGGGCAATGGCGGCTATTATTGGCCTTGATGATGCGTTAATTCTAGATGCATGTAACAAAGCGGAGCAGGGTGAAGTAGTTGCGGCAGTTAACTTTAATTCTCCCGGGCAGGTTGTTATTGCGGGTACTGCAGCAGCAGTTGAGCGTGCTAGTGCGTTATGTAAAGAAGCTGGGGCGAAGCGTGCTTTGCCTTTGCCGGTAAGTGCGCCTTTTCATACGGAGTTGATGCGTCCGGCAGCAGAGCGTTTGGCGGAGCAAATCACAGCGACTGTTTTTTCTATTCCGAAAGTTCCTGTAGTGCACAATGTGACTGCAGAGGTGGAGTCCAATCCCGAAAAAATAAAAGCCTTAATGATTGAGCAGATTTACAGTCCAGTTCGCTGGGTTGAGTGCGTTAATACTATGGCGAAAGCTGGAATTACTACTACGATCGAGTGTGGTCCAGGCAAAGTACTTTCGGGTTTGAATAAGCGCATTAATGCGGAATTGGTTGTGATGTCGGTAGAGAAACCAGAAGAATTACAATCTGCGTTAACGGGCCTGGCATAACCAATTTTATTTTTGTTTTTTAGTTTTCTACTAGTTAGTTTTTTATAAGGGAAAGATCAATGATGAACCTTAACGATAAAGTGGCATTGGTTACTGGCGCTAGTCGCGGTATTGGTGCGGCTATTGCCGAGCAGTTGGGTAAGGCGGGCGCGATTGTTATCGGTACGGCAACCAGTACTTCAGGTGCGGAAAAAATTTCGGCACGCTTTGCTGAGCTGGGTATTCGTGGAGTCGGCAAAGTTTTAAACGTGACTGATGCGGATTCGGTTGCCGCGTTGTTAAAAGATGTTGGCGATGAGTTCGGTGCTCCGGCAATTTTGGTAAACAATGCGGGCATCACTAAAGATAATTTATTGATGCGTATGAGCGATGAAGAGTGGTTTGATGTCATCAATACTAATTTGAGTGCAATTTATCGCCTGAGTAAAGGTGTCTTGCGTGGCATGATGAAAGCACGCTGGGGCCGCATCGTCAATATCAGTTCAGTAGTGGGTGCTATGGGTAATCCAGGGCAATCTAACTATGCTGCCACCAAGGCTGGAGTTGCCGGTTTTGCGCGCTCATTGGCGGCAGAAGTTGGTTCGCGCAATATTACTGTGAATACGGTTGCGCCAGGTTTTATAGATACCGACATGACCAAGGTTTTGCCGGAAGAGCAAAAGCAACAGCTTTTGTCGCGCATTCCTCTGGGGCGTCTTGGTGCGCCTGAAGAGATTGCTTCGGTTGTGGTTTTCCTTGCCAGTGATGCGGGTGCATACATCAGTGGAGAGACAATTCACGTCAATGGCGGGATGTATATGGCGTAATTTTTTAAATCTAACTCATTGATTTTTATGAGGTATGTTCTAAAAGTTAAAGAATTTTGCCTGTTGGCATTACAACAACCCGAAAATCGATGTAAAATGCGCGACGATTTTGACCGGAACGCTTGGCCCAGCTAATTTTAGCTTGAGCCGTCAGGTGTTTCGAACATATAACCACTAGGAGTTACATAACATCATGAGTAGCATTGAAGAACGCGTAAAAAAGATCGTTGCTGAGCAACTGGGTGTGAAAGAAGACGAAGTTAAAAATGAAGCTTCTTTCGTCGAAGATCTAGGCGCTGATTCTTTGGATACCGTAGAGTTGGTAATGGCTCTCGAAGAAGAATTCGAAACTGAGATTCCGGATGAAGAAGCCGAGAAAATCACCACTGTTCAATTAGCTATCGATTACATCAATGCCAACTTGGCATAATTCGCCTGCTTGTTGTGATTTGACTGGCAGCTGATACCTGTTTTTGAAAAGCCGTATTATTGCAAAATAGTACGGCTTTTTCTTTTGCCGTAGGGCAGGTTTAATCGTACTTTCCGATTTCTTACGAATCACCAAGGTGATTGGGCGTTTTGATTGCGCTTAATTGTCTTTCGCAGGAGAACCGCAATCGTGTCGCGTAAAAGAGTTGTAGTTACTGGTCTTGGTATGATCAGTTCACTGGGAAATACCGTTGCAGATACTTGGCATGGCATTGTCAATGGAAAAAGTGGTGTGGCAACAATTGCCCACTTTGATGCATCGGCTTTTACCACGCAATTTAGTGCGTCGGTGAAAGGTTTGGTGGTGGATGATTATTTCCCCGGCAAAGAAGCGCGCAAAATGGATCCGTTTATCCAGTACGGAATGGTTGCTGGCATTCAAGCGATTCGCGATTCCGGGCTGGAAATTACGGAGCAAAATGCAGGGCGGATTGGCGTCTCGATTGGTTCTGGTATCGGTGGTATTGGAACCATTGAAGAGGGGTCGTCGACACTTGAACATAAAGGGCCGCGTCGTATCTCTCCATTTTTCGTACCTAGCGCCATTATCAATATGATTTCGGGTAACTTATCGATAATGTTTGGTTTGCGCGGCCCGAATATTGCCATTACCACTGCTTGTACCACGGGTACGCACAGCATTGGTTTTGCTGCACGTATGATTCAGTATGGCGATGCCGATGTGATGGTTGCGGGTGGAGCCGAGATGGCCACTACACCATTGGGCTTGGGCGGTTTTGCGGCGGCGCGTGCACTGTCAACCCGCAATGATAATCCGCAAGCAGCGAGCCGCCCTTGGGATAAGGATCGCGATGGCTTTGTGTTGGGTGATGGCGCCGGTGTATTGGTGCTGGAAGAATACGAACATGCCAAAAAGCGCGGTGCAAAAATTTACGCCGAACTGATTGGTTTTGGGATGAGCGGCGATGCCTACCACATGACCTCGCCGCCGGAAGATGGCTCAGGTGCAGCGGCGTCAATGCGCAATGCAATTCTCGATGCAGGTATATCGCCTGAGTTGATTCATTACATCAATGCTCACGGAACGTCTACGCCAGCTGGCGATAAGGCTGAGTGTGAGGCGGTTAAATCAGTTATGGGGGCAGCTGCTGCTCAGGTTGCCGTAAGCTCAACCAAATCCATGATCGGCCACTTGCTGGGTGCTGCGGGCGCAGTTGAGGCAATCTTCAGTGTGCTCGCGATTCGCGATCAAGTGGCGCCACCCACCATCAATTTGGATAATCCAGAAGAGTCTTGTGCAGATCTCAATCTGGTGCCGCACACAGCGCAAGAGCGTAAAATTGAAGCGGTGCTGTCCAACTCCTTTGGTTTTGGTGGTACTAACGGGTCTTTGGTTTTCCGTAAGCTCTAAATAACGTTTATTTTGAGTTAAAAATGACGCCGGACTGGAGACCATCCGGCGTTTTTGTATAGACTCCCATCTATGCCAATTAATTTCCCTCTTCTTAGTGTTAACGGTGTTCTCGATGCGACCATTTCGCCGTTGGATCGCGGCTTTGCTTATGGCGACGGCGTGTTTGAAACCTGTCGCTATAGCAAAGGTACTATTCCACTTTGGGATTATCATCGTGAGCGCTTAGTGCGCAGTGCTGCGCGCTTACAAATTCCTCTGGATGAGTGCTTATTGCATCAATATCTGGACTCCATGCTGGGCTGTCTTAACGATGCCGATGTTACCTCTGCAGTAGTAAAAATTACCCTAACTCGCGGTGTTGGTGGGCGAGGTTATCGCTTGCCGGATCAGATTGCGCCAACTTATTGTATTGGTGTTTTTTCTGGTAATGAGTTGCAAACCGAGCAGTATCGCAAAGGCGTGAATGTGCGTATTTGCGATTTACGTTTAGCGCAAGCTCCGGCGTTGGCTGGAATGAAACATTTAAATCGGTTAGAACATATTTTAGCGCGCGCCGAATGGCGCGATGAGTATGCCGAGGGGCTGCTGCTTGATGCGCAGGGTAGGGTGATTGAGGCAACGGTTAGCAATGTGTTCGCGGTAAAAAACAATCAGTTGTATACGCCTGATTTATCTGCTGCAGGTGTTGCAGGTATTATGCGGCAAACAATTCTTGAAAAATTGGCGCCAGCACTGGGATTGGTTTGTCATATTGTGGATATGGAATTGAATTTTTTGCATGCAGCCGATGAGATGTTTCTGTCTAATAGTGTCTATGGTATTTGGCCGGTAAACGCCTTGGTTGATGAGCGTCAAAGCAATGTTGTAAACCAACAAAGCTATACTGACGATCAAATCACCCGAGCATTACAGCAACAACTCGCGCGTTTGATGGGCGAATAACAACGAATTTATTATGAGTAAAAAATCCTCTTTGGTGCTGAAGTTATTTGTCGTAGCGGCAGGTATTCTTTTGGCTGCATGTTTAGCTGCTATGGCACTATGGTTTTATGTGCAAAATTGGTTAGACACGCCGTTACAAATCGATGAGTCGGGCTATACCTATGAGCTAAAACAAGGTCAATCTTTAGGGTTTTTGGCGAATGATTTGGGCAGTGCGGGAATATTGCATCACCCGCGTCTACTGAGGCTTTATGCACGTTTTAACAACGCGAATAAAGTGCATGCGGGAGAATATTTTTTTCCGCAGGGTACAACCCCTAAAAGTTTGTTACAAAAGCTAATGAAAGGCGATGTGATTTTGTATCAAGTTACGATTGTTGAAGGCTGGACTTTTAAGCAAGCGCTGGCCGCTTTGGAAAAAATGGATGCTATTGATCACCAGCTTTCGGGCAAATCTAGCGCAGAGCAATTGGCTTTATTGGCGCTACCCATAAAAGAACTTGAGGGTTGGATTTTTCCAGACACCTATAGTTTTAGTCGCAACACCGCGGATGTAGAGATTCTACAAAATGCCTTTCGCAAAATGCAGTCGCTGTTAGATGATGAGTGGGAAAAGCGCGCCCCTAATCTACCTTACAAAACCCCCTATGAAGCCTTGATTATGGCTTCTATCATCGAACGTGAAACTGGGCATCACAGTGAGCGCGATCAGATCGCTGGCGTGTTTGTGCGTCGTTTGCAGCAAGGTATGAAATTACAAACTGATCCGACGGTTATTTATGGCATGGGCGATAACTACAAGGGGCGCATTACGCGCAAAAATCTTCAGGAATCAACTGCCTATAACACCTACGTGATAGAAGGGCTGCCTCCTACACCTATATCGCTGCCTAGTGCTGCCTCGATTAAGGCTGCGCTTAATCCAGCACCGGGTAAGGCGCTTTATTTTGTAGCGAAAGGCGATGGCACCAGTGAGTTCTCTGATAGTCTTGAGGCACACAATCAAGCGGTCAGGCGATATCAATTGAATCGGCGCAGCGATTATCGCGCGGCACCACCGCCAGCATCAGCTAATTGAGTGTTTTTTGCTCGCAGTACATATTTTTCTCGGTATGAAAAGCGACCTCGACTCAGTACAATAGCGCCATCATCAAGTTCACCCCAGATTTACGATCACACCTAACGGATTTTTTATCCCATGAGCGACAATCATTCAGCGATGAGTGCTGCCGATACTGGCAGCACTGAAGTAAAAACCAAACCTTTGCATTTTATTCAACAGATTATCCGCAAAGATCTGGAGCAAGGGCTGCATAAAAAAATCGTTACCCGTTTTCCACCGGAACCTAATGGCTATTTGCACATTGGTCATGCGAAATCTATCTGCTTGAATTTTGGTATGGCAGATGAGTTTGGTGGCGCGTGTAACTTGCGTTTTGACGATACCAACCCCGAAAAAGAAAACGAAGAGTTCGTTAATGCCATTAAACAAGATGTAGAGTGGTTAGGGTTTAAATGGGATGGCGCAGTGCGCTACACCTCCGATTATTTTGATCAGCTGCATGCCTGGGCGATTGATCTAATTAATAAGGGCTTGGCATTTGTCTGTGATTTAAATGCAGAGCAAATGCGCGAGTATCGCGGCACTTTGGTCGAGCCGGGTAAAAATAGCCCCTTCCGTGAGCGCTGTGTGGAAGAAAATCTTGCGCTGTTTGAAAAAATGCGCGCAGGTGAATTTGAAGAGGGCGCGTGCTCTCTTCGCGCAAAAATTGATATGTCATCGCCCAATATTAATTTGCGCGATCCGATTATCTACCGCATTAAAAAAGCACATCATCATCAAACCGGTGACAAGTGGTGTATTTATCCTTCTTACGATTTCGCTCATGGTCAAAGTGATGCGATTGAAGGCATCACTCACTCGATTTGTACGCTGGAATTTGAAGATCACAAACCACTATACGATTGGTTTATTCAAAACCTGCCAGTACCTGCAATTCCGCGCCAATATGAATTTGCGCGTTTAAATATTAATTATTCGGTAACCAGTAAACGCAAACTTAAACAACTTGTGGACGAGCATCATGTGGATGGTTGGAATGATCCGCGTATGCCCACCATTTCCGGTATGCGTCGCCGCGGTTTTACTCCAGCAGCGTTGCGCGAATTTTGTGAGCGCATTGGTGTAACCCGTTCAGATGGCCTCGTCGATGTGGGTGTGCTGGAATTTTGTGTGCGCGATGATCTGGATAAAAACGCACCGCGCGCCATGTGTGTGTTAAAACCTTTGAAGGTGACACTCACTAATTATCCGGCCAATCAAGTGGAAACTTTAACGGTTCATAATCATCCCAATCGTGCTGATTTGGGTGATCGCACCTTGCCGTTTACACAAACAGTATTTATCGAACAAGAAGATTTCCGTGAAGAAGCGAATAAAAAATATAAGCGTTTGGTGACCGGCAAGCGTGTGCGTTTGCGCGGTGCTTACGTGATCGAAGCGGATGAAGCGATTAAAGATGCTGCTGGCAATATTATTGAAGTGCGAGCACGTATTGTTGAGGGCACCTTGGGTAAAGATCCTGCAGATGGAGTGAAACCCAAGGGCGTTATTCATTGGGTTTCGGCTACACAAAACCTTGATTGCGAAGTGCGTTTGTATAACCGTTTATTTCTCGATGAAGCGCCTGATGCAGGCGGTAAAAACTTCCTCGATTGTATCAACCCTGACAGCTTGGAAGTTCTGCAAGGTTGTAAGGCGGAGCTTAGTTTGGCGACTGCTTCGGTTGGGAATAGCTATCAATTTGAACGGCAGGGTTACTTCTGCTTGGATAGTAAATACAGCACAACCGAAAAACCGGTTTTCAATCGCACCATTAGTTTAAAAGACAGCTTCGGCAAAACGGAAGATCAGGAATAACATGCTGCAGATATACAACACACTCACGCGTCTAAAAGAAACTTTTAAACCGATTCACCCGGGCAAAATTTCTATGTATGTCTGCGGTATTACCGTGTATGACTACTGTCATATAGGGCATGCGCGTGTATTAGTTGCGTTTGATGTCATTACCAAATTTTTGCGCAGTCAGAATTGGGATGTGAGTTATGTGCGCAATATTACCGATATCGACGATAAAATTATCAAGCGCGCAAATGAAAATGGCGAGGAGTTTGATGCGCTGACCAAACGTTTTATCGAATATATGCATGAAGATGAAGCTCGTTTGGGAATTGCCCGTCCGGACATTGAGCCGCGCGCAACAGCTTATATCGATCAAATCGTGGATATGAACAAAACCTTGATTGATAAAGGTTTTGCTTATGCAGCAACCAATGGCGATGTTTATTACCGTGTTACGCGCTTTGCCGATTACGGCAAACTTACCAATAAAAATGTAGATGAATTATTGGTCGGTGCTCGCATCGAAGTTGACGAAGTAAAAGAAGATCCACGTGATTTTGTATTGTGGAAAGCCGCCAAAACAGGTGAGCCTGCATGGAAATCCCCCTGGGGTAATGGTCGTCCTGGCTGGCATATTGAATGTTCAGCGATGAGCAAAAATTGCTGCGGTGAAACCTTTGATATTCATGGCGGCGGCCCTGATTTACCATTCCCACATCATGAAAATGAGATTGCACAGAGCGAAGCGGCAAACGGCTGCAAATACGTAAACTATTGGATGCATGCTGGTGCAGTGCGCGTTGATGGCGAAAAAATGTCGAAATCGCTCGGCAATTTTTTCACTATTCGCGATGTGTTGGAGAAATATCACCCAGAAGTGGTGCGCTTTTTATTGATTAGCAGCCACTATCGCAGCCCGATTAATTATGCGGAAGATAACTTGATTGAGGCGCGCAGTGGCCTCGAACGTTTTTACGGTGGTTTGCGTGATTATGCCGATGTTGCACCCTTACCATTAAGTGAAATGCAGTCCAGCGCCTATTATTTGGCTTTTGTTGAAGCCATGAATGATGACTTTAATACGCGCGTGGCATTAGCAGGTATGTTTGATTTGGTACGTGAATTAAATAATGCAAAAAGTAACCCTGAGCTGGCGAGAAATCTTGCTGGTCAGTTAAAAGCGTTGGGGCTAATTCTGGGTGTGTTACAAGAAAATCCGGAAGTGTTTTTGCAGGCAGGTGGTTCAGATCAAATTGCAGCTGAAACGGTTGAGCAGTTAATTGCCGAGCGTATTCAAGCTAAACAAGACAAACAATATGCCCGTGCAGATGAAATTCGCAAAGAATTACTCGCTGCCGGCGTGGTGCTGGAAGACTCGCGTGATGGCACTACCCAATGGCGTCGCGAGTCGACCTGAGTGAGTGATAATGAAAGTAGAATTATTTAATCAATACGCACTTTATTGGGCGGGCGGATTTTTAGTTGTCTATGTGTTGTCGCAATTATTAGTGAGCAAACATTCTCGTTTTCAGTTTTTATCGGCTATTCAAAAAAGTTTGCTGGTAAAGTTGATCGCGATTAGCGTGTTTGCTTTGACCTATGTACTTGTGCAAGTAATGGTTGGCTAGGGGCATGCAACCCTCTGCAGGTTTACGAGCGGCGGCAGCTGATATCCGGCTGGCATTTTTTGATATTGATGGCACGTTGCTCGATTCTCGCGGCCAAATTCATCCTCAGCTTTATTCTGCAATTGCTCATCTCAAATCAAAAGGAATTAAAACAGCTATTGCCTCGGGGCGCCCTTATTTTGCCGCGCGTTTTTTGGTGGATGAATTGGGGATTAATGATGCCGGTATGTTTTATACCGGCGCGCATTTATTTGATCCTCGTTCGCAACAGACGCTGTTGGAAGTGCCTCTGCCAAGTGCTGATGCTTTGGCGGTAGTGCAGGCGGCACAGCGCTTGGATTTGTATGCAGAAGCCTACACCCCAACTGGTTTTTATTTGCCGCAACACACGGAAATTAGCCGAGTGCATGCGGCACATTTGCGGGTGAATCCTGAATTGAGCGATTTAACATCGGTAGTGATGCACAATAATGTGTCCAAATTATTGGTGGGTGTAAATCGTGTCACCCAGGGCGATAAAATTTCGCTCTTGGAACAGCAGTTTCCACAATTGATTTTTGCGCGCGCTTATTTGGCGGCTTATCCAGACTGGCAATTCGCCAGTGTTATCGCCGGCGCTGCAACCAAACAGCGCGCATTTGATTTTTTTCTGGATCACCATCAACTGGCGGCGCATCAGGTAATTGCGTTTGGTGATGCGGAATCGGATATGGATTTCTTGCAAATGGCCGGTATAGGGGTGGCCATGGGTAATGCCAATGAAAATGTGAAAGCAGTTGCCGATTGGGTGACTAAATCGGCGGATGACGCGGGTGTTGCTTACGCGCTAGAGCAATTATTTTCGGCATAGGTTTTATTGAGACATTAATTTCGAGAGATTGAATGATTCTTCGCAAACTACTTAAAAGTCGCGGCCTTGGCCTGAATCTTATCGCCGGTGCCTGTTTTATTTTACTGTTGGTGAATGGTTGGGGGTTGAGTTGGCAAGAGCTGGGCGGGTATTTGCTGGCGCTTGTGGTGTTGCTCGGCGGTTTGATCGGTGTGGCAGCATTATGCGGTTGGATCTTGCATAAATTGAGAGTTCGTAGTGAGGTGCCAATTGATCGGTTCAATAAACATGCCGCGGCAGATGAAAGTGAAATAACGGAAGCAGAATCAAAAGGGCAAAAGTAAGTGCGTTTGCATTTACTTTTTATGCGCGATTCAAAATAATTTCAAGTACGAGCTTGCTACCAAAATAGGCGAGCATCAAACAGATAAAGCCCGCTAGTGCCCAGCGAATCGCTTTGTTGCCGCGCCAACCCATTTGGTGGCGCCCCCACAACAGCAGGGCATAAATAAACCAGGCAATCAAAGCAAACACCGTTTTGTGTACCAAGTGTTGCGCGAACATATCTTCCAAGAAATAGAATCCTGACATTATCGCCAGTGTAAGTAATATTTCTCCAACCCAGAGTAGTTCAAATAAAAGGGATTCCATTGTCTGCAATGGCGGCAACAGGCGTGCATTCGCAATACGGCTTTTGTTTTTGAGTGCGTGGTTTTGGTAAGCCAAGATCAAGGCTTGCAAACTGGCAATGGTAAGCAAACTATAGGCGAGAATAGAAAGAATAACGTGTGCAGCAATGGTGTAGCTAAGTGAGTGTTGCCACTCGGGATTCGTCGCGCTGATGGATGCAACAACCGAAATCGCCGACAGTGGGAATAATAATAAGAATAAATTGTGTAATTCTTTTTTCAGGCTGCTAACTAATACAATCGCGTTGATGACCCAAAAAATGAGCGACGAGGCAGAGAATAAGCTGAAGTTCAAGCTGCTGCCATCCATGCTAATACCATAAACACCTATGCCGTGTACAAGCAGCCCCAGTGCGGCAGTGCCGAGTATTTGTGAAGGTTGGAAGGACTTTTGGCGCGCAAATTGGCTGCCAAAATAAATAGCAGCAGCGGTGTAAATAAAAATGGCAATTAGGTTGGCGCTTAGGGTCATCATGCTGATAGGGCTGGTCCGTAGGTGTTTTCATGGGCTAAACCAAGGCCGCAAGTGTGTCACAAGGTACCCTTAAAGAGAAGGGTAGATGAGAAGTATCCTTATTAACAAGATTATGACCCCAGTAGGTATTCTGTGTGAGATTGCACCCATTGCACTGGCTTTGTGGGTATAATTATCGCCACTTTTTATGGGCTGACCTTGGAGCAATCCACCGTGTTTGACCCGCCGCGAATCAACCGTTTGTTTGAGACAGGCTATGTTTGAGAATCTAACCGACCGTTTATCCCACACGCTGCGCAGTATTACCGGTAAGGCGCGCCTCAGTGAAGACAATATTAAAGATGCGTTGCGCGATGTGCGAAAAGCATTACTGGAAGCGGATGTGGCGCTGCCAGTTGTTAAAGCTTTTATCGATCAGGTGCGCAGCCGCGCCTTGGGTCAACAAATTAGCAAGGCATTGAATCCTGGCCAGCAATTTATCAAGATTGTTGAAGCCGAATTGATCGCCACCATGGGGCAGGCGAATGAATCGCTGAACCTGGCGCAACAGCCACCGGCCATAGTGTTAATGGCGGGACTGCAAGGTGCGGGTAAAACAACGTCGGTGGCTAAACTGGCGCGTTTTTTAAAAGAGCGTGAAAAGAAAAAAGTATTGGTCGTGAGTGCGGACGTTTATCGTCCGGCAGCTATTCAGCAGTTGCAAACATTGGCGACGGAAGTGGGCGTTGAGTGTTACCCATCAACCGGTGAGCAAAAACCACTCGATATCGCACGCAATGCTATCGACCATGCCAGAAAGCAATTTTTTGATGTATTGATTGTCGATACTGCTGGCCGTTTGCATATCGATGAAGATTTGATGACCGAAATCAAGGATATTCACGCGGCGATCAACCCGATTGAAACCTTGTTTGTGATCGATGCCATGATCGGTCAGGATGCGGTCAATACTGCTAAAGCATTTAACGATGCACTGCCATTAACCGGTGTCATTCTTACCAAAGCCGACGGCGATGCGCGCGGCGGTGCGGCACTTTCTGTGCGCCATATTACGGGTAAACCCATCAAGTTTTTGGGTATGGGCGAGAAAGTGGATGCACTCGAGCCTTTCCATCCTGACCGTATTGCCTCGCGCATTTTGGGTATGGGCGATGTACTGTCGTTAATCGAGCAGGTTGAGCGCACCGTCGATAAAGAAAAAGCAGAAAAGCTGATCAAGAAAGTGACCAAAGGTCAAAAATTTGATTTGGAAGATTTGCGCGATCAATTGTTACAAATGCAAAACATGGGTGGTTTAACCTCCATGCTGGATAAGTTGCCGGGCCTTGGCAATGTGGCGCAAATGGCGCAGAGCGCCAACATGGGCAAACAATTTAAAACCATGGAAGCTATTATTAACTCCATGACTCCAGAAGAGCGCCGCAATCCGGATGACTTGAGTGGTTCGCGCAAGCGCCGCATCACAGCGGGCTCAGGCACCCAAATCCAAGACCTTAACCGCTTGTTAAAGCAACACAAACAAATGGCAAAAATGATGGGCAAAATGAAAGGCGGCGGCATGCAAAAAATGATGCGCGGTATCGGCGGTATGATGCCGGGCGGCATGCCTCCTGGCGGCGCGTTACCGCCAGGCTTTCGCAAGTAAGCTTGCACATTGCGGAAGAAAAAACCACAAAAGATAAATTCTTTGTGGCCCGAAGCCCTAGTGTGAACTAGGGCTTTTTTTCGGCTCGAATTTGTAAGAAATATCGCACAGTCGATTTGGTATTTGTCGGCTGGGTGACAACTGCAAAATATAATACTCTGGTTGGGTACACGGAAAAGTGTACGATTTTTCATAACCTCATAAGGAGCATCAAATGAAATTTATTCTTTCTTTTTTATCTATCATAATTTTGTCTTTTGGCACCTCTTCCTTGGCATTTGCAGTTGATACGCCAGCAGTGAAATCACCTACAGCTAAGACTGAAATGGTTGCACCTCAGGCGGGTATTAATATTAATACTGCAGATGTGCAGGAATTGACCAAGCTGAAAGGCATAGGTGAAAAGAAGGCTGAAGCTATTGTTGCGTGGCGTAAAGAGAATGGTAACTTCAAAACAGTAGAGCAGTTATTGGAGGTTAAGGGTATCGGAGAGGCAACGCTTGCTGCTAATCGAGAAAATATCCGCATTTAAGTGATTGTTAACGCTCTAGCCGGTGTTAACGAATGAATTTTGCGGGAATTTTTGTTTTAATGAGGGCCCGAGTCTATTGACTCGGGCTCTTCTTTTTTATGAGGTTAAGAAATGTCCACTCTGGGTCCGCGCATTGTTGTCGCCATGGATTTTGATAATGCAGATCAATGTCTAGCCATGGCAAAGCGATTATCTCCGCAAGATTGTCGTCTAAAAGTAGGCAAAGAACTATTTACTGCATGTGGCCCCAAGATTGTCGAACAATTGATGGCTCTGGGATTTGAGATTTTTCTCGACCTTAAATTTCACGATATTCCCAGCACTACCAGTAAAGCGGTTAAAGCTGCTGCTGAATTAGGTGTATGGATGGTTAATGTGCACGCATCTGGCGGCGAGCGGATGATGGTTGAAGCTCGTGAAATTTTGGAGTGTCGTACGGGCAACGTCCCCTTATTAATAGCTGTTACGGTTCTTACTAGCATGGATGCGACAGATTTGTCAGGCATAGGTATTGCAAACAGTCCTGAAGAACAAGTTATGAGGCTGGCTAGTCTTACGCAGCGCTGCGGTCTGGACGGAGTAGTATGCTCCGCTCAAGAAGCTGCGTTGATGCGCTCTAAACTTGGCAACGGATTTTGTCTTGTAACCCCGGGTATTCGCTTGGATACCTCGCCCTCGGATGATCAGCGACGTACGTTAACTCCCGCTGCTGCAATAATGGCTGGCAGCAGTTATTTGGTAATTGGTCGGCCAATTACCCAGTCTGTAGATCCTACCGAAACCTGCAAATCTATTATTAAAACGCTGATCTAATTTTTGGTGTGTGTGGTCATTAAGGAATTTGGTGTTTGCTATGAATGTTTCTGTTCCCATTGTCATTACTATCGATGGTCCAAGTGGTTCCGGCAAGGGAACTCTTAGTCAAATGTTGGCGCGACATTTAAATTATCATCTGCTGGATAGTGGTGCGCTTTATCGTCTGGTTGCACTGGCAGCGATAAAAAAAGGTGTTGAGCTGGGCGACGAGCAAGCCATAAGTAAGTTGGCAGAAGGGCTGGATGTGAGATTCAGCCTTGAAAATGGCGAGTCGGCTCAGATTTTGCTGGAAGATGAAGACGTGGCGGGTGCAATTCGCCAAGAAGTAGTTGGTATGGCTGCATCACGGATTGCTGCTTATTCAGAAGTGAGGGCTGCACTGCTTGAACGTCAGCGAGCGTTTGCTGTAGCACCAGGGTTGATTGCTGATGGACGGGATATGGGAACAACAGTCTTTCCAGATGCTCAGGTTAAGTTGTTTTTGACTGCCAGCGCGGAGGCTCGGGCGGAGCGACGTTACAAGCAGTTATGGGCAAAAGGCGAAACTGTTGAAATGAGTGAGTTGATAAAAGATATACGTGAGCGCGATGAGCGCGATTCTAATCGCTCCATATCTCCACTTAAACCAGCGCTCGACGCGGTGATAATTGATAGCACTGCTTTGTCAATTGATGAGGTTTTTACAAAAATGTTAGCAGCTATTACATTAAAATCTTAGTGCAGGCGGTACCCATATCCGTAAGGGTATTCAGTTAGTTTGCATGCAATCCTCTCCATAACAATATATTCAGCACAGCAGCATTGCAGAAAGTAGCCTCCATTTATGATGAGATTAGAATATGAACTTAACCTGTTTTAAAGCCTATGATATTCGCGGAAAGCTGGGTGATGAGCTCAATGAAGATATTGTTTATCGTATCGGCCGCGCTTATGCGCAGTTTCTAAAACCTAAAAGCGTGGTAGTGGGTGGCGACGTCCGTTTGACCAGTAAGACGTTAAAGAATGCATTAAGTAATGGTTTACGTGATGAAGGTGTTGACGTTATCGATATAGGAATGGCGGGCACAGAAGAGATTTATTTTGCAACAAGTTATTTGAAAACTGATGGTGGTATTGAGATAACAGCTAGCCATAATCCAATTGATTACAACGGAATGAAATTGGTACGCGCCAACTCAAAGCCAATTAGTGGCGATACCGGGTTGAATGATATAAAGCGGCTGGCGGAGGATAATAATTTCGCGCAAGTGGATTTTTCAGCGCGCGGCAATATTCGCGAGCTGAGTATTTTAGATGCTTATGTTCAGCACTTGTTGTCTTATGTCGATGTGACTCAGCTAAAGCCATTGCGATTGGTGGTGAATGCAGGTAATGGCGCGGCAGGGCACGTTATCGATGCTATCGAAAAATACCTTCCTTTCGAATTTATTAAGATCAATCATGAACCTGATGGCACTTTCCCGAATGGTATTCCCAATCCGCTGCTGGTAGAAAATCGTGCATCGACTACCGCAGCGGTGATCGAGCATAGCGCAGATATGGGAATTGCGTGGGATGGGGATTTTGATCGTTGTTTTTTGTTTGATGAAACCGGCGCATTTACCGAAGGTTATTATATTGTCGGTTTGTTAGCGGAGGCTTTCTTACTTAAAAACGCAGGCGCAAAAATTATTCATGACCCCCGGCTGACGTGGAATACGCTCGATATTGCCCAAAAAAATGGAGGCCAAGCGATTCAGTCCAAAACCGGGCATGCTTTTATCAAAGAGCGTATGCGTGAAGAAGACGCTGTGTATGGTGGAGAGATGAGCGCGCATCATTATTTTCGCGACTTTTTTTACTGCGATAGTGGAATGATTCCCTGGTTGCTGGTGAGTGAGTTGTTAGGGCGTAAAGAGCAGGCGCTATCGAGCATGCTCGAAGATAGGATTGCAAAGTTCCCCTCGCCAGGCGAAATAAATAGTCATGTTGCAGATCCAAAAACTGCAATAGATAAAGTGTTTAATCACTATGTTGCCGATGCAAAAATTATCGATAAGACCGATGGAATCAGCCTTGAATTCGATACCTGGAGATTTAATTTGCGCATGTCTAATACCGAGCCAGTCGTGCGACTTAATGTGGAGAGTCGTAATGATCAAGTATTGGTTGAGCAAAAAACAGCTGAAGTATTGAGTTTACTCAACGGCTAACATAAAAAATTTAAAAGGATACTATCATGCAAGTTAAAAAAGCAGTTATTCCTGTGGCAGGTCTTGGAACACGTATGTTGCCTGCAACCAAGGCAATTCCCAAAGAAATGCTGCCAGTGGTTGACAAACCATTAATTCAATATGTGATTGAAGAGGCGGCAGCGGCAGGTATTAAAGAAATCGTATTGGTAACTCATGCCAGTAAAAATGCTATTGAAAATCACTTTGACACCAGTTTTGAGTTGGAGGCACAGCTCGAGTCGCGTCTGAAGCGTTCATTACTTGCCGAAGTGCGCTCTATTACACCGCCAGGTCTTACGGTAATTTCGGTGCGTCAAGCTGAGGCTAAAGGTTTGGGGCATGCAATTCTTTGCGCTAAATCTGTTGTAGGTGATGAACCGTTTGCGGTTTTGTTGCCTGATGTGATTGTTGATAATGCTGAATGCAATCTCAAACAAGATAATTTGGCGGGAATGACGAAGCGCTTTGAGGAAACTGGCAATAGTCAGATTCTTGTCGAGCAGGTGCCGCATCATCAAGTTGATAAATACGGTGTTGTAGATTGTTCCGGCGTGGATATTCCGGTAGGAAAAACGGCGCCTATTAAAGCAATGGTAGAAAAGCCACCCATTGATGAGGCTCCTTCCAATATGGCGATTGTTGGGCGTTATGTTTTGTCTAAAACAGTATGGGATTTGTTGGCGAAAACCATGCCGGGTGCTGGTGGTGAGATTCAATTGACGGACGCCTTGGATGCGCTTCTTGGGCAGGAAACTGTTGAAGCTTATCAATTAGTGGGGCGTAGTCATGATTGTGGAACAAAAATCGGTTATATGATGGCTAATGTTATTTATGGTGAGCGTCATGCAGAGGTCGGTGGCGCATTTACATCATTTATGAAAGAGCGTTACAAGATTTAATTAATGGTCAGGCTGAGTTGTTTGCAAATCTGCGTTGGTTAAGCTCAGATGAAGTAATCAGCTCGACGCTTCAGGTGCAACCCTTTGTGTATAAGGAGAATTAATTGATCATTCCTGTAATACTTGCTGGTGGTTCGGGAACGCGCCTTTGGCCTTTATCTCGCAAGCATTATCCAAAACAACTGCTGAAATTGTTCGGCGACAAGACTATGTTGCAGCAGACACTGTTGCGTTTGCAGGGCGTGCAAAATCTAGCTCCACCCATTGTTGTATGCAATGAGGAGCATCGGTTTATGGTGGCAGAGCAGCTGCATGAGATTGGTCAGAAAGAATCATCGATAATTCTTGAGCCAATTGCTCGTAACACTGCGCCGGCACTAGCACTAGCTGCTATTCATGCCCAAACGTTGGGTGACAATCCTATTCTTTTGGTGTTGTCAGCCGATCATATGATTCGCGATGTCGCGGTTTTTCAAATTGCAGTGGCGGACGCTATTGGTGCAGCTCAAGATGGTCACCTTGCTACTTTCGGGGTACAGCCTACACGCCCCGAAACCGGCTATGGTTACATAAAAACGCAAAATGATTCTGATGATCATGCATTTTTTCCTGTGTCTGAGTTTGTAGAAAAGCCGGATTTGGCTACCGCAGAAGATTATCTGGCTGAGGGCTGCTATTACTGGAATAGCGGTATGTTCGTATTTCAGACGGAAGTTTTTTTGCGCGAGTTGCAGGAGCAAAGTCCCGATGTAATTGTTGCTGCTGAGCAAGCTAAAATCTGGGCTGTGCAGGATCTGGACTTTATTCGTGTTGATAAAGATTCTTTTGCACAAGCGCCTAATATTTCTATCGATTACGCATTGATGGAAAAAAGTAAAAATGTAGTTTGTGTACCTCTCGATGCGGGTTGGAGTGATGTAGGAGACTGGAAATCATTTTGGGATCTCTCCGACAAAGATGCCTCAGGCAATAGCTTGATTGGCGACAGCATCGATATAGGTTCAACTAACACGTTGGTGTTTTCACAGGATAAGCTGGTGGCCACGTTGGGGGTAAATAATTTAATGATTATTAACACTCCAGACGCTGTATTGGTTGCAGATAAATCGCAGGCGCAACAAGTAAAGTCAATTATCACTCATATCGAAAAACAAAATCGCTCTGAGCATCTTCAGCATCGAGAAATTTATCGGCCTTGGGGATGCTATGACGCAATAGATAGTGGTGATCGCTATCAGGTGAATCGTATTCGTGTGAAGCCTGGCGGAAGTTTATCATTACAGATTCATCACCATCGCGCTGAACACTGGATTGTTGTGAAGGGTACTGCATTGGTACAAAAAGGTGAGGAGACCATTCTGTTGTCAGAGAATGAATCAACCTATATTCCTGTGGGCACAAAGCATCGATTAAGTAACCCCGGTAAGATACCTTTGGAGATTGTCGAGGTTCAGTCGGGTCCTTACCTTGAAGATGACGATGTTATTCGTTATGAAGATAGTTATGGTCGCTCGTAAGTTATTTTAAGTTAGAGGTTTCTAATGAAAGTCACTGTATTTGGTACTGGTTATGTTGGTTTGGTGACTGGTGCCTGCTTGGCGGATGTTGGGCATGATGTTCTTTGTGTTGATATTGACCAAGCTAAAGTGGATAACTTGAGTGCCGGGATAATTCCGATTTACGAGCCGGGGCTCGAGTCTGTTGTTAAGCAAGCTGTGCTAAATGGTTTGCTTAATTTCACTACAAATATGGATCGCGCTGTACAGCATGGTGAATTGCAATTTATTGCAGTAGGCACGCCATCAGGTGAGGATGGTTCTGCAGACCTACAGTATGTTGTTGCGGTAGCTAAAACAATTGGCCGCTGCATCACGGATTATAAGGTTGTCGTTAATAAATCTACTGTACCTATAGGTACAGTAGAAATAGTCAACAAAGCGATTGCCGACGAGTTAGCAGCGCGCGGTGAAAATGTTCCTTTTGATGTTGTTTCTAATCCTGAGTTTCTAAAAGAGGGGGCTGCAATCAATGATTTTATGAAGCCTGATCGAATTGTAATTGGAACCGATAGTGAAAAGGCTGAGTTGTTATTACGCGAGCTGTATGCCCCATTTAACCGCAGTCATGATCGAATGATTTTTATGGATGTGCGCTCGGCGGAGCTGACAAAATATGCTGCAAATGCGATGTTGGCAACCAAAATAAGTTTTATTAACGAGATGGCTAATTTGGCTGAGTTATTAGGTGCTGATATAGAGAAAGTTCGGAATGGTATAGGTGCGGATCCGCGAATTGGGTATCACTTTATTTATCCTGGGTGCGGTTATGGTGGATCCTGTTTCCCCAAAGATGTGAGGGCGCTAATTAAAATTGCGCGCAATGTTGATTATCAGGCTGGCCTTATGGAGGCGGTCGATAGGGTAAATCAAGCTCAGAAAAATAAATTGTTTGGCTATATTGATCGTCACTTTGATGGCGACATTCAAGGCAAAGTGTTTGCTGTATGGGGCTTATCCTTCAAGCCGAATACCGATGACATGCGTGAAGCCCCTAGTCGGGTTTTAATGGAGGCTATCTGGGCTGCTGGTGCAAAAGTTCAGGCTTATGATCCCGTCGCCATGGAAGAAACACAGCATATTTATGGTTTGAGGGATGATCTTAAGCTTGTCGGGACTAAAGAGGCGGCGCTTGAAAAGGCAGACGCTTTGATTATCTGTACAGAATGGAAAAACTTTCGTGCCCCCAACTTTGAGTTGCTTAAGTTGGCTTTGCGCGCCCCTGTCATTTTTGATGGGCGGAATTTGTATGAGCCAGATCGATTGGCGGCATTGGGTTTTAAATACTATGCTGTTGGTCGCGGCCTGAGTGTTGTGCGGTAAGTTGCTGATAATTCTGCGTTTTTTATGTTTTGTCTGAAGTGTCCAGGCAAAACCCCGAGTGTCTTGTAAGCCTGCCAATTTTGTCGCTTTGGTGTGCCGCCAACTTTAGCTAAGCTATTGAAATATAAAGGGCATTCTGCTAGCCTTGCGCACCTGCTAATATTCCATTCTTTGAGTTGACCACTAAATGTCATTTTAGCAGTAGTGAAAGCTGTCAAACCCAGCCTGAGGGGGTTTTCACGTTACTTTAACTGACCCGTGTGACTGGCCGTGCGGAATAGGTAAGGCGTGTTGTTGACGTCGGTGCCTCTAATTTATAGGTAATACCATGAGTATGAACGAAAGTTTTGCTGCGTTATTTGAAGAAAGCCTAAAAACTGTTGATATGGTTCCTGGGACCATTATTACTGGTGTAGTAATTGACATCGACAAGGACTGGGTGACTGTTCACGCTGGCCTGAAATCGGAAGGTGTTATTCCTGCTGAGCAATTCCGCAACGAAATGGGTGAGTTGACTCTCCAAATCGGCGACGAAGTACAAGTAGCGCTGGAAAGTGTTGAAGACGGTTTCGGCGAGACTAAATTATCACGTGAAAAGGCCAAGCGTGCCGAAGCGTGGAAAATTCTTGAAGCAGCTCATGTTGCTGAAGAAGTTATCAAAGGTGTTATTAATGGCAAGGTTAAAGGTGGTTTCACCGTTGACGTTGCTGGTATTCGTGCCTTCCTTCCAGGTTCATTGGTAGATGTTCGCCCTGTGCGCGAAACTACTCATCTTGAAGGTAAAGAGCTTGAATTTAAAGTTATCAAGTTAGATCAAAAGCGTAACAACGTAGTTGTTTCTCGTCGTGCGGTGCTGGAACAAGCTAACTCTGTTGAGCGCGATGAATTGCTGGCTACCCTGCAAGAAGGTCAAGCAGTTAAAGGTATCGTCAAAAATCTTACTGACTACGGTGCATTCGTTGATTTGGGCGGCGTAGATGGCTTGCTGCACATCACTGATATGGCTTGGAAGCGTATTAAGCATCCTGGTGAGATCGTTGAAGTTGGTCAAGAAATTGACGTTAAAGTATTGAAGTTCGACCGTGAGCGTAATCGCGTATCCTTGGGCTTGAAGCAATTGGGTGAAGATCCATGGATTCAAATCACCAAGCGTTACCCAGAAGGCGCTCGTGTGAAAGCAAAAGTAACCAATTTGACTGATTACGGCTGCTTCGCAGAGTTGGAAGAAGGTGTTGAAGGTTTGATCCACGTTTCAGAAATGGACTGGACTAACAAAAACATTCATCCTTCAAAAGTTGTCCAATTGGGCGACGAAATCGAAGTTATGGTGTTGGATATCGACGAAGAGCGTCGTCGCATCTCCTTGGGCTTGAAGCAATGTCAAGAAAATCCATGGGATGCATTTGCTCGTACTTGCGCGAAAGGTGACAAGATCAGCGGCAAAATCAAGTCTATCACTGACTTCGGTATCTTCATCGGTTTGGATGGCGGCATCGACGGTCTGGTTCACTTGTCTGATATTTCTTGGCACGAAGCTGGCGAAGAAGCTGTGCGTAAGTACAAGAAGGGCGATGAGCTGGAAACTGTTGTATTGGCAATCGATCCAGAGCGTGAGCGCATTTCTTTGGGTATCAAGCAACTTGAAACCGATCCATTCTCAGAGTACGTTTCTGTAAATGATAAGGGTGCCGTTGTTAAAGGTATCGTTAAAGAAGTTGAAGCTAAAGCAGCTGTAATCACCTTGGCTGACGACGTAGAAGCTACTTTGAAAGCTTCTGAGTTGAGCCGTGAGAAAGTTGAAGATGCGCGCAACCTGCTCAAAGTAGGTGATGAGGTAGAAGCTAAGATTATTGCGGTAGATCGCAAAAACCGCAGCATCAGCCTGTCAGTGAAATCTAAAGATGTAGAAGAAGAAAAGACCGCTATGAAAGAGCTTTCTAGCAAGCAGTCTGATCAAGCTTCTCCGACCACTTTGGGTGACCTGATTAAAGCGCAAATGCAAAGCAAAGAGTAATCTTTCTTGCGAGTCGGTGACTGGTATATCTGGTCACCGATTTTTACTTAGCTATAATTTTTAATAGTTTGTATTGAGTTGTTCAGTTCTAATGCTTGAGTGTTTCTAATAAACAGAGATCAGGTTATGACAAAGTCAGAATTGATTGAATATATTACTGAAAAGCAGAACCAGCTAACTATTAAAGATGTTGAAATGTCAGTAAAGCTTTTGTTGGATTACATGTCTGATATTCTTGCGTCTGGCGAACGTATCGAGATTCGTGGTTTTGGCAGCTTTTCATTACACTATCGTGCTCCTCGTACAGGTAGAAACCCTAAAACTGGTGATGCTGTGGTTCTAGAGGGAAAGTATGTGCCGCATTTTAAACCGGGAAAGGAAATGCGTGATCGCGTGAATGAGAGTATTACAAAGTTATAACGCTATATCTTATTGTTAAGGTCGCTTGCCAGGGCGGTCCCGTTTTTGTATCTTCCCTTTCTCTGTCACTCTCCTCTTTTTATCTTATTTTTTGCTGCCTGTATTGTGCTTCGCTGAGCTGCTATCTATGTTGACGAAATTATTTGAGGCATCCCGGCCTGCAAAGCGGTTGATCTCTTTATCCTATGATGCGCTTGCTATTGCTCTGGGTGTATATATTTCAATTTGTTTGCGCCTTGGTACTTTCGACATAATAATTACTTCAAAAGAATTGGCTGCGCTACTGATAACAATTGTTTCCAGTTTGTTTATTTTTATTCGCATGGGGATGTATCGAGCCATTTTGCGATACATGACTCAACCTGCAATAGTGACCATCGTTATTTGTGTTTTTTTGTCAGGCGCAACATTGGCCATTTCTGGCTTTATGACTTACTCAAAAATTCCTCGTTCGGTTCCTTTTATTTATATAGCGTTGATGATTTTACTTATTGGTGGGCCGAGGCTGCTGGTGCGGCATGTCATTTTGATGATGGGCGCTTTACCTGCAAAGAATGCTGTTCCTGTAATTGTTTATGGGGCTGGTAGAACGGGTTATCAATTGTTACAGGCGCTACAGGATACAGGGTACCGTGTAGCTGCGTTTGTTGATGATAATAAGTTTTTGCATGGAACAGTACTCTCCAATATAAAAATATATTCGCCTAAAACCATTCCTAAGCTGGTTGCATCTACTGGGGCAAATAAAGTGCTGCTTGCACTGGGGCGAGCCTCGCATAGTACTAGGCTGGAGATCATTAAAAAGCTTGAAAAATACCACGTTAACGTTCAAACAATTCCTGAGTTTTCCGATATTTTGTCTGGCAAAGCAAGGATCGAGAATATTCGTGATGTTGAGGTGGATGACTTGCTTGGTCGCGATAGTGTCCAGCCTATACTGCATTTAATGGAGGCCTCGGTATCGGGTAAGGTTGTTTTGGTGACAGGGGCGGGGGGGTCTATTGGTGGCGAACTATGCCGGCAAATTATTGAGCTTAAGCCGCAAAAGTTAATATTAATCGATCACGACGAATTTAGTCTTTACAGTATTGAACAAGAGTTGTCGGCAAAAAATATCGATCAGGTTGATGTAGTGGCATTGCTTGGTTCTGTTCAAAACGCTTTGCTACTAGATTCGATTATGAGGCAGTATGGTGTTCAAACCGTATACCATGCCGCGGCGTATAAACATGTCCCTTTGATGGAAAGTAATTGTGTGGAGGGGATGAAAAATAATGTATTTGGAACACGATTCTGTGCTGAGGCCGCTATAAAAGCGGACGTTGAATTGTTTGTGTTAATTTCCACTGATAAAGCTGTGCGCCCAACGAATCTTATGGGGGCGTCAAAACGCTTGGCAGAATTGATTCTGCAAAGTCTTGCGCAAAAACAGCCGTTAACTCGTTTTGTTATGGTGCGATTCGGTAATGTGTTGGACTCATCTGGTTCGGTAGTTCCTCTTTTTCGTAAACAAATAAAAGAGGGCGGCCCAGTTACTGTAACTCATCCTGATATTATTCGATATTTTATGACGATTCGTGAAGCTGCGCAGTTGGTGATACAGGCGGGTGCGATGGGTCATGGCGGTGATGTTTTTGTGCTTGATATGGGGGAGCCGGTAAAAATTGTCGACTTGGCAACGCGCATGATTAGTCTTTCAGGGTTGACTGTTCGTGATGAGCATCACCGTGATGGTGATATTGCAATTAGCTACACCGGTTTGCGCCCTGGTGAAAAATTATTTGAAGAGCTTCTAATCGGCGATAATGTGGAGTCAACAGAGCACAGCAGAATATTTCGGGCCATGGAGCAGTTTATTTCCTGGCAGGAAATGGAATTGTTTTTGGCGCGCTTGGCCATTGCTTGCGAGTCAAATAATTGTGACCTGATTAAAACCCTGTTATTTGAGGTTCCTACCGGTTATTCGATTGGTGCACCGCTGCTGCCCGAAGAGAACAAAGTATTACTTGTGGGGTGAATGATCAATTCGACCCGCGTGAAATTTTCTAGCAAAAAATAGAAGCGGTATATAAGCAATTATTAGTGCAGCTATATAGTTCAATTGTTTGGCTGCGGCTGCGATAGCAATTGGGAAAAGCCACACTAAATTAATAGTAACTATTGCAAGTGTTGCATAGGTATGCGAGTTGTATTTGATGGCAATTTTTTGATAAGCGTGTGTTCTATGGGGCAGATGGAATGCTTGTCTGGTAGCCAAGCGATAAAAAAGTGTGTAGCTGGCATCAACAATAAATACGCCCAGCATAATTAACCATGCTATAGCAAGGTGAGTGCCTTCATTCATACTTTCAATGGTTAGGAGGCCAAAGCTTAAGCCTAAGAAAAGACTACCTGAGTCTCCCATAAAAAGTTTTGCAATGGGAAAGTTCCAAAATAAAAATCCAAGTGAGCTTGCGGCGATAATTATTAGCAAATAAATGATGTTTGTATTGGTGGAGAGTATCCAATAGATAAAAGTCATGCACATACAAACACTGAGTGCCTGAAGTGCTGCTAATCCGTTAATCCCGTCCATAAAATTGTATAGGTTTGTCATCCATACAATAAATAAAAGTATAGGGCCTGCAATTAACACCTGAGTGGATTGTGAAAGCTCGCTCTGACTCCCAATAAAAAACAATCCTACACTAGAAAGCAAAAATTGCATGGCAAGGCGTGTGCCGATCTTTAAATTAAATAAGTCATCGCAAATCCCAAGAATTGCTATTAGCCCGGAAGGGATTAGTAACCAGTAAAGTGGAGCGTTGTTGATATGCCCGAAGCTCCATCCTGTCAATACCGAAATGACTACTCCCAGCGCCAGCGCTATGCCTCCGCCTCTTGGTGTGGGTATTTGATGGGAGCTGCGATTATTGGGTCTATCTAGTAGATGTCTTCCGAAATAACGAATAATTAATCGCGATAGGATTAGTGAGGTAAGTAGGGGAAGGGCGCACAGAATCAGCCATTTGCTCAACTGGGGTGTCCTTTTTCGTGATAGAAAGATGGAGTATCCGTTGTGGATAGATGTTTAGCTTGCGCAAGCTTGCGGCAAGTGGCAGTGCGTTGCACGTCGGTCGCGAGTATTGTATGGATTTTTCCTGTAAAAACCAAAGTGCTTTTGATAAAGAGCAAAAGGGCAGCGACGGCTGTCCTTTTGGGGGTCGAGTGATTTAGGCTTTAGCTACTGTGTAGGATGATGTGGCTTGGGTTTTGGCTTTCAAAAGGCCTAGTAAGTGACTTAAAGTTTGCTGGGATCTTGCAATCATTTTGCCATTAATATCATTCATTTTTTGGCAGTCTTCAAATTCGTTTACTAGTAATGCCCAGTTCTCTACTAGCGGCTGGGTGGTAATGTTACGTTGGAGTAACGTGTTCCAGCCTTGGGCATTGGTAGGTAGGTTGAGTGCGGTGAGGATCTGCTGGCGTTGTTTGGCGCTATGGTTGAGTTGATCAAGTAGCGCGGTTTTCTGCTCAATAATTCGCGGTAGTTCATCTTGCTTGCGCTGCTCTAATTGTTCGCGCTCATAGGCAAGTAATTGCTTGAGTTGTAAAAGTGCAGTTGAGTCCTGCGCGATCATCTCGCGTAGATGTGTAGGATTGAGAGACATAGCAACCTCTTCATTTTTAGTGATAAACATAAATGGCGCGAATTAAAAAGCTCCGGGGAAGAGGGTTTTAATTCTTAATTTAGCTTCTATCCAAGTAGATCGTTCTGATTAAGCATATTTTCTGCGATGCGATCAGGGTTAATTTCAAAGCGGCCTTCTGCTATTGCGCGTCTGATTTCAGCCACCTTCTCGAGATCGACGTCAGGTGAGTTGTTAATTTTGGCTTGTAAGCGCCCCAGTGTTTGAGCCTCTTGGCTCAATACCACCTGATCGCTGGCGCCTTTACTTGCCGGTGCGGCATCGGCTGCTGGAGCTTTTGTCTCGAGCGCGTTTGGCGTGGCAGGCTTGCTGCGGGCGCTTTTAGTGCCAGCAGTATCCAGAGTGTTGTTGGTATTAAAGTTCATTTTATTCCCCTGTTTACCTTGGAGTTATTGGCTCCAGAGGCGATTAACTATAAAAATGTCGCGGTTGCTATGTCGTGACAGTGGTGGCTCTCATTTGTGCATTTGTATGCCTCATTGGCGATTCAGCGTATTTTGAGAGTCCCTAGCAGGTGTATCGGCTAGCCGCCGCGTAACTTTAGTAAAAATTTAAAAACTTTCACAACTCAAAGGGTTTGTACTAGCCCTTGATTAATCACAATCCCGCTGACAATTCGTTCTGATGAGTTATTACGCACCCGAATTTTCTGACCAACACGGCCATTGGCCATGGCTGTACCTGAGCTGCTGACTTTAATGCTACCTGCGAGTGATTCCAGCCTTACTAGTTCTCCGCGCTTAACGGCAGTTGGAGCATCCAGAAGAGTTGTTCTAAAAGGTTCTCCCTTGCCTATATTGCGTTTGGCTTCTTTGCCTATAACTAGCTTTGCATCGGGTAAAAACGCTTGCCGAATATTGCTGACATTGACCAGACTGGATGTGAGATGTGCGTTGTTGATAACTTCGCCGCGCATTATATCGCGCCCTGCAATGGTAATTTCACGGTAAATCGTTACTTGTGCGGGAATGTGAATAGACCATGCTTTGCCTGCATCACAGTGTGCTTTGACGCTAATATTGCCGCCCAGGCCGGTTTGATCTTGATTGATGAACTCGATGGGGTTAGCACAGTGAGCAAGCCTGAGTCTGCTATCTAAATTGCTGACATTGATCTCTATTCGCTCGTGAGGTGTTTTTTTGTATTCTGCAGCCAAAAAATTGGCGATATCCTGTTTTAGATCATTTAAAGGATAAACTTTAGCTGAGGTGAATGGTGCGAGGGCACATAGCAAAAAAAACACCCCCGACTTAAGCGAGATTGTGAGCGGGATTCGCAATGGCTGCTTTTTATTCATAGACCTTTCGCTTTGCATGTGGCGCAAAATATTCCTCAAGAAAGTTTTATAAATACTAGGAAGTTCCATATTTTGTCCTATCCTCAAGGGTAAGAACTGAGTGTCAGTTTGGTTGACGAATGACTAAAGTCTGACACTTTTTTGCCGCTAAGCTGATTTACTAAGTATCAAAGCAAATACTGTGCCGCATGTCGGAGGCGGGGTTGCTGATGAACTGGGCCAGAATTTTGAGAATAAATGAGGTAATTGCATGGCTGGTGTAATGGATAGTGTCAATCAGCGTACACAGCTGGTTGGGCAAAACCGTCTGGAGCTCCTATTGTTTCGGCTTGGCGGTCAACAGTTGTATGGCATCAACGTCTTTAAAGTAAAAGAGGTACTGCAATGCCCGCAGCTGAATGCAATTCCAGGGCGCAGTTCGGTTGTACGTGGGGTTGCGCATATCCGAGGTGGCACATTGCCAATTATGGATATGAATCTCGCTATTGGGCGTCGTGAGCTACCGGATATCGAAAGCTGCTTTGTAATCATCACAGAATACAATCGTACGGCTCAGGGGTTTTTAGTGCGCTCAGTTGAGCGTATCGTCAATATGAATTGGGGTGACATACATCCGCCGCCTAAAGGAGCCGGTCGGGAGCATTATCTCACTGCAGTTACTCAGGTTGACGGGCAGTTGGTTGAGATTATTGATGTTGAGAAGATTCTTGCTGAAGTGTCCCCTGCACGTGAAGAGGTGACCGCCGGAGTGATTGAGGATGGCATTGCTGACCGCGTAATCCAAAAACATATATTGATCATTGATGACTCTACTATTGCGCGCAAACAAATTCAGCGGGTGGTAGAGGGAATGGGGATAAAAACCACGATTAAAAAAGATGGAGCAGAAGGGTTCAGATATTTAAATGATTTACTTAAAGAGGGTAAAAACCCTTACTCCGAATTGATCATGATTATTTGCGATATCGAAATGCCTGAAATGGATGGGTATACCTTCACTGCCGAGGTGCGCAATCACCCTGATTTAAAAAACCTGCATATCGTCCTTCATACATCCCTTAGTGGTGTATTTAATGAGGCTATGGTCAGGAAAGTGGGGGCGGACGATTTCCTTGCGAAATTCCATCCCGATGAGCTTGCCAAGCGTGTGAATGATCGTGTGTTGTCTATTACGGGCGAGAGCTTGTTGCCTCCGGATGAAGCCTGACGTTGTATTGCTGCTGCGATCTAAAGAGCGGCAATTGTTTTATATTGGGAACCTATGATTAATAAAGAATCGCCTTTTGCCAAACCGGTCGGTCGGGATAGTATTGACCAAGCCGAGTTTGATCAATTCCGCCAATTTCTTGAAGATGCCTGCGGTATTTCGCTGGGTGATAATAAACAGTATTTAGTCACTAACCGTATTCGCCGCATATTGGAAGAAAACAATATTTCCTCCTTTGGCGAGCTGGTGCGAGTGCTGAAGCAGGGGGCTAATCGCAAACTAAAAGATCAGGTTGTGGACTCCATGACCACGAATGAGACCTTTTGGTTTCGCGATAACTATCCTTACGAACACCTCAAAAATACTCTGCTGTCACAATTAATGGCGGGAAATAACCGCATGTTTGGCCCTGTTCGTATTTGGTCAGCGGCTTGCTCATCCGGGCAGGAGCCTTATTCGATTAGCATGATGGTAGAGGAGTATAAACGGCAGGCAATGGGTAATTTGGCGCGGCAAGTGCAGATTGTTGCAACCGATTTATCATCGACTGTATTGGAGCAAGCTAAGCGCGGCGAGTATGACAAGTTATCGGTATTACGAGGTTTATCGGATGAGCGATTGGAGCGTTACTTTGATAACCCTACACCCACAGTCTGGCGAGTAAAAAGTATTGTTAAAGAGCGCATCGACTTTCGTTCCCTTAACTTAATGGACTCCTATGCTGCCTTAGGTAAGTTTGATATTGTTTTTTGCCGCAATGTGTTGATTTATTTCAATGCCGAGTTAAAACGGCAGATTCTGCAAAAAATTCACGCCTCATTGAAACCTCAAGGTATTCTTTTTCTCGGCTCATCTGAAGGTTTGGCAGGTGCTGGTGATTTGTTTGAGATGGTGCGCTGTGATCCAGGGATTCTTTACAAGGCAATTTAAACCCACTCGCTCTGACTTTTTAATCCTCCCCCCCCTCAAAAAAGGGGGTGATTCCCACCAAATGCTGCTCTGTCCTTAATAGTTGATATTTCTTCTATTTACCTATCGTCACTCCCGCATGCGGGAGTCCAGCTATTGCTTTCCGCTTAACTGTTGCGATTTGTACAAGCGGAAGATCTTTGCCGCTTCCCCCTTGCCGCTTTTATAGAGCTCACCTTTCATTGTTTTTTTATTTATTTAAATCAGTTAGTTACGGCATTTTTTTGGCGTTGGCACAACCGTTGCTTTGTTGTAGATAACGAAAGGTCACAGCCACATTGGTTGCCACCTGTCATCACTGAAGGCGAATTTAATATGTCCATTTCTTTTGATAAAGCACTCGGTATTCATGAATCGGCGCTGCACTTTCGCTCCGAGCGTGCAAGTGTGTTGGCTAATAACCTCGCCAACATCGACACCCCGAATTTCAAAGCGAAAGATTTGGATTTCAAACAGGCATTGAATCAAAAAATGCAAGCAGCGAATGGTTTTGATTTGGCGACAACCCAAAACCGCCACATTGATGGTGGCGGTTTCACTATGGATAACGGTGATGTGTTGTATCGCACACCGCAGCAGCCATCAATAGATGGCAACACTGTAGAAGACCAAATTGAACATGCGGAATACATGAAAAATGCGCTGGCATTCCAGGCAAGTTTTCAGTTTTTAAACAGTAAATTTACTGGATTGCGAACCGCTATTCGTGGCGACTAAAGCTGATAAGTATTTTGGTAGGGTTTTCTTCCAATCGTTTTTTGTAGGTATCTAATCATGGCACTTGGAAATATTTTTGATATCGCTGGCACAGGAATGAACGCACAAAGTTTGCGTTTAAATACAACTGCTAGCAACCTGGCTAACGCGCAATCGGCCAGCTCCAGTGTGAATGAAGTGTATCGTAGCCGTCAGCCAGTGTTTGCAGCTATGCATCAAAATGCTATGCGTGAGGCAGCGGTTGAAGGCGAGTACAGCAATAACGAATTGGATGCTGCTGCCGGCGTAAAAGTATTAGGTATTGTTGAAAGTGATGCGCCACTTCAACGCCGTTACGAACCAACTCATCCAAAGGCGGATGATGAGGGTTATGTTTATTACCCCAATGTAAATCCGGTTGAAGAAATGGCGAATATGATCGCGGCATCACGTTCATTTCAAATGAATGTAGAAGTAATGAATTCAGCTAAACAAATGGTTCAGCGCGTGCTGACTCTTGGTCAGTAATTAGTGAGGGAGAAATATTATGTCAACTGTAAGTGGCACCGGTAATACCTCCAGCGTTACTGACAACCTGAGCATTACCAAAAAAACAGAAACGAAAAAAAATACAAATGAGCTTGGTCAAGCGGCATTTCTTGAGCTGATGATTACGCAAATGAATAATCAAAATCCATTGAGCCCGCAAGACAACAGTGAGTTTGTTGCACAGTTGGCGCAGTTTAGCTCGGTGGAAGGGTTGGAGCGTTTAAATACCAGTTTTAATAGTTTTATGTCGAACAATGCATTGCAAGCTTCTTCATTGGTTGGACGCAGTGTAACGGTTAAATCTGATACCAGTATGTTGGTTACGGGTGGAATAGTTGCGGGCAGCGTTGATCTTGCGTATCCGACTAGTGATATGAAAATTAGTATTTATGATGAGACCGGCGCATTAATTCAAACAGTTCCAGTAGGTAGAGTTCCTAGTGGTCAAGCTGTGTTTCGTTGGGATGGACAAAACATGGAAGTAAACGGTGAGCTACTGGACTGGGAAGCGGGTGATGATGTGGCATCCGCAGGTAAGTATCGTTTTGCGGTGACTGCGATGCAGGATGGAAAAACTGAGGCGCTTGATACTTCGCTAAGTGCAAATGTCAATAGTGTCACTATTGGTGAGAACGGAGCACTTATTTTGAATCTTGCGGGTGTTGGTGCGGTAGATGCAAAAAATGTAAAACAGTTTAATTAATTAGTGTCGGTGTAATTAAAAAATTCTAGCCATTAATCGTTATGGTCGAGGTGTAATATGTCTTTCAATACAGCATTAAGCGGGATTCGTGCAGCTAATACCGATCTGCAAGTAACCGGTAATAATATTGCCAATGCGAGTACAGTCGGATTTAAATCGTCGCGCGCTGAATTTGGCGATGTGTATACCAGTACCCTGTTGGGAGGCGGCTCGAACACTCCAGGAAGTGGTGTCAATATTCAAAATGTTCGCCAGCAATTTACCCAAGGGAATTTAAAATTTACGCAAAATGAATTGGATTTGTCAGTTAATGGCGAAGGTTTTTTTGTAGTAGAAAAGAACGGCGAGCGCTTGTATACCCGTGCGGGTACTTTTGGTCTGGATAAAAATGGTTATATAGTGAATGGTACCGGTGCCCTATTGCAGGGGTTCGGGGCTGATTCGAGTGGCAATATTGCTGGAGTGTTAGGCAAATTACGTGTGGATGTTAGCTCGCAGGAGCCTCGCCAAACGACAGCGGTCGCTGCGTCGTACAATGTTAATTCTAATGAATTGGTGTTGGAGACAACGGGTCAGCGTTTTGCAACCAACGGCACTGGTATTAGTAACGCGCAATTGGGGTTAAAGGTACCAATAACATCTAGAGTTGATGTGGCCACGGCAACTGCGTCTGCGGGCTCCCCTATAGTAGTTGCTACACCCTCTGTTGGCCCTCCAGCGGTAGCGGCTACAGTGCTGCAATTGTCACGTACTGTACCGGGAAATCCTACGCCTCAGACTGTAGATATCACCATCACTCCGGGCACTTATAATAATTTAACCTCTATTGCTAACGAAATTAATAATAAAAACTTTAGCAAGGCTGTGCCACTGAATGTTCAGGCTTATGTAGATACTGATGGCCGTTTAAAGATGCGTGATCTGGCGACAGGTGTTGCTTCTCAGTTAGATATTTCAACCGTAAGCGGTAGTAATGGTTTAACTACCGCAATAGATGCGATAACACCTGCGGATATTACCGTTGGCCAACCTAAGGTAACCAATGATTACGCGTCACATACTCTGGTTATTCAGGGCCCTAATAAAGCTGCGCCGGTTACTTATATCAGTAAATATGGTGCTGGTGCAGATCAAACTGCATCTGAGTTAAATTCACTTGCTGGTATCAGTGCTACGGCGCGCACTACTGCCACTGTGTTACGCGAGGTACCTGCTAACCCTGGTCCACCAGCAGTTGCTGCGAAGCCCTTTGATAATAATACGGGTACGTTTACCTTAAATGGTGTGGTGCTAACTTCATCGACTGCAGTCGATATGACGGAGCTTGCCAAGGAAATTAATAAGCTGAGCAAGTCTACATTGTTTGGAATTACTGCCAGTGTTAATGAACTTACCGGTGACCTTGAAGTGGTGTCTGCCACTGGACGTGATTTGGAGTTTTCATTTGGTAGCGCAGGCGATGTGGTGGGCATTATTGGTAACCAAGGGGTGCTGCAAGAAATCGATACAATTACAACTCCTGCATTGGTGGGTAGTGCGATTAACGTGGGTGGTGAAATTACTGTAACCATGCAAGAGGGTTACTCAATTACAAGCAGCCAACCCACAACTCCCGTGAGCGGCGGCATTTTATTTGGTGCGATTGGCGACCCGACTTTTTTTACACCAGTGCCGATTAATGCATTCAATCCTAACGATCAAAAAACTTTTAATCACGCCACTACCACACCGATATATGACAGCTTGGGTAATGTTCATTCAATGCGTCAGTATTTTGTAAAACAAGCATACGATCCGGCCGATCCAACTACCTCCGCCAATCATTGGAAAATGTATGTACAGATCGATGGGCAAAATGTGGGTGATCCTGATCCTACTTTACCGTCACCTGACAACACTTTGCCCACTATGGCCTCGTTTGATGTGCATTTCACTCCTGAGGGAACCATTAACTCATCAATGACTGATGCCATCCTTATTTCTAACTGGAGACCGCTTGGTAAGGATGGAACTCCTCTAGGTGCACTGGGCCCGCTGAATGTGTTGCAGGGGGGAACTATTCCAGTGGCAGAGCCGCCTGCTAGTTCCAACTTCATGATCGATCTTACTGGTAGTACTCAGTTTGGTAGTGTGTTTTCAGTAGAGCAGTTGGATCAAAATGGTTATACAACAGGTCGTTTGGCAGGTTTGGACATCAGCAATACCGGTATTGTGTTTGCGCGTTTTACTAACGGTGAAGCTCAGGTGTTAGGGCAGGTTGCATTGGCAAACTTTGCCAGTGTCGATGGATTGAAACCAACGGGCGACACTATGTGGGCGCAAACGTTTGAATCGGGCGAGGCGATTGTAGGCGCGCCAGGTTCATCCCAGTTAGGCAATATCACCGCCGGTGCGGTTGAAGAGTCCAACGTGGATCTATCCGAGCAGTTGGTGAACCTGATTATTGCCCAGCGGAATTATCAAGCGAACGCAAAAACCATCGAAACAGCTAATGCAACGACTCAGACAATTTTGAACCTTCGTTAATAAGTCAGGTGGGTGGCGCACAGCGATACCCACCAGCATCCATAGAATCGAGCGGCAAACAGCGGAAGCAGTTTGCCGCTTCTTTATTTATCTGCTTTTACTTATCCTGTTTTTATCGCGTGCTAACCAAAATTTATTATAAATATCAGTAGCTTATTGCTAGTCTTTCGCGAGCTATTTACTTGGCATCGCTCTTGCAAAACCTTCAGTAACGGCAAATCCGCCAAAAAACTAGCGGAAACTTTATCGCTAGCGACTGGAGACATTCTTGTGGACAAAGCGCTCTTTATCGCCATGACCGGCGCCAAGCACAACATGCTGGCACAGGCTAATCGCGCCAATAACCTTGCCAACGTCAATACCACTGGTTTTCGCGCTGACTTCGAGCAGTCACGCAGCATGGGGGTTTATTACGGCGATGGTCAGCCAACCCGCGCCTATGCAATGACTGAGTCGCCCCGTGCCGATTTCACCTCGGGCGCAATGATTGCCACCAATAATCCGCTTGATGTCGCAATTCAAGGCGACGGCTTTTTTGCCGTGCAATCTGTTGATGGCACTGAGGCCTATACCCGCGCCGGTAATTTTGCGGTAGATGCAACCGGTACTCTGCGTACCGCTAATGGCTTGGTGGTGTTAGGTGATGGTGGGCCGATCAACATTCCCGAAAACGAAAAAGTGCAAGTGGGCGCAGACGGCACTATTTCTATTGTTGGCCAAGGCCAAGGGCCGGAAGCAATGGTGGAAGTAGGGCGTTTGAAATTAGTGAACCCCGATGTGCAAGCGATTGAAAAAGGTGATGACGGTTTGTTTCGCCAGCGTGATGGTTTAGCTGCATTACCCGCGGTTGAAGTGACCTTGCGCAGCGGCATGTTGGAAAGCAGTAACGTCAATCCGATTGATGAATTTACGCAAATTCTCAGTCTTTCGCGCCAATATGAAATGCAAGTAAAACTGATGAAAACAGCCGAAGAAAATTCAGCGAGTTCAGCGCAGCTGTTACAAATCTCCTAAGCACAATTAATTTCATTGCACTTGTAGTAAAGCAATAGATAGCTAATTTGAGGAACACATTATGATCGCCTCCCTCTACGTCAGTAAAACCGGCTTGTCGGCACAAGATCGACAACTCACTACTATTTCCAATAATTTGGCGAATACCAGCACGGTAGGTTTTAAGCGCGATCGCGCCATTTTTGAAGATTTGTTGTATCAAAACCAGCGTCAGCCAGGTGCACAACAAACGCAAGAAACCCAATTGCCTTCTGGTTTGCAATTGGGTGCCGGTGTACGCGTGGTTGCAACGCAAAAAGAATTTACCCAAGGCAGTTTGCGAGTGACTGAGCAGTCACTCGATGTCGCAATTGACGGGCACGGTTTTTTACAAGTGCTGCAACCCGATGGCACCATCGCGTATACCCGCAATGGGCAATTGCAAATCAATGGCGAAGGGCAGTTAGTGAATGCCGATGGTTATTTATTAGAGCCCGCGATTATTGTTCCCGAAGGCGCAAATAAAATCACCATTGGTACAGATGGTTCGGTGAATGCTTATTCACCCGGTCAGCCAGATCCACAACAGCTTGGCGATATTACGCTGGCAGATTTTATTAACCATTCCGGCTTGCAGGCGATTGGTGGCAATTTATTTGTAGAGACCGTAGCGAGCGGAAATCCTGTGCAGGGTACACCCGGTGAAAATGGTTTGGGTGTTATTAAGCAGGGCATGCTGGAAAATTCCAATGTCGATATAGTCGAAGAAATGGTGAATATGATTACCACCCAACGCGCTTATGAAATGAATTCCAAAGTGGTATCCACTGCCGATCAGATGTTGCAGTTTATTACCCAGAATCTTTAATCGAGCGATTTAATATGCCTACTTTAATGATGTGTAATTCACGCTGGCTAAAACTGATTGCATTATGGCTAATGCTCGTCAGTCTTAGCGGTTGTTTTACCAACAAAAAACCGGAGCCGGATGATCCTGCTTATGCTCCCACTATTGCGGCCAGCATGCCCGTGCCGCAACGTACTGACGGCTCTTTGTATCAAGATGCTTACGGGTTAAATTTATTTAATGATCGCAAAGCACATTTTGTCGGCGACGTTATCACCGTAACATTGAGTGAACGTACTGTATCGAGAAAGTCTTCCGGCGTCGCAACGGGTAAAAAAAGTGGAGTGAACTTTAATGCCGGTCCATTGTTGGGCGCTAACCCAACCCTTAAAGGTAGAGAGTTAACCACCACACTGGAGCAAGATCGCACCTTTGATGGCAGTGCCGATGCTGATCAAAGTAACAGCTTACAAGGCAATATCACCGTCACGGTTGCTGAAATTTTGCCGAACGGAAATTTAATCGTGCGCGGTGAAAAGTGGATCACTTTAAATCGCGGTGATGAATTTATTCGTATCAGTGGCATGATTCGCCCGGATGACATTGCGCCGGATAACACGATCGTTTCTACCCGGTTGGCAAACGCAAAAATTTCTTACAGCGGCACAGGCGCGTTGGCTGACTCCACTTCCATGGGGTGGTTGTCGCGTTTTTTTAACAGCGATTTGTGGCCATTGTAATTTGAGTTAACGAGGTTCTTTATATGCGTAATATTAGTGTAATTATTGTTGCGATTGTGTTGCTGTGTAGTGCCGCAGCACAGGCTGAACGCATTAAAGATATCGCGAGTGTCGCCGGTGTGCGCGCCAACCAATTAGTGGGTTATGGTTTAGTGGTGGGGTTGGATGGTACAGGGGATCAAACAACCCAATCACCATTTACTACACAATCGTTCAACAGCATGTTGAAACAGTTTGGCATTACGGTCCCGGAAGGCGCGCGGATGCAAATGAAAAATGTTGCTGCGGTAATGATTCAAGCGGAGCTACCTGCATTTGCCAAACCGGGTCAAACAATTGACGTAACTGTATCCTCTATTAGTAATGCAAAAAGTTTACGCGGCGGCAGTTTGTTGGTGACACCGCTTAAAGGTTTGGATGGCAAGGTCTACGCCATCGCCCAGGGCAATTTGGTTGTCGGCGGCTTAAGTGCGTCTGGTAATGACGGTTCAAAAATCACCGTCAATATTCCCAGTGCTGGGCGTATTCCCAGTGGCGCAATTGTTGAGCGTATGGTGGAAAATAATTTTGCAGGAGGTCAGCCGATTGTATTCAATCTGCATCGCGCCGATTTCACTACTGCCAATGCACTGGCAAAAAGTATTAACACTTTATTGGGCCCAGATGTAGCGCGCCCAATTGATGCAGTCTCAATTATGGTTAGCTCACCTGCGAATCCAGCGCAGCGAGTAGACTTTATTTCTATGTTAGAAAATCTCCAGGTGACTATGGGCGAAGAAGTTGCCAAGGTCATTATCAATTCGCGTACCGGCACCATTGTGGTTGGAAAGAATGTACGTGTATCACCTGTAGCGGTGACCCATGGCAGTCTGACGGTATCGGTTGCTGAAAGTTTAACGGTTAGCCAGCCCAATGCGTTGGCGGGTGGGCAAACCGTTGTTGTCCCGAGTAGTAATGTGCGCGCCGATGAAGAAGTTAACCCTATGTTTAAGTTCGCTCCAGGCGCGAATCTGGATGACATAGTGCGGTCGGTTAACAATGTTGGCGCTTCGCCAAGCGATTTAATGGCGATTCTTGAAGCCTTAAAACAATCAGGCGCTCTTAAAGCTGAGCTGGTGGTGATTTAAATGTTGCCTATTGATGCGAGTGCCAAAGTGTCTGCAGTGCAGGATTCTTATCTTGATCCTAATTCGCTGAATTCGATTAAAGCAATGGGGCGCGATAAAGATCCGCAAGCATTAAAAGAAGTTGCCAAAAAATTTGAAGCTATGTTTGTGCAACAAATGTTAAAAACCATGCGCGAAGCAAATGAAGCGTTTGGTGAAGGTAATTATTTTGACAGCCAAACAACACGTTTTCATCGCGATATGCTTGACCAACAAATGGTGCTTAACTTGACCAGTGGCCGCGGAATTGGTTTGGCTGATCATTTTTATAAACAAATGCTACAGAATCATGGGGCCGGTATGAAGCTGGAGTCTGCTTCGGTAGGGTCATCGGCGCAGGATATAAACGGTGTGCTGGATCATGTTGTTGAGTATAAAAAATCCAATTCTGGTGAGATTAATGCTGCGAGTGCAGACGCTCTGGATGATTGGATCAATGACTTTATTCGCATGAGCGATAACTCCCAATTACAAGCGGTTTTTTCTGAAACTGAATCAGACAAAAAAGTTCAGGCACCCATGCACTACGGAATCCCACCTGTTCTTGCTAATAAGTTCGTGGCAGCTAGCCAGCGTACAGGCCAAAAGGCCAGCATTAGTAGCACCCAAGAAAATTTTGTCATGCTGTTAAAACCTCATGCGGAAAAAGCGGCGGCTGAGTTGAACGTTAACCCCGATGTTTTAATTGCTCAGGTTGCGTTGGAAACTGGCTGGGGCAAACATGTGATTCATGATAAGCAGGGCGAGAATAGTTTTAATCTGTTTAATATCAAAACCGGCAGCCAGTGGCAAGGCGAAAAAGTTAATGTTAGTACGCTTGAGTATCGCGATGGACTTGCCGTCAATGAAAAAGCAGATTTCCGCAAATACAGCGATTATGCTGATAGTTTTTCAGATTATGTCCGCTTGATGAAAAATAGTTCGCGTTACGAGCAGGTTCTGCAAAAAGGCGCAGATTCGGCTGCCTACGCAGAAGCTTTGCAATCCGCCGGTTATGCGACTGACCCTGAATACGCCAAAAAAATTAAACAGCTATTAAATAATGATGCGATTAAATCATTGAATGCGTTAAATCCATTTGATGAGGTGAAGTCTACGGCGCAATCCATTCTCTCTTTAGCGACGGCTGCACGCCGTCAATTAGTGGAGTAATCCTATGTCAGGTCTCCTCTCTAACGCTGTCTCTGGGTTGCAGGCAAGTCAAAATGCACTGCGCACGGCGGGGCACAATATTTCCAACGCTAATACCGCAGGCTATTCACGTCAGGAAGTTAATTACGTTACCCGCCCTGAACAAAATATCGGTGGTGCTGGTTTTATTGGTTCGGGTGTTACAACCGCGTCTATCGAGCGGGTGGTAAGTGAATTTGCTACTGCGCAATTGCGTTTGGATACGTCAACGTACAATCAACTGAACAAATTCAACACGAATATTGGCAAGGTCGATAAGTTATTTGCAGATGTCAGTACCGGTTTGGCGGGGGCATTACAAACATTTTTTGCCTCTATGCAAAATGGCGCGAACGATCCAGCCTCCACCCCGGGTCGGCAACTTATTGTGACTGAAGCGGAGAGTCTGAGTGTTCGATTTAATAATTTACATCAGCGTTTAACCGATATTGAAAGTTCGGTTAATGGTGAGGTGAGAACTGTTACCGCACAAATGAATTCATTAGCCAGCTCTATTGCATCACTTAATCAATCGATTGGTGAATTGCGTGCATCGGGCAGCGGTAATGCTCCGAATGACTTGCTGGATAAACGCGATGAAACTTTGCGTAAGCTATCTGAATTGGTATCGCTACAAGTTGTTAATCAAGGTGATGGCGATGTTAATGTTTTTATTGGTAATGGTCAGCCGTTGGTTATTGGTGCTAAAGCCAGTGTGTTCAGTGTTACTAATGATGGGAAGATTCAGCTAACAGGCAATAATTCTAATGCTGATGTCACCGCGCAAATATCGGGTGGGCAGATTGGG
>CAXAVL010000003.1:0-44799 GCA_963971905.1 uncultured Cellvibrio sp.
AGATTGCCTACAATATTATCGATGTGGAGCTGGTGCCCTCTGCGGAAGTGGTTGCAGCATTGGCAAGTGTTGAACACGTTATTGCAGTGCGAGTGATTTAATCTCGTTGTTGTTCCAGTCTGATAATCGGGGGCAGGGCAGATGTACAAACTAGTCTTCTTTGTTCCCGATTCCCATCTCGATTCAGTCAAAACAGCCGTCTTTGCTGCCGGTGCTGGCCGCATTGGCAACTATGATCAATGTTGTTGGCAGGTGTTGGGGCAAGGGCAGTTCAGGCCTTTGCCGGGTGCTGCTCCTTATCTCGGGCAACATGACCAACTTGCAACAGTGCCGGAGTATCGGGTTGAGATGGTCTGTGCTGATGAGCACATCCGTGCGGTAACTGCCGCATTGCGTGCTGCACATCCCTATGAAGAGCCAGCGTTTGATGTTTGGCGTTTGGCTGATCTGGAGGTGGATTAGTTTGAGCTCCCCTCTGTTTGATGCTCTATCGCAATTGCTTCTCCATGAGCCACTGGAGCCGGTTACTGAGCCGCAGGCGGCCGTGTTGGTGTTGATTGGTCGTGACGATAATCCAGCAGTCTTATTTACCAAGCGCGCAGAGCATTTGCGCCAACATCCGGGCGAGGTCTGTTTTCCTGGTGGTATGTGGGAGCCTGGCGATGCCGATTTGTTTGTCACCGCTCAGCGGGAGACCTATGAAGAGATTGGTTTGCTAGCCGCAGATATTCATCTTCTAGGGCGTTTACCTCAATTTCACACCCGCGCAGGAATTCGCGTCACACCCTTTGTTGCCAGTTTTGATACCGGCGTGCCTTTACTGCCGTCCCCTGATGAACTCGACAGTATTTTTTTGGTGCCTTTGAACGTTTTCAGGGTCGGTATTCAGGTGAGAGAGGATAGGTTTGAACGCAATGATCGCGTTTATAGCGTACCTGTCTATCATTATGAGGGGTATGAAATATGGGGGATTACGGCCGAGGTAACAGCGGAGCTACTGCATTTATTGGGCGAAATCGGATGCTGATTTAGGTTGGTCCTAACTTTTAGTTCTTGAAATAACAAAGAAGGCATCAATTTGACATAACGGCTGTATCTGCCAAGATGTAAACCATAATGAAACATCAGCCGCTAGCGATTCTTTTTTAGTAATCACTATTTTCCATTTCTTAACGAGCTTTTACTGGGTACTTAAGGATGAATAACTACCGAACGCCTTTGCGCGATATTGATTTCACTTTGTTTGAACTATTTAAGTACGAGCAGCATTGCCGTGCGATAGGTCATGTTTCGTTGGATCGCGAATTGACGGGTGCTTTTTTGGGTGAGGCAGCACGTTTTGCTGAAGAAGTGCTGGCACCGCTTGGTTCGGTTGGCGATCAGCAGGGGTGTAAATTAATTGATGGCAAGGTGATTACTCCGCCGGGTTTTAAACAGGCCTATCAACAGTACTGCGAAGCCGGTTGGCCTACATTGTCGCGCTCAACGGCCTTTGGTGGGCAGGGTTTGCCACAATCCCTCGGTGTGATTCTGAGTGAAATTATCGGCACACCTAACTGGGCTTGGGGCATGTATGCCGGGTTATCCCAAGGCGCTATGCACACCATCGAAATCCACGGTAGCGAGCAGCAAAAGAGGCAGTATTTGCCCTCGCTGATATCGGGACGTTGGACCGGAACTATGTGCCTGACAGAAGCCCATGCGGGCAGTGATTTGGGGTTGTTACGTACCCGCGCTGAGCCTCAGCCCGATGGCAGTTACCTGATTACCGGCACCAAGATCTTTATTTCCTCTGGCGATCATGACCTCGCCGAAAATATTGTCCACATAGTACTTGCGCGCCTACCTGATGCGCCAGCGGGTACTAAAGGCATCTCGCTTTTTGTAGTACCCAAAATACTGTTAAAAGAAGATGGCTCGCTCGCCTCGGTCAATGGTGTTAGCTGCGCATCGCTTGAAGACAAGATGGGGATTCACGGCAATGCAACCTGTGCACTGCAATTTGAGGAGGCAAGAGGTTGTTTATTGGGGGAGGTCAATAAAGGCTTGAACCACATGTTTACCTTTATGAATTTGGCGCGCATTGGTTCAGGGTTACAAGGCTTGGCTCATGCGGAGTTTGGCTATCAGCAAGCGCGCTTGTATGCTCGTGAACGTTTGCAGATGCGTTCTTTGACCGGGGTAAAAAATACGGCAGGCCCAGCTGACCCCATTATTGTGCACCCTGATATTCGCCGTATGTTGCTTACGCAAAAAACACTGGTTGAAGGGATTCGCATGTTGAGTTACTACGCAACCATAAAAATGGATACGAGCCAGCATTCCACTAATGCGGATGAACGCCAGCAGGCAGCAGATTTGCTCGGTTTGCTGACTCCTATAGTGAAAGCCTTTAGTACGGAAGCTGGATTTGAATCGGCAAATCTTGCACTCCAATGTCTTGGCGGCCACGGTTATATCCGCGATTGGGGCTTGGAGCAGAATTTACGGGATTGCCGCATCGCCACCTTATACGAAGGCACTACCGGTATTCAGGCGCTCGACTTACTGGGGCGCAAGGTGCTGGGAGCTGGGGGCAAAACGCTGGCGCCGTTAATTGATGAAATAACGCAGCTCTGCCGCAGTTGTGATGGCACCGAACAACTGGCAGCACATGCTGCACAATTAGCTACACTCACTGAGGAGTGGCAGCAATTGAGCATGTACATAGCGCGTCAGGCGCAGCAGAATCCAGACGAAATTGGTGCGGCTGCGGTAGATTATCTAATGTGTTCGGGCTATCTTGTGGTGGCTTTTTTATGGCTCAAAGCGCAACAAACGGCATTGCAACAGCTTGCGAAGCCAGTAGCTGACCCCGGTTTTTATCGGACAAAGTTGGCGGCGGCCGAATTTTATTTTGCGCGTATATTGCCGCGCACTATGGGTTTAATTAAGGCGATGGAATCTGGCGCAGACAATTTAATGAGTTTGGCGAGCGCCGATTTTTAATCTTGAAAAAATAACAAAAGTGGAGTGTGTTGAATGTCGCTGAATTACAACAGAACCCTTGCCGAGGTGTTTGCTGAATCCTGTAAATCATTTGCTGACAAAAGTGCGTTCACCTGTATGGATCGAACTCTTACTTATGCTGATCTCGATCGTTTATCCGGGCGTTTTGCTGCTTATCTACAGCAGCATACTGGATTAAAACCGGGCGATAGAATTGCAGTGCAGTTGCCTAATATTTTGCAGTATCCCGTCGTTATTTTTGGCGCATTGCGTGCAGGTATGGTGGTGGTGAATACCAATCCACTGTATACCGCACACGAAATAAAACATCAGCTCAATGACTCAGGAGCAAAAGCTTTGGTAGTGCTGGCCAATATTGCAAAAAATGCTGCCGCTATTATCAAAGAGACCGGTGTTGAGCAGGTGATAGTAACCGAGTTGGCCGACTTACACTCGCCACTCAAGCGCATGTTGTTAAATTTTGCGGTAAAGCATATTAAAAAAATGGTTCCGCCCTATGAATTTACGCAGCAGATCAGTTTTAATAAAGCGCTTGCGTTAGCTGCGCATCCTTGGCAAGCGGTAATCCAAACGCCAGATGATGTGGCGGTTTTACAATACACCGGCGGCACTACTGGTGTGGCAAAAGGCGCAATGCTTACCCATCGAAATTTGGTGGCCAATATGGCGCAGCTCAACGATCGTATGAAAGATGTTTTTCGTGCAGCTCAAGAGCTTTATGTCGCACCTTTACCTCTTTATCACATCTATTCTTTTACCATTCATTGCACTTCGGCAATGGCGCTGGGCAATCACAGTCTGCTAATTCCCAATCCTCGCGATATTCCCGGGTTTGTAAAAACACTGCAGGGTAAACCCATCACCTTTTTTGTTGGGCTCAATACTTTGTTTAATGCGTTGTTGCGCAATCCTGATTTTTGCAATTTGGATTTCAGTAATCTGCGCCTTACCTGTTCTGGCGGTATGGCACTCACAGCTGAAACTACCAAACATTGGATCGAGGTTACCAAAGCTCCGATCAGTGAAGGTTATGGTCTAACAGAAACCTCACCGGTTGTGTCCAATAATCCGCTTGTCAATGTGCAATATGGCACTGTAGGGCTGCCTTTAATCGATACTCAATGCAAAGTGATTGATGATGCGGGCAATAGCCTGCCAAGCGGTGAAGCGGGCGAGCTATGTGTGAAAGGCCCACAAGTGATGAAAGGTTATTGGCTGCGCCCCGATGCTACGGCAGAAGTCATTGATGCCGATGGCTGGTTCCAAACTGGTGATATCGCCGTAATTCAAGCAGATGGTTACATTAAAATTGTTGATCGCAAAAAAGACATGATTAATGTGAGCGGTTTTAAGGTGTTCCCCAACGAGGTAGAGGATGCGCTCAGTAGTCATCCTGATATAGTTGAAGTTGCGATTGTCGGTGTGCCTGATGGCGACGGCAGCGAAGCAGTCAAGGCGTTTATTGTTACCACCAATGAGCAATTAACTATTGAACAAGTGCGCAAGTTCGCTAAAGAAACTCTCACTGCGTATAAGGTTCCACACTTAATTGAGTTCCGCAAAGAGCTTCCCAAAAGCAACGTGGGGAAAATTTTACGGCGCGAGCTGCGTGATGAAGGGTTGGCAAAAGCAAAATAAACATACGACTTCAGGATGGCGCACTTGGGGGAATTGTTATGCTTAGCCAAGCGTGAATAAATTGTGGTATTTCTGGAGTAAAAGCACCTGCAATCAGGTGCTTTTTTCTTTTAAGGTGTGATAGGTCGGGTTGATTACCGTGCCAATATGGGCGCCAACTGCTAAGCTAAGGTAAATCGATTAAGTCATTAATAAAAATAGATGTTGCAACAATGTTAAATAAAAAATGTAGGCAACTGGTTAAATAGCGTTATGAAAAGAGCTTTGGTCTTATCCGGCGGTGGTGCACGTGCCGCTTATCAAGTGGGTGTATTGCAGGCATTGACTGAAATATTGCCCGACGATTGTGAAAATCCTTTCCCTATTATCTGCGGTACTTCTGCTGGCGCGATTAACGCTATGGCGATTGCGGCTCACAAGGGTAATTTCAAGTCTGCTGTTGCTGCGCTAACCCGCATGTGGCTGAACCTGGAAATCGGTCAGGTATATCGCCATGGCTGGATGGATATTTTTAAAGGTCTGTCTTATTTAGGCTTGTCGTTAATGAATGAAGGTATGGGCCGTCGCAAGCCGCTCTCACTTTTGGATAATGGCCCTCTTTGGAATTTACTGGGTTCTAAAATTCATTTTGAAAATCTTAGCGAGGCGATAGATTCTGGAAAATTATTAGCTGTCAGTATTTCTGCGATGGGCTATACATCCGGTCATTCGGTTAGTTTTTTTCAGGGTCACCCCAGCTTACAGGGCTGGTCGCGTTATCGTCGTGCAGGTGTGCCAACGCAGTTACGTTTGGAGCATTTGTTAGCCTCGTCTGCCATTCCTACGATTTTTCCCGCAGTGCGTATTAACCGTGAATATTTTGGTGATGGTGCGTTGCGTCAACTTGCACCTATGAGTCCGGCATTGCATTTGGGGGCTGATTCTTTGTTTGTGGTGGGGGTGAGTGGTAACCGCACCGCGCAAAGAGCGAACCGACGTGTGCCGCATCGCCATTCACCATCCATGGGGCAAATTGTCGGCCATTTATTTAACAGTGCGTTTGTCGATGCGATGGAAAGTGATTTGGAGCATTTGGAGCGAATGAATCAGTTGCTAAAATTGATTCCAGAATCTGTGCGGGAAGAGAATGGGATTATTCTGCGGCCAGTGGCCAATATGGCGATTTCCCCTTCTTATCCCATTGATGGCATTGCGGGGCGCAATGTGCGTTACCTACCTAAGAGCTTGCGCTTTTTTATGCGCGCTACCGGTTCTACTGCAAAAGGGGGCGGGGCAACAGCGGCAAGTTACTTGTTATTTTCCAATGAGTTTATTACTGAGCTAATTGCATTGGGGCGAACAGATACCTTGGCAGAAGCAGACAATATTCGCCGTTTTTTTGCTGAATAATTTTGCCGAAGGAAATAAAAAAACGCCGCTGTTTGTGCAAACAGCGGCGTTTTTATTTAAACGCGGTAAGCGTTTATGCACTCATAAAATCAAGCGCGACGACGGAACAGGGGCAGAGGTTGATCAGCTGCTGCTTGATAGTATTCCTGCAAATCGCTGAGTGATGTTAGCGCTTCTTCTAAATTGGCTTCCGGGTTGGCAAAAGCAAATGCATTGACACCGCAGCGGCGCAGGTAGCAGAGTTGATCGCGAATAAAGTTGCCCGTTGCACGCAACTCACCTTTAAAGCCGTAGCGCTCGCGCAACAAACGTGCAGTAGAGAAAGGGCGGCCATCCATAAAACCGGGAAAGTTAATGCCGATCACTGCAAAACGATTGGCCTCTTCGCCGATCAATTCAGCGCCTTCATCGCTATCAATCCACACGCCTATATCAGTGCGGTTTTGCAGCTGCGAGCCATAGGGCAAGCGGAATCAACACTTGCCCGGCAGGCACTTCAACAGCAGCGGCTTCACCTTCAGTCTTGGTGATAAATGCCCAAGTGTTTTCAGCGATAACGCCGTCTTTAATTAGCTTTTGCATACACTTTCTCCTTGAAGGGAGCGGCACCTATACGGCGATAGGTATCGATAAATAATTCTTCAGCGGTGCGGTTGGCGACATACACATCGACAATTTTTTGAATCACGCTGGGCATATCATCAGCACCAAAGGATGGGCCAAGCACATCGCCGAGTGAGGCGTCGTTGCCGGCGTTGCCACCCAGCTGGACTTGGTAAAACTCTTTGCCGGATTTATCCACGCCCAGAATACCAATATGACCCACATGGTGATGGCCACAGGCATTCATACAACCGGAAATATTCAGGTCGATATCGCCCAGGTCATAGACATAATCCAAATCTTCAAACTGGCGCTGAATCGCTTCGGCGATGGGAATGGATTTGGCGTTGGCGAGTGAACAGAAGTCACCGCCAGGGCAGCAGATAATATCGGTAATAGTACCGATGTTTGGTGTGGCAAAACCGGCTGCTTTACATTCTTGCCAAAGGGCAAACAGCTCGGTCTTTTTCACATCTGCCAGCACGATGTTTTGTTCGTGGGTGGTGCGGGCTTCGCCAAAGCTGAACTTGTCGGCGAGGTTGGCGATAATTTCCAGTTGGCTATCGGTAATATCGCCAGGGGCAACACCGGTGGGTTTCAGTGAGAGAGTGACTGAGGCGTAGCCTGGCACTTTATGTTCACGCACATTGCGTTGCAGCCATTTGCCAAACGCAACACTTTCAGCGGCTTGGGCATCGACACCGGCTTGCGCAGCAGCGTTATCGATAGTTTCGTAAGCTGGCGCGGTGAAGAAACCTTTGGCGCGCTCAATTTCCGCTTGCGTCAGTTTGTTCATGCCGTCTTTTAAGTGTTGCCATTCGTCTTCCACTTTTTGTGCAAAGACTTCTGGGGTTAGGGCGCGCACCAGAATTTTGATACGGGCTTTGTACTTGTTGTCGCGACGACCAAACAGGTTGTACACACGTAAAATCGCTTCAAGGTAAGACAGCAAATCTTCTTCCGGCAGGAATTCGCGAATTGCCACGCCGATCACTGGGGTGCGACCCAGGCCGCCGCCGACATAGACTTTAAAGCCGACTTCGCCCTTATCGTTAAGCACTAGTTGCAGGCCGATATCGTGCACTTGCACCGCGGCGCGATCTTGGGTCGAACCGGTCACGGCGATTTTGAATTTGCGCGGTAAGAAAGCGAACTCAGGGTGGAAGCTGGACCACAGGCGAATAATTTCGCAGTAGGGGCGCGGGGCGATAATTTCATCGGGCGCGACACCGGCAAACTGGTCGGAGGTGGTATTGCGGATGCAGTTACCACTCGACTGGGTGCCGTGCATGCCCACTTCTGCCAGTTCGGCGAGAATATCGGGCACTTCGGTCAGGTCCGGCCAGTTGTACTGGATATTCTGGCGGGTGCTGACGTGGCAGTAGCCTTTATCGTAATGGCGGGCAATATGCGCCAGTTTGCGCAGCTGGGTGGAGTTCACCATGCCGTAGGGTACGTTGATGCGCAGCATAGGTGCCAAACGCTGAACATAGAGGCCGTTTTGCAAACGCAGTGGCAAGAACTGCTCAGGCGGAAGTTCGCCTGCCAGGAAGCGTTCGGTCTGGCCGCGGAACTGTTCGATACGCTGGCGCAGAATACTGTGGTCGTACTCATCGTAGATATACATGAAGCTAGATACCTATTTATGTCTAGGGCTGTACCTACAGCTAGGTGAGGCCATCACGGAATGGCACTGTAGGCTGAAAATTGAGGCGCGCAGGATACAGGAAAAGCCCAGTTCCGGCGAGTTTTGCGGCGGCAAGATAGCAGCAGCTTATGCAGATGTGAACACACCTTTAGTGCTAAGTTTGTGCCTATCGGTTATGAGGCGCAAGTTTAGTGGGCTGGGGCTGGTATCATGGCCTTATTGATTTTTTGTCTATCTATTATCGATTTAACTTATGCAAGCAGATATTGACCAATTATTTATCCTGCCGCCTTGCGATGGCCAGCTTGAGATATTGCAACGCGATACTGATTTTCTCCTGATTAACAAACCCACGCGCCTGCTCAGCGTGCCCGGTCGCCATCCACAAAACCGCGATTCAGTGATTAGCCGCCTGCTGCCGGATTACCCAAGTGCCGCCATTGTGCACCGGTTGGATTTTGACACCTCGGGAGTGATGGTCATCCCGCTCAATAAGCCTGCCTTATCCCACATTAGCAAACAGTTTCAAGCGCGCACGGTCAGTAAACATTACACCGCAGTAGTTGCCGGTTTGATGGTGCAAGGCGAAGGTGTCATTGATTTTGCTATCGCTTCGGATGAAGGACCAAAATACAAAATCTGTTCGGCAACCGGTAAACCTTCTGTCACTGAATACACGGTGATTAGTAGAGATGAGCAGGCGCAGACCACACGGGTTTTGTTGCATCCCATCACTGGCCGCTCGCACCAACTGCGCTTGCATTTACAGGCGCTAGGGCACCCCATTTTAGGTTGTGAGTTCTATGGTGGTGAATACGCCAAGGTGGCAGATCGTTTGCTGCTGCATGCAACGGATTTACGGTTTACACATCCGCTGACGGGAGCGGAAGTGTTTATTGCGGCGAAGCCTGATTTTTAGGTGGGGGATTCTGCGCTTTCTCGCTTAAAGTAAAAACGACATTTTCACTTTGCATTAACTTATGTAAATCCTCGTTAAGTTGCAGTGCTGAAATATCAAATCGGTTGACAACGTTGTCTGGTGTGCGAGAGATTTGCGATCTCAATCAACCATAAAGGATAACAACATGGGCCATCAACGTATTTTTCTCGCCAGTATTCTCTCCGCCTCAATTGCATTTGTCGGCTGCGGTTCCAAAACGGATTCGCCTGTTGAGCAAGTTTCATCGGTAACCCCAGTCTCATCTGCAGCGGCATCCTCAGTCACTGCACCTGCGCCAGCAGCGGTATTTTTCGATGATTTTAATTATTCAGATATGGCTGCCTTTAATAACAATGGCTGGAAGGTGAGAACGGAAACCGGCCACCCTGGGATTAAAGGTGCAACCTGGTCTGCAGAGGGCTTGTCGTTTCATGCCGATATCCCCGACACTGAAGCAGGTGCGGTGCGTATGAGTTCAGTCACCAATGGCACTGGTGAACAAACTCGTCACACACAATTCTGCCATGCACGTAAGTATCGCGAGGGGACCTATGCTGCGCGAGTTTTTTTTCGCGATGAACCAACTTACGGGCCAGACGGCGATGAAGTAATTCAAACGTTTTATGCGATTAGCCCACTCAACGCGCCGATGGATAAAAATTACAGCGAAACCGATTTCGAATACCTGCCCAACGGTGGCTGGGGAGAGGATGCCAATCCTGCGATGTGGACAACCAGTTGGGATACCTTCCAGCTGGAGCCGTGGACTAAGGTAAATGAATTTACCCGCGTAGAAGGTAGCTACGCAGGTTGGCGTACGCTGGTGTTAACGGTTGCCGATAACAAAGTCACTTACTTTGTAGACGGTAAATTATTTTCCGAGCACAGCAGTGCGGTTTATCCAGAAGATTTTATGTCGATTAATTTTAATTTGTGGTTTATGCCTAAAGGTGCGGACGGTTCTATCGGCCCAGTGGACTCACCCGAAATGCGAGAATATCAACAGGACATAGATTGGGTATTCTTTCAGGAAGGTGTGGCTATAACGACCGCGGAAGTAGAAGCCCAAATCGCTGATATGCGGAGCAAAAAAGTGACTTATATCGATAACGTGCAAGAGCAGGATCCGGCATTGCCATCGCCTTGTGGGCTTTAATCGTCGTTCGCTGGCAGTTTTCGATTGCAGGGATGAGTCAGCCGAACAGATTTCGCTTCAAATCGGACAAGGATTTGTCTGATTGTTGTCGCTTAAATGCTTGTCATTTAACCTTAAGGCTTTAAGATGCTCGGTTTCATATTATGAGTGTCCGGCGTTGCGTAATGGTTATTCCCAACCTGCAAAACGATGGTCTAACAGGTAAAGAATGCAAAACCAACCTATTGATGAGCGCACTTTTTATCGTGGAGTGCTAGTGCTGCTTGTGCTCACTGGATTTATTGCCGCTTCCGCTAGTATTTTGCACTATCTGGAGCCAGAGCCGGAGTTAATGGATCTGGTGATTCCGCCGATGGTGGCAGTGGCGAATATTGCTCTTGCTATATGGTTGATGTGTCGGCCGACAAGTATTTTACGTGTAGTCTATTCTGCTTTTGGTGTGGCGATTGCTGCGCTCTCGTTGCCCGCTTGGTATTACAGTCTGCGCGCCCATCAGGCGCCTGATATACAGCTGATTAATATTTTCCCTCCTATATCATCCTTTCTTATTATTTTGATTGTGTTAGTAATGGTTATGCTTCCTCCACGCCGAGCATTTCCAATCATGATCGCTGCTTGGTTTTTAAATGCAGTACCGATTGTCAGTTATTTGTTGATTAACCGAGAGGAGTTGTGGACACCGCGCGGGCAGGAAATGTTTATGAGTTATGGCCTCGCCATTTTACTGTTGTTGGTATTGTTGCCGTTTCAGCACCGCGCACGATTGCAACTTGAGCGCCTACGTAATGATAATTCTCATATGCACAATGTGGCCGAACGCGATGCCTTAACTCAGCAATATAATCGTTGGGGTGGCCAAAAAATACTCGATGATTTTATGCGCTCCGGCAGCAACGGTAGCATCATTATGCTGGATATAGATCACTTCAAGCAGGTCAATGACACGCATGGACATCAAGTTGGCGATAGTGTATTGCAGCAATTTTCGGCGCGTGTAAGCAGTGCGCTACGCAGCGACGGTCATCTGATTCGCTGGGGTGGTGAAGAGTTTTTGGTATTGATTCGTGGGATTGCAGAACGCGATGCCTTTACGGTAGCAGAGAGATTGCGCACTGCGATTAATAGTGATTTGTTTCCACCGATAGGCAAGGTGACGGTGTCAGGCGGCGCAACATCGCGTAAAGATGATGATACATTGGAAAGTTTACTTTCGCGGGCAGATAAAGCACTTTATCAAGCCAAATTAAATGGCCGTGATCAAGTGGTACATGATTAATAGCTGTTAATTCAATGTTGTGGGTGCCTTCCGAGGAAAGCACCCGAAATCATCTTAATGTTGCGAAGCTTGCTCGGCCCCAATACCGGTTTGTGAACGTACAAATTGTGCGTCAAATGCGGCTTGTTCGGTTGCGGCGGATGTGGATTTATCGGTGATTGAAAAGAACCAAATACCGATAAACGCAGCACTTACCGAGAAAATGGCGGGATACTTGTAAGGGAAAATCGCCTGTTCAAAACCAAATGCATCAACCCATACGGTCGGTCCAATCACCACTAAAATTACTGCGGTCAATAATCCCAAGCTGCCGCCCATAACCGCACCGCGGGTAGTGAGTTTGCGCCAGTACATGCTTAGCAACAGAATCGGAAAATTGGCGCTGGCGGCGACGCAGAATGCAAGGCCAACCATAAAGGCGACGTTTTGTTTTTCAAAAACAATGCCGAGTAATACCGCGATTACACCCAAGCAGACTGTAGCAATGCGCGATGCACGGATTTCTTTTTTCTCGTCGTGATTACCTTTTAATACCAGCGTCGCATAGAGATCGTGCGAAATGGCGCTCGACCCGGCCAGCGTTAGACCTGCTACCACAGCGAGAATGGTGGCGAAGGCAACTGCAGAAATAAAGCCTAATAATACATCGCCACCTAATGCTTGCGATAAATGGATCGCTGCCATATTCGCACCGCCGATCAAAGCACCATCGCTAAAGTAGGCAGGATTTTTCAACAGTAGGATGATTGCACCAAAGCCGATAATAAAAGTGAGGATGTAAAAATAGCCGATAAAACCGGTGGCATAAAATACTGAGCGGCGCGCTTGTACCGCATCTTTCACGGTGAAGAAACGCATCAAAATATGCGGTAAACCAGCGGTGCCGAACATGAGGGCGATACCGAGTGAAATGGCGGAAATAGGGTCGCTCACCAGTGTGCCGGGCGCCATAATTGCGTTTGCTTTGGAATGTACTTTTACCGCTTCTGCGAATAAATTTTCAAAACTAAAACCAAATTGCATCATTACTAAAAAAGCCATTAATGAAGCGCCGGATAATAATAAAATCGCTTTAATTAATTGCACCCAGGTAGTGGCGAGCATGCCACCAAAGGTCACGTAGAGTGTCATCAATACTCCGACAATGATGACGGCATACTCGTAAGGCAGGCCGAACAGCAACTCAATTAATTTACCGGCACCCACCATTTGTGCGATCAGATAAAAAATAACCGTCACTAGCGAACCGCTGGCAGCAAGAATACGAATCGATTTTTGCTGCAATCGAAACGAGGCTACATCGGCAAAGGTGTATTTGCCAAGGTTACGCAATGGTTCAGCGATAAGCACTAATACAATCGGCCAGCCGACTAAAAAACCAATCGCATAAATCAAGCCATCAAAGCCCGAGGTGTAAACTAATCCCGCGATGCCTAAAAAAGACGCGGCCGACATATAGTCGCCTGCAATCGCCAAACCATTTTGAAAGCCAGTAATGCCACCACCGGCTGCATAAAAATCGCTCGCGGTTTTTGTGCGGCGTGCGGCCCAATAGGTAATACCCAGTGTTACTGTCACAAAAGCTAAAAACATCGCAATAGCGATAACATTAATACTTTTTTCACTGCTCGCTTGTGCCCAAGCGCAGGTCGCCATCGCAGAGAGAATTAATGCAATAGGAGCGTTGTACTTCATTGCTGGCCTCCGGCTTTCTGCACTATAGCCTTAGTCAATGGCTCTAGTACCCGGTTGGCGTAGGAGACATAAATCCCCGTGATCACCATACAAAACAGAATCACACCCAAACCCAACACCATACCGATGGAAGTAACTCCATCGCCAATTGGCATACCAAGGGTAGTGGGGTGGAACGCGATGGTTAGGATAAGCGCAAAATAAGCACCGATAGTAGCTAATGACAAAGGCCACATAACTTTTTTGCGCGCGCGGGTCAGGGCCGCATATTCCGGCAGCTGCCGGATAGTTTCAATCTGCATTTCAGGTTCCCCTTGTTATTGTTAATTAGTAAGGGGGATTAAATGCCGAACTTGTATGCAAGGTCAAGGAATTATTAAATCCAACCTTTTTGACGGGCGATACGCGCGGCATCTACGCGGTTGGCGGCATTGAGTTTGGCAATCGCTTCTGACAGATAATTGCGTACAGTGCCTTCCGATAAGCACAATACCACCGCGATTTCGGCAGTCGTTTTTCCTTCGGCAGCCAAACGCAGTGCGCGACGCTCTTTATCATTGAGTGGGTCGCTTTCGCCCAGTGCCATCATGGCCAGTTCGCCATCAATCACACGCTTGCCATCCATCACTTTATAAATGGCCTGAATGAGTTGTTCTGATGGTGCATCCTTTAATAAAAAACCGGAGACACCCATGTCAATCGCCCGGCGAATATAACCTGAGCGTCCAAAGGTGGTGATGATGATAGTTTTAATCGGCAGTTTTTGTTGCAATACCCACTGTGCTAATTCAAGGCCGGAGCGGCCTGGCATTTCAATGTCAGTGAGTAAAATATCGTAGCTGTTTTGTTTCATTAATAACCAAGCGCGATCACCATCTTCCGCCTGTGTGATTTCAAAACCTTCTTCCATGCTTAACAGTGCTGCCAAGGCGCCGCGCACCATGGATTGATCTTCAGCCAATAAAATTTTCATGGATTATGACGCCTGTTGTTGAAGTTCATTGCGCGGCAGCGAAATAACAAATTCACATCCTCTGTGAATAGATGACTGTAAGTCACCGGTTAACGCATGCAAACGCTCTTGTATGCCCTGCAAACCATTGCCCGGCACCAGGTTTTTTACGGCGCCGTTATCGCGCATGCTGACGAGAATTTTATCGCTACTCTGGCGAAATTCAATTTGGCAGTGGGTACCGTTGCTGTGGCGCAACACATTGGTGGTTAATTCCGTCAGTGCCAAAATAATAGCTGTTTCTGCACGTGGTGTAAGTTGTGGAATATCACCGTTTAAATCCACCACAAAACCGTTTTGGCGTAGCTTTTCGCATAGCTCCATTACCTCTCCAGAGAGGCCGCGGTGCTTATAGCCAGATACCGTTTGACGTACCAAACTCAAACTGTTGCGCGCAATGTGATGCAGCTCAGAGAGATGTTGTTTTACCTGCTCATGTTTTTCCTGCACTAATAGTTTTTCGGCCAGCTCGGCTTTGAGAGCAATGCTGGATAACGTGTGGCCAAGAATATCGTGCAGATCGCGCGCAATCCGTTCACGCTCGGCAATCACCGCAAGCTGCTCAATTTCCTGATGGCTTTTTTGTTGGCTAATACGCGCATCCAAGCGCAATTTTTCAATATAACCAACGATACCAATAGTCGCTAAGCCAGAGAGTGCAGGAAACGCAAAAAACGGAAATGGGTAATTAAATTGATAATGCATCGCAATAATCAGCGCGACCAATAAGCTGGTAAAGAGCAACCAGGTTTTGGTGCGATAGGTAAATCCAACTAAAAAACCTATGTAAGAAAAAAACGTGCTAGAGCCAGGAGTGTAGGGCGTGATGACTAATGCTAACAATACAATTGCCAGTAATGGTTTCCAAACCTGGTTAGGTTTAAGTGTGATCGCCACTAGATACAGCGATACAAATACACAATAGACACCCACCAACAGTACTTGAGCGAGTGTGCTAAATGGCATGTAGTAGACGGGAACAAAATAATAAAGGCTGAAAACCAGCCAGATCCAAGATTTGGCGGAATAAATAGAGCCTGCGCATTGTTCAGCGTGTGGAGTCATAGTGACATGTCCGGGCGGTAGTTCCAGGGGGAGTGCTTGTCGGTATTATGATCGCCGTGCGTCTTGAAGTCAGCTCTGGCGGTAAATAATCGAACAAGCGAAAACGCAACTAGTTTGCGGTACCACGCATGTCTATGCCAGCCGTGAAAGTCATTAGCTGGCAGTGACAATTGTCAACGAACGCTGTGGATCTGTTTGAAATCTACTGAGAGTCTAGAAATTTCGGCGGCTAGCCAGTCCATTTTTAGAGCAATATTGCCGCATTTATGGTGCGATAGTTTTATGGCACTAAATGTGCTGACAGAGTTAATGGCGTTTGTGTTTATTCTTTCTATACTGGGGTGATAAAAATTTATTAAGGAGATTGTATGAAGGCTGTCATTTTAGCGGGAGGCCTAGGTACTCGCATATCAGAAGAGACCCACCTTAAACCCAAACCGATGATTGAAATCGGCGGCAAGCCTATTCTCTGGCATATCATGAAGCTCTATTCATCACATGGTGTAAATGAATTTATTATCTGCTGTGGTTATAAAGGCTATGTAATTAAAGAATATTTTGCCAATTATTTCTTACACATGTCCGATGTTACCTTTGATATGTCTACTAACGAAATGCAGGTTCATCATCATGCCGCAGAACCTTGGCGAGTGACGTTATTAAATACCGGTGAACATACCTTAACCGGTGGCCGTCTCAAGTATGCAAAAGAATTTTTAAAAGAGGATGAAGCCTTTTGCTTCACTTATGGTGATGGCTTGTCGGATGTCAATATTCGCGAACTGATTGCTTTTCATCAGCAACATAAAAAACGCGCAACGGTGACCGCTGTACAGCCACCAGGGCGTTACGGTGCATTAACCTGTGATGGTGAGCAGGTAAAAGGTTTTACCGAAAAACCACGTGGTGATGGCGGCATGATTAATGGCGGTTTTTTTATATTGTCACCCGATTGCATCGATTTAATTGATGGCGATCAAACTAGCTGGGAGGATAAGCCGCTCAAGTTTTTGGCTGAATCCGATCAATTAATGGCATTTGAACATCATGGTTTTTGGCAACCCATGGATACCTTGCGCGATAAAAATTACCTGGAGCAGCTGTGGGCGTCCGGCAGCGCGCCTTGGAAAATTTGGGAATAATAATTGTGATGCAATTTGCCGATATTTTTCGCGGGCGCAAAATATTAATCACCGGGCACACCGGTTTTAAAGGGAGTTGGCTCGCGCTCTGGTTAACGCAACTGGGAGCGGAAGTCACCGGCATAGCTTTGCCGCCCGATACCTCGCCAGCGCACTGGAACTTACTAAACTTGCCGCTTTCCAGTCACATGGCGGATATTAATAGCCTACATGCCGTCAAAAATTTGGTGCAACAAACACAACCTGAATTGGTTTTTCATTTGGCAGCGCAGCCGCTGGTTCGCGCTTCTTATCAAGATCCGCTCCACACGTGGCAAACCAATGTAATGGGCACTGTTAATGTGCTTGAGGCCTGTCGCGTTCAATCGAGTGTTCGGGCGATCGTTGTGATTACGACCGATAAAGTGTACGAAAATAATGAATCCGGCCAGCATTTTAGCGAGTCGGATTCACTCGGTGGCTACGACCCCTATAGTGCCTCGAAAGCTGCATGTGAGCTGGTGGTGCAAAGTTATCGGCGCAGTTTTTTTGCAGAAAAAAATGTGCTGCTCGCCAGTGCCCGCGCCGGCAATGTGATTGGTGGTGGCGATTGGGCAGTAGACCGGCTAATTCCCGATATTGTTCGCGCTATGCAAGCCCAATCACCGCTGACGATTCGCTATCCATTTGCTACCAGACCTTGGCAGCATGTACTTGATGCACTCTCCGGATATTTGTGTTTGGCACATCGCTTGCTACTGCAAGAATCAGATAAAGCGACTGCATGGAATTTTGGTCCTGATTCGGAGCATTGCCAAAGTGTGACGAATGTTTTGACCCAAATGAAATTGCACTGGCCGGAGCTGAAATGGGTTGAAGATTCTCTCGCGCAAGTACATGAAGCCGAGCTGTTAACGTTAGATAGTTCTGCTGCGCAATCAAAATTGGGCTGGAAACCTGTTTGGGGTTTTGCAGAAACTGCCCGTTACACGGCTGAATGGTATCAGCACTTTTATCTGAATCAGCAGGTGATTTCACAGCAGCAGCTGGAAATCTATATTCACAATGCGCAGATGAATCAATCAATATGGGTCAACAACTAGTTGTTTCAGAGACTTCTTTGCATGGCGTTAAATTAATAACGTCTAATGCGTCGGTAGACGAAAGGGGTTCTTTCGCGCGCTGGTTTTGTTTGCCAACATTGGAATCGGTGCTGGGAGGGCAACACATTCGTCAAGTTAATCACTCGGTGAATTTGCGTGCTGGTACAGTGCGCGGCATGCATTTTCAAATTCCCGCTGTCGCCGAGTTAAATGCAATCGATAAATATAAATCGCATGCAGCAGAATACAAATTAGTGCGCTGCATTCGAGGTAAGGTTTACGATGTGGTGTTGGATTTACGCCCACAGTCGGAAACATTTTGTCGTTATTTTTCGGTAGAGCTCAGCGAACACAGTCAACAAATGTTATTGATTCCGCCGGGTTGTGCGCACGGTTTTCAAGCTTTGCTCGATAATAGCCAGCTTTTATATTTACATACACAAGATTATCAACCCGCATTAGATGCTGGTGTAAGAGTCGATGATCCCCAGTTCAATATTCAGTGGCCATTACCGATACAGTATTTGTCTGAGCGCGATCAAGCCTTTGTATTATTTTCCACATCCTCATTTTCTGAATTGTTACAGGGCGTCGGTTTATGAATTGCAGACACTGCCAGCAACCACTGACCTTACCTTTTATCGATTTGGGGGTTATGCCTCCCTCTAATGCGTACCTCAATTCACTCGTGCAATGTGCGCAGGAGCAATCTTATCCGCTCAAAGTATGGGTGTGTGAAAACTGTTGGTTGGTGCAAACAGAGGATTACACCAAGGCAGATGAATTGTTTACGGCGGACTACGCCTACTTTTCATCAACATCATCCACCTGGGTTGCGCATGCGCGACGTTTCGCTGATCAGGCGATCACACAACTTAAATTATCTGAAGACAGCCTTGTTGTGGAGTTGGCTGCAAATGATGGTTATTTGCTGCAACATTTTGTGCACTCGGGTATTCCTTGTTTGGGGGTAGAACCTACGTCTGCGACTGCCGCTGCTGCTAGGGAAAAAAGTATTGAGATTGTTGAAGATTTTTTTGGTGTTGCGCTCGCCAATCAATTGTGTAGCGATTATGGCAAAGCGGATCTAATGGTTGCTAATAATGTACTTGCGCACGTGCCAGACATTAATGATTTTGTCGCCGGTATCGCCGTCATGCTAAAACCTAAAGGTGTGTGCAGTGTGGAATTTCCGCATATTTTTAATCTGATTAAAGAGCGGCAATTCGACACGATTTATCACGAACACTATTCCTACCTGTCGCTCCACAGCGTGAGCAGCATAATGAAAACGGTAGGCCTAGCGGTTTATAAGGTGGAAAAGTTGCCAACCCATGGTGGTAGCCTCAGGGTGTGGGTTGCATTGACTGATGCCATGGCAATTGAATCGAGCGTGAGCACCATAATGGATGAAGAAGTACAAGCGGGGATGGCAAGTGCAGATGGTTATCGTAACTTTCAAACAGTTATTTCAACGGTGGCAAAAAAATTCCATGAATTCTTACAGCAAGCACAAAAGGAAAATAAAATTGTTGTTGCCTATGGCGCTGCCGCTAAAGGCAATACATTTTTAAACTATATACGGGTTGGCGCAGAGTTAATTCCGGCAGTGTTTGATGCGGCAAAATCTAAGCAGGGAAAATTTTTACCGGGTAGCCATATTCCGATATTAGCGCCTGAGCGGCTTGTAGAATTCAATCCTGATTACGTGGTAATACTGCCGTGGAATATTAGGGATGAAGTTACTGATCAATTGAAATCCATAGTGCCACCGCATTGCAAATTTGTGACTGCTATTCCGCAATTGGCCGTGGTTTGATGTGCATCTATCTGCAACGATAAAGAATATTATTTGGGTTCGATACACTTATGATAATTATCGATAAAACTGCAAAGGTATCTTCAATGGTAGATATTGAAGATTCCGTAAAGGGAAGTACATTTTCTCTTGGGTCAGAATCCGTTATGGATAGTTTCGTTAAGGTGAAATTTGCAGGGGGTTCAGGAGATATTGTTATTGGCTCCTCCGTGTACATTAACTCAGGCTGCGTACTCTATTCCGGTAATGGGATTACGATTGGAAATAATGTGTCTGTTGCCGCAAATGTGGTTTTTGCTCCGGTCAATCATCAATATAAAGATAAGAATAAACTGATACAGCATCAAGGGTTTTGTGAAAGTAAGGGGGGGATTGTAATAGAGGATGATGTTTGGATTGGAGCGGGTTGCGTGATACTGGACGGGGCTATTGTGCGGCGCGGCGCGGTAATCGGTGCTATGTCACTTGTTCGTGAAGAAGTGACTGCGTTCAGCATTCAAAGTGGTAACCCTTTGCGCGTGAAAGGCTGGCGCGAATGAAATTCACGATCTTTGGTGGCAGGGGGTTTATTGGGCGGCACTTGGTTGAATTCCTTCAATCTTCAGGACATCAAGTTGTCGTGCCAGCACGAGAGGATGTGTTAAATGAAGAGCAATGTTTAGGGCATGTTATATATGCAATAGGCATGACAGGGAATTTTCGGGCGCGGCCATTTGATACTGTCGACGCACATGTTGGTTTTCTAATGTCGCTACTACGACATCATACTTATGAATCTTTCTTGTATCTTTCCAGTACGAGGATTTACTCAGGGCTCAATGCCGGCGCACTTGGAAGCGAGTTGACACCTGTGCCTCTAAGTTCGGGTCCTGATGCTTTGTATGATCTAAGTAAGATGCTTGGTGAATCCCTGTGTCTATCGATAGTTAATCCCAAAGTGCGTATCGCGCGGTTGTCGAATGTCTTTGGTAGAGGGCAGAGCGAACACACATTTTTAGGTTCTATTCTTGCGGCAATAAAGAGTGAAAATAGAGTTGAGATAAATGAGGCTCCAGAGTCTTGCAAAGATTACGTGTGGATAGATGACGTGGTTCCCGTGTTAGTGGGAATTGCCATGTCGGGAAAAGACAGAATTTATAATGTTGCAAGTGGAGAGTGCATTACACATGTAATGCTTGTCGAAAAATTAACTGAAATTCTGCATTGCACTGCTTCTTTCAATCAGTATGCTGGTGCGCGTGTTTTTCCACAAATCGATGTGAGTCGAATTAAATCTGAGTTTGGTTTTACTCCTGTGTCATTGCTTGAAAAAATTCCGTTTTCCTGACAGGGTGAAAATTATTTGGCTGAAGATATGCTAATTCATTCTTCCAAATATAAATAAATGATTGTGCATTTTAGGTCGACATATTTATGTCCTCCAATTATTTTTCAAACAATATGGTGAATTAATATGAATCCTATCGAACAATTTGAAATGGAGCGTCAGTCAAGAATTGAAGAATTGGGAAAAGATGAGGAGTTTCAAGAAAAATCAAAAGCATGGTTAGAGATGAGCATGAGGAAGCAATATGTTTATAACTTCTCATGGATGGGGCGGCCAATCATACAAAATCCAATTGATATAATGGCGATGCAAGAGCTGATATGGAAAGTGCAGCCTGATATTGTGATTGAAACAGGTATAGCGCATGGCGGCTCTATTATTTTCTCGGCTTCTATGCTCGAGCTCATCGCAGCTAGCGGGGGTAATCCGGATGGATTTGTATTGGGTATTGACATAGATATTCGTGAGCATAATCGAGATGCGATATTGCAACATCCCATGGCTAAACGGGTCAAAATGATACAGGGCTCCAGTGTTGCTGCAGATATTGTTGAGCAAGTGCAAAAAATTGTTAAAGATAAAAAGAAGGTAATGGTTTTTCTAGATTCAAACCATACTTACGAGCACGTGTTAGCAGAGTTGGAAGCCTATGCGCCATTGGTGACGAAGGGTAGTTATTGTGTCGTATTTGATACTTTTGTTGAGGATGTTCCTGCAGATGTTTTTGTGGATCGTCCATGGCATCCAGGAAATAGTCCTAAAACCGCTGTGCATAAATACTTGAGTCAACACAAGGAGTATGTCATCGATAAAGATATGCAACACAAATTGCAAATTACTGTTGCGCCAGACGGGTTTCTAAAAAGAATCAGCTAATTATCAAGTTAATTATGGATGGGTTTATGGATCTGTCAGAAAAAAAAGATTTCGAAGAAAAGGGCTATATTATTTTGCGTAAATTTCTTCCTCTGGAAGTTTTTGATGATATTAAAAAAGAAATAAATAGCATTGGAAAATTTATAGTTGGCGAAGAATTCAATTTTTATCAGGAATCTTTAATTACACCTAAAATGCAATCGCAACTGTATGATCGCTTGCATTATTTACCTGGCTTGAGCCGCTTGTCGGGGAATTTAAAATTACTTGACGCTTGTCGTAGCTTGGGAATTGAGATTCCCATATTAATGGGGTGTTGTAATATGCGCTATGATCGCCCGAATGATCATAAGCATTTATTTGATTGGCATCAAGATTCTGTTTATTTGTTGGGCTCAAGTAATGCGGTGACAATTTGGATTCCATTTGGTCCGGTGAGTGAATATTACGGGTCAATTCAAGTAATTGAGGGAAGTCATTTGCAGGGAATTCGTCCATTTAAAAAGATATCTAATAAAACTATCAACAGTCAAATTCAGTTCTTGCAAAGAGATTTGGCGATTGATGAAGTCGTTACAGAAAAACCTACTACCGTGGAAGCTGAAGCAGGAGATGTTGTTATCTTCAAGCAAATGTTGTTGCATCGTAGCCTTCCTAATTGTTCTAATGTTGTTAGATGGACTGCCCAAGTGAGGGTTTCTGATCTGGCTTCCCCGGGGTTTCTTGAAGCTGGTTGTCCCACTGGCGACAAGGCTAATATTTTCTTTCAGAGTTATGAAGGATTTAAATATCCAATGGGTGATTTAAAATGAAAACCAAGCTGGGCGAGTCTATTATGCGGAGCGAATTTGAAACGGCTGCTGATGAGCGATTGTTTCAAATAAAGCAATCGGTAGTTCCGTTGATGGGTCCGCATTGGAATATTCATTCAAATTTATTTATTAAAAGAGTTAGTTTGTCTAGAATTATTTACTTTAATAATTTGTACTCTTTAATAAAAGAAATTCCTGGGGTTATTTGTGAGTTTGGCGTCCAGTGGGGAGCGTCACTTTCATTGTTGATTAATTTAAGAGGTATGATTGAGCCTTACAATTACTCTAGAAAAATTATTGGCTTTGATACTTTTTCTGGTTTTGAGACTCCACATTTGAAAGATGGGGACTTGGTTTCCAAAGGGGACTATTCAAGTATTGAATCCTATTGTGAGCAACTTGAAGAAATTTTAGCGTTGCAAGAGAGCCTTTCACCGTTAGCGCACATTAAAAAATTTGAGCTAGTGAAGGGCGATGCTTCTCTAACTATTAACGAGTGGATTCAAAAAAACCCACACACCATAATTTCAATGGCTATTTTTGATATGGATGTCTATCAGCCTACTAAAGATGTCTTAGAAAAGATTATTCCAAGATTGACGAAGGGTTCTGTACTGGTTTTTGATGAATTAAATTGCCCAAAATTTCCTGGCGAGACATTGGCCCTGATGGAGGTGCTTGGTGTGAATAATTTGAAGTTGCGACGGGACCCTAATCAGCCTTATTGTGCTTGGGCTGTTTTTGAGTAAGTCTGATTGTTCTGCTGTAATAGTTGATTTGATGGGGTCCGTCCCAAAGTCCGTCAATCACATATTTTAATGGTCAAGGCGTTATTTTTGTCATTGATTGAATTTTGACTGATTCGCCATAACCATTTCGGTCAGGGCAGTTTCAAAATGGGTGGTAAATCTCGCAGCGTCAAATAGCGATGACGCCATAACGTTATCGCGTTGCTCACTGCGTAAGGTCGCTAAATAATCTCTATCCGCTGCAAATGCAGCTGCTTTATTAATGTAGTCTTTTTCATCCTCGGCGATCCAATTTTGCAGGCCAGCATAGTGTATAGGAGCTTCGCCCAGCCGAGACCAAAAGTCTCGACCTTTCATCGTGAGTACTGGCACACTCATCCATAATGTATCAGCGGTAGTTGTACCACCAGTGCATGGGAACGGATCAAGTGCGATATCTATTTTGTTATAAGATTTGAAGTAATCTAATCGTGCAGTAATTCCTTCTAGTATCAAACGATCGGGCGTAATGCCATGCTCTGAATAGCGTGCATAGGTTCGCTCTAGGACAGACTGCTCGCTGAGCTGTTTTGTTTGAAGGTGAAGTTTGGAATTTGGCACGGCATGTAAAATCTGTGACCAGGTGGCAACAACATTGTCACTCATTTTGATTAGGTTGTTAAAGCAACCAAAGGTTGTGTAGTTATTCTGAAGTGAGGGTGGTGCGGCAATAGGAATGTCTTCTATTAAGGGCGAAAAACATGCAACCACTTCTGGAAGGCGCCAGACTTTCTCAACGAAAGGCTGTTCCTGGCCCACAGGAATTAGATGGTGATTAGCTAATATGTAGTCCATTTCTGTCATGCCGGTTGTAGCTGGGTACCCGAGCCAAGTGACTTGGATAGGTGCTGGCTTATAGGCAAACATAGGTAAACGATTGCCTGCAGTATGTCCTGATAAATCGAATAGGATGTGTGGGGCATCTTGATGAATAATTGCTGCAGCGACCTCGTTATTTTTGCCATAGATTGGTTGCCATTTTGCAAAATTAGGCTTTAGCAAAGCGGTTATGTCATCTTCTTGGGGTTGTGTAGTATAGGCAAATAGCTCAAATTTATCTTTATTAAAGTTGCGGAATAGGCCTTCAATAAAAAATGCAACGGCATGTTTTCGAAAATCTCCAGATACAAAACCTACCTTAATTTTCCCACTAGTGGTGTCGATTGGAAATTTGCAATTCCATTTTGTGTATTTATTTTTTACTCGCGCTGAAGCATTGATTCCAAATGCCTTGGCTTCATCTAAGGCTTCCTCTTGGGACAGTTTTGCGTTGTAACCGGCGGTCAGTAACAGATTGCTATGGGCAATATTCATTGCGGGTTCTATGGTTATAGCTTTTCGAAAGTAGGCAATAGATTCATCGATGCGATTTAGATCTTTATAAATGTTTCCGAGTGTATTGAGCGCATCAGGAAAGTTGGGCTTCAATGCAATAGCTTGTAGTAATAGAGTTTCCGCATCCAGTAATTTTCTTTGAGCGTAATAATTGGTAGCCATATTATTGTATGCATTAGCAAAGTCCGGATTAAGTGCTAATGCTTGGCGATAGCTTGCATCAGCCTCAGAATATTTTCCTTGTTCATTGAGAGCTATGCCGAGATTGTTATGTGCATCTGCCATATTTGGGTTAAGTAGAATGGCGGTTCTGAAGGAAGTTTCCGCGGCCGTTATTTTTTTTTGCCCTAGCAACGCTATTCCCAATTGATCATGCGCTTCTGCCATGTCGTATTTGAGCGTGATTGCTTTAAGGCAGAGTTTTTCGGCGTTTGTAAAATCATCTTTTTCATTTAATATTTTGGCGAGCGAAATATGTGAAAGCGCATCATTTGGATCAAGAGAAATTGACGTGCGAAAATGCGCCTCGGCAGTTTTAATTTGTCCGATTTCCTTTAGCGCGGTTGCCAGGTTTCTATGTGCTTCCGCGTCCTTGGGGGCCAGCATTACGACTTTTTTCAGTGGGTCTATGGCGTCTGCCATATTGCCTTGCTCTGCGATCGCAACCCCTAATATTTTCCAGACCACCACAGCTTTGGGGTAGGTTTTACCTAATGATTTTGCACTGGCTTCGGCAGCTGAAAAGTCTCCGCTATTGAGGAGTAGTACTAAATTATTTAATTCGCTTTGGCTTGGGCTTTTTTTAAGCATTAAGTCGTCCTTTGTGATTGTGCTGTACTGTTTAGTTTTAGTTAGAGTTTTATATAGAACAAGTATGGATAAATGTATATAGCCTGCGGTGCTATCGCTGGCAATGTTTTAGTTATAAATGACTGATATTTCCAGCTTTAGATTAAATCACTTTACAGGGGGCAATTGTTGTATTACTTTGATATCTAAATGATATCAGAAAGTGTTTAAGGGAGCATGTCATGGTTGATGAAGTAAAAGCGCGTAGTGGATCTGGTTACTTTTTGTTGGTGGTTTTGCTGGTCTTGCAGTTAATCAGTGTTGGTGGTGTTGTTCTGCTTCCTGGTTTATTGAAGGTTATAGCTGTCCTGGCAGCCATAGTGGTTTTTATTTGCTGGTTCGGCTTTTACATGGTGCAGCCAAACCAAGGTAAGGTACTTCAATTATTTGGCCAATATAGCGGTACCGATCGCACAAATGGCTTGCGCTGGGCTAACCCGCTGTACAGTAAAAAATCGGTCAGTTTGCGCGTGCGTAACTTTGAGTCCGGTCGCTTAAAGGTGAATGATGCAAACGGCAATCCGATTGAAATTGCGGCGGTGATTGTGTGGCGCGTGGTAGATACCGCTGAAGCTGTGTTTGAGGTGGATGATTACGAAAATTACGTAACGATTCAAAGTGAAGCGGCCTTGCGTAACCTTGCGACTACTTATCCTTATGAGCACGATACAGACGATGAGCGTTTATCCTTGCGCAGTGACGCTAATACCATCGCGCTGAAATTAAAAAGTGAAGTGCAGGATAGATTACAAAAAGCCGGCGTAGATGTACTTGAGGCGCGCTTGAGCCACTTGGCTTATTCACCCGAAATTGCTCAAGCCATGCTGCAACGGCAACAGGCGAGTGCGGTGTTGGCGGCACGTAAAATTATTGTTCAAGGTGCGGTCGGGATGGTCGCTGACGCACTTGATCAATTGAAGGAACAGGGTGTAGTGGATTTGGATGCTGAGCGTAAAGCAGCGAAGGTCAGTAATTTATTGGTTGTGCTTTGCGGTGATCAGCAGGCAAGGCCGGTGATTAATACTGGCACCATTTACTCTTAATTCAGGCGTTTGACTGTGGCTAAAAAATCATTTCCGCTGCGTATTAATGATCAGGTTATCGCTGCTATGCAGCGCTGGGCAGATGATGATTTGCGTAGCCTGAACGCACAAATCGAGTTTGTACTTCGTGAAGCTTTAGTAAAAAGCGGGCGCGTTAAGCTCACCCAAAAAGTCACAACAGATCTTGAGTTGCTAGAGGGTGGTGCCGAAGAGCCAAGCTAACGTGGGCGGGGCTTTGCAAAATAATTCTTAAACCAAAAAAAGGGGGAGCTCAACAAGCTCCCCCTTTTTTATGATCTGTTTACTTTTGCGCTGATTACTGGGCTCTTTTATGTGTTTAGTAATCCTCCTGGAGGTAGACCTTTATTTAGTCCTTATCAGTCTTGGTCGCCAGAAAAACTGCCTCCCGTTAAAAGATCTTGGCAGCGTATGAGCGGTGGGGAGCAGGGGGTAGATTTTGCTAGTGATTTATTTTTCTTGTCATTGCTGAATTACAGTTTTTGGATGCCTTCAGAGCAAGTATCAGGTTTGGCGGCAGTGTTTTCTGATTCAGTGAGTGAATGGATTCCACTGCTGTCGGCGGTGATGGTTGTCTCCTTGCTTTTTGGTGCATGGAATATGGTCTATCGTTATTGGACTGTTCCCAAGTTGGCGATAGAAGCATTGATTAATCTGGCCTCGGCTGTGATTTTGCTCAAGCTCAGTCGCGTGGGTCAGGTTCTGGTGCCCACCCATAATCCGTTGGTTGAGCCGGTCAAAATGCTTGAGTTGGCCAACAATGTTATTGGAATAGGACTCTTCTGGGTGGGCATGTGGTTGTTGTTTATGGCGGGTTGGAGTGTCTATCGTATTTGGCAGTTGTCGCGAACTCTGTGAGTGAGTGCAGACTACTTCAAAATGGGTGTGCTATGATCAACACAAGAGCAGCGGGCGTGGCTTGAAATGATTTTGGCGCCTCACTGCAAGGATTCCCTTTAATTTCTCACGTGCCTAATGGCGTAAGGAGTGGCTTAAATGATTCAACTGCAGCGCAACTATAGTAATACCTACAACAACATTAATACGTCTAATGAGGGCGAATTAAGTCAGCCGTACACACTGACTTATGAAGAGTATCTAACACTGGCGAGAATTCCTCATTGTGATGGAGTGTCTGCACGCGTTATTAATGCACTGCAATTGCGTGTTGGTCATACCGAATTATCGATAGAGAAAATCGCTTCAGATTTGAATCTTACCAAGCGCACCTTGCAGCGTCGGTTGCAAAGCCAGAATACCAATTTTGCTCAGTTGCGCGATGATCTGCGATTTCATTACGCCATTAAATACTTGATTGATGATAATTTAAGTGTGGATCTTGTGTCGCGTGCACTGGACTTCTCTGACAGAACAAGTTTTACCAATGCATTCAAGCGTTGGACAGGTTTGTCGCCAAGTACATTCCGTAAATTGTTCCGGGATATCGCTTAAATGCATTCTGTGCAGAGAAGGATCTCTGTATAACTAATGAAGTGAACCTGTAGAAAGCTTGATCGCGGGGATTTCTGTTGCTCCGGCGTCGGCGATTATAGCGCAATAATAATTCACCACTCCTGATACATGTACTGCTGGGTAAATGCTGGCGGTTGCGTCTGCCATGCCCGGCTCGTAATACCCATCTGCCGTTTGAAATAAAGGAACAAGCTTGCGCGACTCTATTGCGCTGTAGAGTGATTTGGGGGCGTTTTCTTCCTGCAATATCTGCAAGTGTTCGGCTATATCATCTTCAGTATAAATAACACAGGAGAAGTTTCCGCCATCACGTGTGCGCAAAGCAAAGCGAGAAGGGTTGGTTAGATAGTAGTACTCGGTGACCCCTAAAGACTCACAGGATTCTTGAAAATAACGTGCAAGCTGAGGATCCGCAAAAAAAGGCGTGTCGCTATCAATGGCCTCGGCTTTAAAGCTATTTGATAGCTCATTGAAATAAGTATGCTGCAATTGGTTAATTGCAGCTTCTAAATCTTGCAGCATATTTGCATCATTTTTTTTAAGATAATAATGAATCGTATTGTTGTTAAAGGCGCTTACCGCATCTGCCGGGGTCGCATAACCGGTTAGCAGTATTTTCTTAATAGATGGGCTATCTATTTTCTCGCAAAATTCAATACCATTCATGTTAGGCATTGAATAGTCCACTATTAAGACGGACACCTCTTTAATTCGCAATTCATCGAAACGCTTGCTGTTCTTATGAGTAAGAACTTGTTTTACCCAAGCGTCAGAATCTCCCTGTGGCTTTGGCTTTTCACCATTGGCAACAAGCTCGGCTTCGCGTTGATACTCGTTTATATAGCGCAAGGCCGCGTCGGTATTATCAAAAGTTTGCACATTGAATTGCTTGGAAAATGTTGTAGACAGCGCATCTAAAAAGTCTGGGTTGTCATCGACAAACACAATTTGTGTTGGATAGAAACAAAGAGGAATTTTTGATTTCACGCTAAGAATCCCAAGTAATGTTAAGGCGTAATGGCTTGCATATGAGCCGACTATATTAAGTATATGATAGATATTGTAAGCCAATTACGTGGAGGAGGGGTAATCAAATAAGCCTGCTGATGATGGCGCTAGCGAGATGGCACACAGGTTTGCCTTTCTCGTGCCTTTAATCTATTGCATGCCGCCTATGACCTTCTGATGTTAACAGGGCGTCGGGGGGGGAATTAGTAAGACTAAATTATTGGCTATTTCTCTTTTCAAGCAGATTGACGGCACGTCTTTCAGCTAATTCGTCTTTTGTTATATCGGGATTGTCACCTTCATGAGCAATCTGGGAGGCAAAAAAGCACAGTGTAAATTCAGATCCTTTTGCAACCTCGCTTGTCACATCAATGTGTGCATTATGCTCATCAACTATACGTTTAATGGCTTGCATGCCAATGCCATTACCAAATTTTTTCCTGCTAAAGCCAGCTTCCCATAAGTTGGCTAGCTGGCTTTTGGTCATACCAGTGCCGTTGTCTGAGATGGAAAAGTAAACATTATTATTTTCGACCCAGGACTTTATTTTAATCGTTAGCTCTTCTGTGTCGCGTCGTGCTTCCGCTGCATTTTTTATAAGGTTAATAAAGAGAATTTTCAAATCTTCCGCGTCACCCCTGATATCGGGAATTCCGCTGAGTTCATATTCGATGCGGTCGAAAGATTTTTCGAATAGATAAAGACAGTCTTGAACGAGTGTTTCTAGGGCGCAGGATTGAATTCTCCGCTTATGATGCCCGCCCAGGATGCTGGCCATTGTTGCGATCAGTTTGGAGCCGCGCTCCACCTGTGCCAATACTATGTCCCGCTGTTTGTCGCGATCATAGATGTCATTCGACAAAATGCCGTCGATAATAGCAAAAGGTGCTTTGATATCATGGTGATAGTGATTCATCAAGCTGAGCATGGATAGTGTTTTTTTGGCTTCGCCTAATTGTTCATGCATATTGTTTAGGCGAATAACCCGGTTGAATACCTGCTCTAACTCTGTTCGCAACCATTCAAACACTTTCATATCGTCATAGCGATAGTACGAAAAGTGCGTAGGCTCACCGACGAGCACAATGGCTAAGGCTTTTTCTTCTGAAATTACAGGAAAGCATAATCCTGCCTTGTGTTTCTCCATTTCACTGCGAATGATTTCTGGCATTTCATCCGCCATAATTAATTGTGCTTGTTCAGTGCAGTAAGTTACCAGTGGTCTGTTTTCGTTAATTAGCTCAAATGGTAGACTGCTTAGTCCCCCATCGACTGATTCCACCTGCTGTTTAATCATTAAGATTTTGTAATTAGTTAGTTTAAGTACCTTTAAGAATAAATGATCTAGCACCTCAGTCATCATAGAGAAGTTGATTGAATTTCTCAGTGCTGCCTCGGTATCCTCTTTAACTTGGTCAAATTCGTAGCCATGCTTGGCTAAAATCTTTTTTGCATTGGGTAAAATCCACTTTAATAATCTTGGGTAAGCCTCCAGGATTAGTGCGACAAATAACAATAAAATTAACACACCACCTACTGACTCGGTGTGATCGCCGACTACCGATGTCACTACAAAATACAACCAAATAAAGAATCCCAGTAAAATAGCCTTTGTCAGGCCGACACTAAGTGCCAACCTGAAGTCCATAAGGTTATGTTGGATTGTTGAGTAGAATAGTAAAACAACGAAAACTATATTAGTTATAGAGCCGACGAACCTTGACAGGTAAAACTCACTTGGCATGGACGTGATTCCCAGTACACCTCCGGTAAAGCTCACACAAAGTGTGATGAATAACCATTTTAATCGTTGTTTCTCCCTGTTGGGTGATTTGTTGTAAGAGGCAAACACCATTCCTATGGAGCCTACAAATGACCATATAAAACTTATTAAAAACAAATAAAAAATTGCGTCTGTATTTGGCAGGTATCCCCCATCTACTTCTCTTAGTGTGGATGGAAAAACAAATGTATTAGCAAATGAGAGTAGTGCACTCATCAAAAAGCTCGGGATAACAATAAGTTTTTTAAATTTCTCCGATCGACTTCCTATTAGTCTCCACGTTAAAAATGCGAATGTTGCTGGGATAAAAAACATGCCCCAACGAGTGACATGAAAAAGAACGTTCAATATATCAACGTTCTTTATCACGGTTAGTAAGTAAAGCTCGAGCGACCACGCGCCCAAGCTAAACACAGTGAGCGCAAGAGCTTTAGCTGCGGGATTATCTTTTTTGGAAAAGGCTAAAATCCCAACGACGATATCAATAATTGCCGTAATTAAGTACTGGATCATCGTATTTCTCTATTACATCAACTTTGCTTCTAATGAAATTTCTTGACCATTGAATATCAGTGCATGCCATTAATACTGTTTTAAAGCTTAAGTGTGGGTAGGATTTTGCATCCGATATTTGATGACAACCTAGCATTTTGTAAAACCGCATGTGCGCCGGTCTAACTGCTATTAGAATGCTTGATGAGCCTCTCCGAATGGCTTCTTCTACGACTGTTCCTACAAGTAACATGCGCGCCTCCACTCCGCCTTTGCGCTGAAAAGATGGATCTATTACAAATTTATTGACCTCTACAAATGTGTTGTTGTAACCAATTGTACTTCTAATCTCCTCATCAAAGACATCCATAACGGGAACTGCTAAGCGTTTGCTAGAATCAAATACGCAGGTTCGCATTGAGCCAACTGCTTTATTTTGATGATATAAAAGAAAACAAGTACTGTTTGGTTTGTTGTCATATTCATCAATAAACTTTAGCGAAGAGTTCTCTTCAATGTAACCCTCCGAACTATAACTTCTATAACGCATTGAATATACCCGGTCGAGCATGGGGCCTTTTGCTATAACACTATAGTAGTCGCTTTGTGGTTTTTCTTGGGTTTGAAGGGCGGTAGTTAACATATGATACCTCTTGGCTTAGTGCACATTAAATTTGAGTAATGCGAGCACAAAAATCACAAATGATGCTTTAAGTGCCACATAAATAGTGTTGGCGCCATATTCAGCTTTGACTTGGCGTCAAACTCCATTATGCTCAAAAAATATGCGACCTAAAACAACACTTTAAATCTTCATAACGAAGTGATTGAATGGTGCGAATTAGTTGGCATTGCCATCTTGATGGTAGAAAGCAGTGCTCAAGGAGAAGTGATGTTTGTTGCACAGATGTGCGAGAAAGAAATGCAAGGCGATAAATATCACCCTGTTATAAAGGAGGTAGCATATTAATAGGACGTCACGATTATAGAACCTAAGGTCCGCAAGCAATGACAGAAACCAGCAAAACCCACCTACAGTCGGATAGCGCGGAAACGCTATTTCATGACCTTGCTACTCCCTTACTGATTGCCAAAATGAAAGCCGGTTTATTGGCATCCTATCTACCGCAATTAATTAGAATATTGGCGGACTCGCCCCATTTGGTGCACTTATTACCCGACGATAAAAAAGTAATTGATGCGCTGATCAGTGCACCGGACATCATGGTCTCAAATTTGGAAGTGGTACAAAAAAAAATAAATTTACTGTCTGAGGCCATTCAGCATCAAGCCAATAATTTTGGCTCTTATCCGGCAGGCGATAACATGGACGCCAGAGTTGAGAATATGAATCTTGATTCTGCAACGACAGCATCGGTAAGAACCGCTGCCATCAAAACGATTCTGTTAGTCGATGATGAGGTTGTACATCGCGATATAGGGGAGAGTCTGCTTGCCCCGCATTACCAAGTGGATTTTGCCGAAAACGGTTTGGAAGCCATCCGCAAATGTGAACAGAAACAATATGATTTGATTCTGATGGATTTGCATATGCCCAAAATGAATGGGGAGCAGGCAACGATTGCCTTGCGTACTCGCGTCAGCGATGAAACGATTATTATCGGCCTGACTAGTTTGCCGCTAGGCGCTAATCAATCGGGATTGCTGGCCAGAGGATTTACCGATTTCCTTGAAAAACCTCTGTCTATGAAGGGGTTACAAAATATCTTGCAGGCATACTCCCGCAATGCCTGATCGTTATATTTAATTTCATCCACAACTTTATCATTCCACTTTATTGAGCCAATTATTCATGAGAATAATAATGAAAAAAATACTACTTCCTGGTGGTTTTTGGTTTGCGGGATTTTTTATTGCAACGGCGTATAGCCCGGGGGTTTTGTCGCAAAACACCAATAGCTCCGAGTTAGAAGAGGTGATTGTAACGGCACAGATGCGCGATGAAAGTGCGCAAGCCATACCCATTGCTATAGGTGTTTACGATAAAAAGTTTATCGCTCAAGTGGGCGCAAGCTCATTAACAGAAATGGAAGCGGCAATTCCCAATATCAATTTTGGACGGGGTGATAGAAATACTCGCGGAGAAATTGCTATACGTGGTGTCGGTGATTATGCGCGTAACATAGGCACCAATGCTCGCGTTGCAGTTTATATTGACGGTGTATTGACCGGCCGCTCCTCAAGTTTCGACCAAAGTTTGTTGGACATTGCGCACATAGAAGTATTGCGCGGTCCGCAGGGCACCTTGGCAGGCACTAATGCATTGGCTGGCGCGATCAATATCATTACGCAAAAACCTGAGGATACTTTTAAAGCAGAGTTGCTTAGCAATATCGGCAATTACAATTTGCGCTCGCTTACGGGGAAAATAAATCTGCCTCTAACTTCCGATCTCTCTGCCAGTTTATTGTTGGGCGCTACTGAGCAAGATGGCTATATCGAGAACATCACGCTCAATCGCGACCTGCAGGGCGTTCAGCGTGATGTGGCGAAACTGAAATTTCGCTACATTGGTGTTGAAAATTTAACGCTGGACGTCGGGTTTGATTATTTAAAAGATGATGATCAATCCACCAACGCTGAAGCTCTCGCCAATGGCGGCCTCAATGGATTCACTTTAGCGCCAGAGCCATTTGTGGTGGCGCACAACGCCGATGAGTATGAGCGGCGAGAGTTGCAAGGCACAACCATTGAAGCTATTTACGATACACCGCAACATTTCCGCTGGACATCGATTACCGGCATTCGCACCAATGAATTCAGTGAGCTGAGTGAAGAGGACTATTCCCCGCTGGATGTTGCATTCAGTGTGTTTGACGAAAAAAGTGATCAGCTCAGCCAGGAGTTTAGATTGGCTTCTCCCAAAGGTGAGCGAGGCGATTATGTTATAGGTGCTTATTTTTTAGAACAGGATATCTCGACCCAGCGCCGTGCCGTGACCGGCGCAATGTTTCGCTCGGCGCCTAATGCGTCAGTACAGACACCGGCTACGGCAGAGGTGCAATCAACATCTTTATTTGTGCATGGTAATTATTCTATTAACTCGCACTGGAGTTTGACCGGCGGCATCCGCTATGTACATGAAATTAAGGATATCGACTATTCCAGTATCGACAGTACCGGCTCATTTATTAACGTGAATTATCTGCGGGATCAAAAAAAGTTTAACGAGCCGCTGCCTAAAGTCGGTGTTAACTTACGGTTGAGTCCGGATGTGTTGCTCTACACTAGCGTGGCGCGCGGCTATAAAAGCGGGGGGTGGAATGCGGATTTTATTACCACGCTAGACAACTTCCAATTTGATCCGGAATACGCCGTTAATTACGAGTTGGGCGCAAAATCGGAATTTTTTGATCAACGACTCTCGGTCAATCTCGCGGGTTTTGTAACAAAGTTTGATGATTTTCAGGTGTTCCAGTTTGTCCAAACCCAGTCGTCCGGCACTGTATTGTCATTGACCAATGCTGGGAAGGCCACCACGAAAGGAATTGAACTGGATATCAAGGCGCTGCTGGCTGAGTACTTGAGCGTAAGTTTTAATACGGCATTTACCCAGGCGCGGTTTGACGAATTTAAAAACGGTGGTGGCTTGGGAATGGATTACGATGCTAATTATCTTCCCTATGCGCCCGAGCACACTTACTTTATTGCCATCGATTACAGCAGACCGCTGTTCCATCACACAGAGGTTTATGGTCACGTCAATTACGGCTACACCGGCGATCATTTTTCCAGCCCGAATAATAGTGCGACCTATGCCATCCCCAGCTATTTTGCTGCCAACGCACGTGTGGGAGTCAATATGAATTCTGGTTGGGATATTTCGTTGTGGGTAAAAAATATCACCGATGAAACCAACCTTCGCCAGCGGTCTCTTTCGTTTCTGCGGGTGCCGCGAGGTTTGTACAATCCACCTCGCAGTTTTGGATTGGCCATTAATTATAAAATGGATTGATGCGTTAAAAATTAATCTGGATAAAAATAGAGCAGGCTGACCAAGGGGGGTGGTATTGATGAAGAGGGCGTTGCCAATCATCGTTCAAGATAAATCAATTCAAATGTAAAAGAAGAAATAAAATGGAAGTAACTAATAGGTTAACGCCAGAACAGTGCGCCAATATGGCTGATATCCGCGAAGAGATTGATCTGCTAGATCGCAGTATCATTCAACTGATTGGCCAGCGCTATCAATATGTTAAATCGGCCGCTAAGTTTAAAACATCTGAAAGCACAGTGCGCGCTCCCGAACGTTTTAGGGCTATGTTGTTGCAACGTCGAGAATGGGCGCAAGAACAGGATTTACATCCGGACGTAATAGAAAAGCTCTACTCAGATTTGGTGAATTATTTTATTCAGGAAGAAATGGAGCGCTGGAAAGAAAAACGAGTCTGAGTTATTGAAACGAGCAGGTCGCAATTGTGTGCGTGTAGCTGCGCGACTGTATTGGCTGAGTTTACGGAGATTAGGGGCGCGAGGACACCATTTAATAATAAGTGATATATAAATTTCCATTCAAAAAAATCCCTCAAATAATGAGGGATTTTTTTACCAGCATATGAAAATTAATTTTTAATGGTCATGTCTTGGTAGTTGGTACGGTAATAGCTGTGGATGTTTTTGGCCCAAGTTTCATCTGCCATGTCTGGCCAATCGTCCTTGTCAAAACCGGGTGCATTTTCCAAGCGCTCTTTGTCGATATCCAACACAAAACGTTTGTTAACCGTGTCTAAGGTTAAAGCACTCCAAGGCACCGCAAATAATTTTCCTCCCATCCCTAAAAACGATCCGAACGATAACACAGCGTAGCTTATAGTGCCGCTGGCAACGTCAAGCATAATTTCTTTGATGTCACCTAAGTCTTCATCGGCGCTATTGCAAACGTCATTGCCAATCAAGGTGTCTGCTCCCATTAAACGGGGGCCTGGTCCATTGTGATCAGTATGACTCAGGTTTGCTCTATAGATGCCGTAAGTATCACGAGTTTCATAGTTCATGAAACACCTCCTAATAAGAAGTTAAGCCGGATTGGCTAGGGCTACATTAATAACTTCGATATTGGATATCCGTTCGGAACCACACATTAGCAATTATTTTCAACCAAAAAATTATTCGCCTGCAATGTTAGTGATCGTACGGATTTATTTCACATCTTGGATCATTAATTTGGAGGTTATGTACAAGTTATAAATTGGGAGGGGGTATGTCAGTTACTCAAAATGATTTTCTAGTTCTCATTGGATTGGTACTGTTTGTGGCGTTATTTGTTGCGATTATGGTGCTGAGAAACCAAGCGGCGAAAAGGGATAGGGTCAACCATACAAAGTCGGATGAGACTGCTAATAGTGTTTCGATCAAGCCAAAAAAGAAAACGATCAAGCAGCTATAGAGTGCTAAATGCGGCGTTGCTACAGGATTTTTTCTCTACGGGGTGTGGTTTTGTCGTACCAATATGTGAAAGTGCAAAAGTGGGAGCTTCAGGTAGCTAAATGTTTGAAAGTTAGACGAGAACTATCTTACGTTTTATTGTGTTACCAACGGTCACGTTGCGGCTCGGGGTTGTTCGCGTAAGTGTAACTGCGCTTAACAACTACATTAAAGTGAGTGCCACCTTAACGTAATAAAGTGGGATGATGCATTGGATAAAGTTCGACTTCTTTTAAAACGTATTTTTTTACATATGGCTTTCAATGATCACGTTATATTGTCAGCGCAGGATGATTGAATTTTTACCTAATATTTTTATACTCACTATCGGTTCGGTATCCAAATATAACAATAGCCGGATGCCGATTATGTTCTCTAACCGTTTTATCGTTATTTTTACTCTATCGCTTATGAAGGCTAGCTATATTGGTTTCGCATTAGCGCCATTCCTTAACAAATTTTATAATTGGGATTTCATTATGAAGAATAAAAAATCAGTGCGATGGACATTCTTATCAGCAATGTTTTTTGCTGTTATGGGTGTTTCATCGGTAGCGAATGCAGTTGTGTTTCAAGCAGAAAATTACAATGCTTTTTACGATACGACGCCTGGCAATACTGGTGGTGTATTTCGCGGCGATGCGGTAGATATAGAAGCCACTAACGATACGGGCGGTGGTTATAACGTCGGGTGGATTGAGGCCAATGAGTGGCTTGCGTTTAATAACTTATCAATCCCTACTAGCGGAAGTTATACCATTCGCATGCGAGTCGCCTCACCGAATGGTGCAACCGCCTCGGTCGATTTAAATGGCGGTTCCATTGTGCTTGGGGATTTTATTATACCCGCGACGGGAGGTTGGCAAAATTGGACAACGGTATCGCGTACCGTCAATTTAAATGCCGGCAATTACAGCCTTGGTGTGTTTGCCAAAACCAACGGGTGGAATTTTAATTGGATTGAAGTAGTTGCTAATGGTGGTGGCACAGCAAAAGTAACTGTGTTCCAGCATTGCCCTTTTACCGGTTGGTCGGTCGGGTTGGATGTCGGCTCGTACAATTTGGCTGCGTTACAAGCGCGTGGTTTTATCGATAACGATATGTCATCGCTGCGTGTGACTGCGGGGTATGAAGCGGTGTTATATCAAGGTGATAATTTTACCGGTGCGTCGCGTGTAGTAACAGCAGATGATGATTGCTTAAATAACGAAGGTTTTAACGATAATGTCACCTCGGTTATTGTGCGTGCCGCAGCGAGCGGTCGCCAATTGGTATTTTCCGATGAATTCAACAGTATCAATACTGCTAATTGGACCTTTGAAACGGGTGGCGGCGGTTGGGGTAACAATGAGCGCCAATTTTACACGGGTGGACAAAATGCATTCATCCAAAATGATCCTGCAGCCGGTAGCAATGTATTAGTCATTGAGGCGCGCCGCGACAATCCAGCAAATTACAATTGTTGGTATGGGCGCTGTGAATACACCTCAACACGTATGGTGTCGCGCGATAAAAAAACTTTTAAATATGGCCGCATTGAAGCGCGTTTAAAACTGCCGCAAACACAAGGCATTTGGCCCGCGTTCTGGATGCTGGGTAATAATTTAGGTTCAGTGGGTTGGCCCACTTCCGGTGAGATCGACATTATGGAACACGTAGGTTTTGAGCCAACGACTACCCATGGCGCTCTGCATGGCCCAGGTTATTCAGGCAATACCCCGTTTATGGGAACCCATAATATGGGTGAATATGTGGATGTGAATTACCACGTTTATGCGGTGGAGTGGGATGCGAATGGTATTCGTTGGTTCCGCGATAATATCCAGTTTTATTCAGTGACTCGCGCGCAAGTGCAGTCTTATGGCAACTGTGTTTTTGATCAGCCTTTCTTCTTGCTGCTGAATGTTGCTGTGGGTGGAACATGGCCAGGTAATCCGGATGCAGGCAGCGTATTCCCGCAACGCATGTATGTGGATTATGTACGGGTTTATCAATGAACATGAAAGTGTAATTTTTATGCATAAAAAATAGCAGTCAATTGGCTGCTATTTTTTTATTGATAAACCCTATTTTATAATTTTGTCGTGAAAATTTTCGTTCTAAATAAATAGCATTTACTTGTGCGTTGCTATTCATTGTTATTTCCGTAGCATTCGGCAGGCTGGTTTTACGTTCTATCAGCGATCCTCTAATAACATACTACCGAAAGGATTTAAAATGATGAAATCACTATTATCGTTTGGATTAAGCGCATTATTTTTCCCCGCTGTTGTTAATGCGGCCATTATCAATATCGGCTACCCCGGTTATGTGTCTGCCACTGAAGGGGCGGGGCTTGGTTATAGTATCGGTGATACAGTCACAGGCCATTTGCAAATTGATTTAAACAAAGCATTAAGTATAGGTACGCCGTCTGGGAATACTGCCGCTTACTACGCGGCGGTAGATCAGCACGAGTTGATTTCCGGCTATCATTCAAGCGTGCGTGGAAATTCCTCTGATATGGTAGATTTTTATGATGCAGCCCATGAATTTGGTGGCACCTATGAAGATCTATTAAAAGTATCAGATTCCGATGCAGAGTTTTTATTGGATGCTGCCTACAATTTTACATCGAATTTTTATTCGTTTTATTTAGAGGTCTTGCTACCGGGGCTTGATTGGTTAGATCTCAACAGTTTGCATAGTCTAAGCCTCAATATCACTGATCCGGCCTTATTGGCCGCTTCGCGCGCTCAAATGTATAACGTATTTGCCAGCGGAAATGCAGCAGATTACAGCGTGTATGCGGATGTTGCTGTTATAACCCTCGCGTCATTGACAATTAACACAGCCGGTCATTCTGCAACCAGTGTTCCGGAAACCAATTCTGTCTGGTTGTTGCTGGTGGCAATTACGGGCTTATTGGTAAGCCGGTCGCGCAATACAGCGCTTATACGAAATTAGAAATTGTTAATCAGGCTTGCCTGATTTTTGCCATCTTTAAATCAAAGCGTTGCCCTAACTACCGTAAATTCAGCTCTATAACGGAAGGCTAAGTGGTAATAGGGGTTTTAAAAAGCCGTGCTTGGTGTTAACCCGGCACGGCTTTTGTGTGTTGCGAATCGCGGTTTTATCATCAATGTTATGGAGTGAAAGAACTGCTTCAGTTGGCAAGCAAATCCCAAAGGTATAAACCTGCAAAACCTAAATAAAAGAGGCCCGCTGCTGCCATGGAAATTGTCGCAAAAAAGTTTGGTTTGATCGCATCGGGAAGACGTGTCCGGTTTACATAAAGTGCAATTAGCGCGATAAACGGTGTATGGAATGCGGCAATAATACCTGATGCCGACATGACTTTTACTGGATCTTTGAATACAAAGACAATCGCAATAGGTATGAGGCCAGTAATTGTCACTACAAAAAGTCTTTTTAGGTGTTTTCGATTAAATAAAGTGATCCCAATTTTAGCAACTGATTTTTCAATTCCGCCAAGTGTTTGATTGTGCTTCGTTACCTGACGTTGTTCGCGGGTTAAGATGAGAGTGATATCAGCAAAACTGCGTCCCCAGCCGTCTTGATTCGCAAGCACACTTCCGCCAAGTGCAATGATTATTGCCGCTAATAAAAGATATTTTCCAATGCTGCCCCATACATCGGAAAAAAGGCGTGTCAAATCAACCGCCACATCAGTACCTTTAGGAAGCAAACCTTCAGGTGCTAATAATTCACCACCGAGTATTAAAAATGAAGTAAGTACAATGAAGCCTCCGAGCACTCCTAGAGTTGCTGTGCCCGTCATTATTTTCACCCACTCCTGAGCCCGCTGAATGCGTTTGTGCTTATCTTGGTGGCTATTATCGTCCGGGGAAGATTGCTCGCATTCATCATCCTGATCATGGCTTTGTATTCCCCCGCCAAAGCCGCGGGTAGCCGTCCAGTAACCAAACCATATAATGCCCATTGAGCCGGCGAGGATTGTGCCAACCCAAGGCAAAATTATGTATAAATCGGGCGTCTCAGGCCACGATGGTGTTAACCCTTTTGCTATTGCCGCAAGGTCGGGCTTGACCACGATAGCGGAGATAATCACCATTACCATAAGAATAAGTGCCATGACTCGGCTAAACCGTTCAATGACCGAGTACTGTCCGGTAGCGACGAATAGCACGCACACTAGGATGAGACCAGCGGCATACAAGCTTGCGGCGCCGGGTAAAAAACTTTGCAGCGCACTTCCCACTACGCCCGAAAGCCCAGCGATACCGACACCGGCTGCAAACAATTGTGGAATAAATATAAACCAAACTGCCCAGCCTTTGGGGCCGCCCAAGGCGTACATCCCTTCTAGCATCGTCTTTCCTGTCACGATGGAAAATCTCGCCATTTCACGAATCATGATCCACATGAAAAATACAACGAGCAACAAAAGCCAAAATAGTTGGTATTCATAGACCGCAGCGACACGCGGAGTAAATAAGATAGAACCAGTACCAACTGCTGAAAGCATCCACAATAATCCGGGGCCGTACCACCGTAATCTATTCCATCCCTTGGGAGCCTGCGCGGTATGTCGTCTGAGTAATTGATTGGTCATAAACAATTCGCAACCATTGTTCGGAGCGTCGTATTCGCTGCTGGTGGATTGAAACCCCGTTTGTTAGAAGCTAGTGCCTCACGCGCTATTATTGCCTCGATCTGGATGAAAATACCGCCTAACGTTTTTTACTCTCATAAATGTTAAAAACAGGAAATTTAAAAATAGTCTTAGGGTTATCGAGAGGCTGAATACAAGAGGTAAAATTAACGCAAAACAATACTAACAATCCCTCGGGGTTATAAATTAAAACTCGAGCTGGAATTTAGTCGGCTTTTCGGTTTTCTTTATTCTGTTTTAAATTTATTCCTGCTTTAACAACGTCTTTTTTTCGCAACTTAACGTAATTCGTTTTGCTGATCTGTTTCTCAAAATTGTCGTTACAACGCAGAACACAGTAAACGCAAGTAAAAATTGCAACTAGCCAAGTATTGGTTTGGGGGAATGTCATATTCATCTCCTTTTTAATTCATTAGCTCACAGTGATATGAACGTAAAATGGATCGGCTTTTATGTCTGTGCGTACGCGAACATAGTAAAGATCAAATTTTTTGTCAATTCCCTTAAGTGGTATTCGAGCAATAAAAAAGCCCGCACAACATAATTGTGCGGGCTCTTTTATTACTGGCGATTACGAATTAAATATAGTAATTCGCATCAATAATATCGCCCAGCTCCACTGTGGCAACTTGCGGCTGTGATTTAAGCCATGCGAGTAATTTTGCTTTGTCTGCTTCAGTGGCGGAGCCGTAGCGTTTGTTGGAGCCGACAAAACCGGACAGGCGTTTGCTGGATAAGCCGCCACCAAATGCCAAGCCTTCGGCGTTAATGGCGTCGATAAAAAAGCTATCGACAAATTGACTGATGGTTTCGTCGGTCAAATCATTTTTGAATTCACATTCCAGTTCAAAACCAAAGGTGGCGAATTCCTCTTGAAATAATTTCTTACGCAAACGTTTGCTGCGCTGTGGGGCTTTTTTGTTGTTTGTATTGTCGTTTGCATGGCTTACTGCGGTCATGGTTTTTACCTTTCTTTAACATCAAACTTGCATTAATAATTTGCGTGGCGGCGCTTAGCTGAGGTCAGCATTGCTCACGCCATTTAAATCCATCAGGGTGGCGACTTGTTTTTCCAACAGGTCGATACGGCTTTCTAACTGCTGAACTTTTTGTTCCAGCTGCGTTACTTGTTCATCGTTATTGTTTTTACTGACAGAGCTGCTTTTATTGGCAGAGTTGTCGGTGCTGGCATTTTGCATGGCGGCGATAGCGGCTAGATCGGGTGCGCCGCAGAGCAGGTGCATATAGCGGTCTTCGCGCTGGCCAACTTGACGTGGAATGTGAACGATCAGCGGTTTGGTTTTATTGCACAACTGTTGCAGTTTTTCTTCCAGTGCTTGGTGGCTGGCAAATTCCGCCATGCGCTGGGTGCGGGTTAATATTTCGGCGATGGTCTGCGGGCCGCGCAGCAGTAATACCGTCAAAATCGCGTGGGTCTGTTTGTCCACACTCAACACGCGGGTCAGGCGCTGGTCGTAGCGCGCGGCGCGGTTGCCGTAATCGACGGCGATGTAATTGCGGTCTTGCAGTTCGCTGACACAGCGCTGTACTGCGCCGCTTTCGTAGTTGCTAATCGGTTCGCGGCTGGTTTTCTGGTTGCAGGCCAGTAATAAGCTGTTTAGCGTTAAAGGATATTGGTCGGGAGTGGTGAGCTGTTTTTCCATCAGCGAACCCAACACACGAGCTTCAATGGCATTGAGCAGGGCGGGTTCCTCTGGAGGAAGGGCGGTGCTGGTAGGTTCCATAATGCATCTCGGCGGTATTAAACGGGGCTGCAACTCTACGCCCATAGGCACCGGATTTCACCCCTTTTAACGGGTTTTTGTGGCTGAGCAGTTCATCCTTGGGGGATTAGGCCTCGTCCTGAATAAAGTTATCGGCCTCGGCGTAGATGATCTCATCCAGTAATTGCTCCTGATGTTTGCCATTGCAATCGATCACTATATCGGCATATTGCAAATACAGCGGGCGGCGCTCGGCGTAGACATCGGCAAAGGTTTGATTGGCGGGGCGCGCTATGCCGCGGGTCTCCATATTATGGATGCGCTGTTCCAGTGTGGCGATGCTGACATCCAGAAAAATAATCGGACCGAATTGTTTTAAATGCTGCATACCGGTTGCGCTGTAAACCGCGCTGCCACCGGTGGCGATGATATGGTTGGGGTATTGCGCCTGAAGCAGCACTTGCTCTTCTACTTGGCGCAGCGCCAGATAGCCTTTTTCATGCAAAATATCTTGCAGGGTTTTGCGGTGTTCCAGCTGAATTAACAAATCCGTATCGACAAAATCTTTGGCCAGATTTTTTGCCAGTAATAATCCCAGGGTGCTTTTTCCTGCTCCGGGCATTCCAATCAAAATAAGGCTTTGGTGATAGGGATTCATAATGGGTTCCTGCGGCAGTAGTGTGGCGAGGTGTTTCACAACTATAGCTGATTCTATGCCATGGTAACCGCTAACCAGGTTTTCGATTTGATTAAAATGAAAAAACCACAGGCGCAAGGAGCGCTTGTGGTTGAGTGGTAGTGACAAAAATACGGCGTATTAGTGAACGGCTCTAAGCTGTGCCGGGGTGCTTAATTGGTTTAACAGCAGATTGCCGAGCGGTGCTATTTTGCTGCAGCTCATGCTGGCGGCGAGATTTAAATCTGTCGCGCGGCGGGCCAAATCATTGAAATTGCGCATCACCGCCGGGTTGCGCGGGTCGGGAATGGAGATTCCGGTGAGAAATCCAGAAAGTTGAGCTGGCATTCCGGGAACCGAGTTGTAATCCAAATGCGCAAAGGGCGTGCCGGTTTCCATCAGGTGACAGCCGCTGCAGGTGTTGAGTGCCAGTTCAAATAGCGCATCGTCGCGTACGGTAGCCGGTGGTGGTGTTACTGGTGCAGGTGTCACAGGCACCGTTAATAAGCCTGCTGGTGCATTCCACATCGACATAACAGGCGCACTGCCAGCTGCAAACGGGTTGCCTAAAAAGCTTAGCGGGATTGTGTGCTGCCCCGCAGGTGGGCCGACCAGTAGCGGCCAATTGCTATTGATGTAAGTGGCCAGGGTAGCCGAATTATTGAAGCTGAGATGGGGCTCTTGTTTTACATCTGTCTCGATCAAATTGCCGCCGCTGGTGGGCAGCACAAATTCGCGCAGTTCCCAAAATGGTGAGCCGGGCAATAGTTCATTGGTGCGCACTTGACCTATCGCACTTTGGTTTGGTGATGAGGGGCTGGCGCCCGCTGCGGTGAACACATTGGTCAGATTTTCCAGATCGCTGTTGTAATTGGCAGAACTGGCCAGAGCGACCCATTTTTGCGCCCAAGTGCGAATATTCGTACAGCCTGCGATGGGCACCTTGTATTCGAGAATCAGGGTTTTGCTCAGGTTGTTGCAGTTGCCATCGTGCAGGGCAAATACAAAGCGGCCTTCGCCTGCATCACCACTGGCATAGG
>CAXAVL010000004.1:0-44257 GCA_963971905.1 uncultured Cellvibrio sp.
ATTGCATTTTCGCAATGAAGTATTACAACCATCGATGAATGACCTGGGGCGCATCGCTCTGACTATGGCTGATCAGTTTAATACCCAGCAGCAAGAGGGTATTGACCTTGATGGCGATTACGGTCAACGGATGTTTGGTGATATCAACTCCCCGGTACTGGCGGCTAATCGCGTAGTGCATGGTTCTAATGCGCAGCCTTATGATCGTGTAATCTCCGTCACTATTGATGACACTAATAAATTGACCACCAGTGATTATCGTTTTGAAATTGTGCCTGGTTCCAGTAATTATCTGGTGACGCGGCTGTCTGATAAAACCGTTGTAGAGCAGGGTACTTTGTCGGGGGCTTACCCAGCAAAAATTTCATTCGATGGTGTCAGTGTTAATTTAACAAGTGGTTTATTTCAGGGGGGCGATAGTTTTACCATTCAGCCTACTAAAAATGGCTCGCGCGATATCCAATCGGAAATTAAACGCCCGGAAGATATTGCATTTGCATCGCCTATACGTACAGCGGGCAGCTCCAGTAATTCAGGTAGCGGTCTTATCAGTGCGGGCGAAGTATTAAGCTTGGTGGATAAAAACGGCAATCGCTTGCCGGCGTTTGCAAATCCAAAAACATTATCGCCGCCGATTCTAATTCGCTTTACCTCTGAAACAACCTATGAAGTTTTGGACAACAGCGATCCGGCTAATCCTAAAGATTTAGTCCCAGCGATGCGAGACCAAACATTTATTCCCGGTGCCAATAACAATATCTTTACGGCAGATATAGGCGAGACACGGGTAACCGGAAAAGGTGAGCGGGTTGGGTTACCAGAAGGGCGCGTTGTACAAACTATCGACCCTTTCTCTGTGCCTGCCGGTCTGGCGATGACGCCTGCAAGCTTGCCGCAAGCAAATGGTTATTTAGCAGAGCAACTAAATTTCACGTTTAAAAATCCAGATACTGGGTCGATCACCAATCGAACCATTACCACCGTATCGGGTGCGTCTGCGATGCAGACAGCGGCGCAGATCAGTGCGCTGCCTGGTGTTACGGCTAATGCCGTAACAACGGCAACGATCACCGATATTAATTTTGATTCCACCACCTATGCGCCTCCATTACAGTTATCTGTTAATGGTGAAAACTTGTTGGAATATAATCCCGCTAATACCGCATTTGGTTTTGATGTGCCTGACCCGAATCTGGATGAGGCCGGTTTCAACACCTATTTGGCTAATCGTATTAATTCAAATTCCAATTTAAAAACCTTGGGTTTTTATGCGCAAAGCGGAAGTAATCCTGTTACGGGCGCGCCGGAGTTGCGTATTGTGGCATCTTCCGGTGTCAACATTGATATTCGTTTAAAAGCATCAAACGGCGCGACTAATTCAATTGATGTGAACGACAGCAACGGCAACCCGAATGTACGTTTGATGGGTATGGATGCCGGAGGTGGCGAGCAAAGCGCAATTACTGTGGGTGGCAGGATTGATATCACCATGGCCGACGGCATTAGTCTGCAAACCTCGCCTACTAATAGCCCGCTCTTTGGTGACAGTAGTTTGGCGACGTTTGCGCAATCTTCTTTTGTTGGTTATCAGGCCGCTATTAACGGGCAACCTAAAGCAGGGGATACGTTCACTATAGGCTTTAATACCAATGGTAAAAATGATAACCGTAATGCATTGTTGATGGTCGCACTGGAAACCCAATCGACAATGCAAGGTGGCACCATGAGTTTTGGTGATGGTTATGGAAAGCTGGTTGAAGAAGTGGGAACTAAAAGTAGCCTTTCAAAAATCAATACCGAGGCTAGTAAAAGTTTATTGGAACAAAGTCAAACCATGCGCGATCAGATCTCTGGTGTGAACCTGGATGAAGAAGCGGCTAATTTAATTAAATTTCAACAGCTCTATCAGGCTAACGCGCAGGTTATTTCGGTTGCGCGTGAATTGTTTGATACCTTGCTCAATTCTCTTTAGCTATTTTCGTTAATGCGTACGGCGTATTCGCCTCATCCCATAAGCCCCGTAAACCTTTTTGTTGCCTCCGGCGCCTGTCCGGAGGTATGAATTTATTTGGTGTTATGAAAAGTTGGAGTGCTTTGTGCATTACTACGGTATGAGTATTGGTGTGGGCAAACTTTTGCCGCCTTGCAAAAAATACCGTTAGAGCGGGAGTAAACAATGCGTATCGCTACTTCACAAATTTACAATATCGCCACCTTGGGAATTAGCCAAGCGCAAACCGCGCTTGCGAAAACCCAAGAGCAATTATCAACCGGTAAACGCGTGCTTTCACCGGCAGATGATCCCGTTGCGGCAACGACGATATTGCAATTAAATCAGGAGTTGGCACGCACTGAACAATACAAAAAAAATGTTGATGTGGCCGACAATAGTCTGGATTTAGAAGAGACCAATCTGCAATCGATTGTTGATTTGGTGCAGAAGATGCGCACGATTGCGGTATCTGCTGGTAATACTGCGGTTATGACCAGAGAGAACTATTTATCTCTCGCGGCGGAAGTAGATACACGTATTGCAGAATTAGTTAACTTGCAGAATACGCGCAACGCATCCGGTCAGTATATTTTTGCTGGTTATCAAAGTGATACAAAGCCTTTTGTGAGTGATGGAGGCGGTAATTATTCCTACCTTGGCGATGAGGGGCAGTTGCGTTTGCAAGCGTCTGCATCGGTAAGTGTGGCGGTTAGCGATTCAGGAAAAAAACTATTTGTTGATATTCCCAGTGGCCACAATACGTTTACCACGTCCGCTAGTCCTAGTAACAAAGCTGTTCCTCCTGCACTGATTTCAGTAGGCCAAGTATTTGACCAACAGGAATTCGATAAGCTGTATCCCAATGATTTGGTGGTGACCTTTACCAAGTCAGGTTCTAACGTGAACTTTACGGTGAGTGAGCGCGCCTCGGGAAAGCAGCTATTAGTGAATCAGCCTTATATCGCGGGAGAGGATATTGAGGTTGCCGGTGCGCGCTTTAAAATTCTAGGTAATCCTCACCCCGGTGAGTCGGCTATTGCTAGCAGTATCCCTTTTGCTGTGGCTACGCCCGCAGCCGCAATTAACCCGGGCGATACATTGCGTATTAGTGTTGCTGGAAAAACCGAGGAATTTACTTTTCCTGCCGGTGTTGCGGCTGGCGATACCGCCGGGTTTGTTGCTGCGCTAAATAATGGTGCTGCAATTCCTCCTTCACTGCCTACGGGAAATGCGGCAAAGCTGGTAAACCTCGGTGTTACCGTTGATGCAACCGGCTTCTCAAACGCAAAAGGACTCAACATCACGTTGAGTGATGGTGTCGGCATCAGTGCCTCGGTCATCATGGGCGCTAATGGTACTCGCTCTGTGAACATGCCTTTCCCGGTTGCGCCTGCTGCTGTTACTCCACACGATTTTTCTACCGCGCCAGCCAGTTTTCAATTAGTGGTTAATGGAAAAACCGAAACTCTGACGTTTAACCAAAATATTACCAATCAGACTGAGTTGGCCGCTGCCTTTAACGACCCGGCTAATGCCGGACAATTGGCGCGCTTAGGGCTATCGGTAACGGATAAGGGTATTATTTCTAACAACAATTCCACTATCACGATTAAAGGCGGCAATACCTTTCTAGATGGCGTGATGGGATTTGGCACACAAGGTGAGGGCAGTAAATCCACACGTGGTGTATTGGTTCAGCCTGGTGATAGTTTTTTTATCGAGTCGTCTGATAAGCAGGCGTTACTCACCACGCTTTCGAGATTTAGTGATGCGATGAAAAGTGTCGTCGATACGCCCGAGAGTAAAGAAGAGCTGGGTAAGCTGGTTGCTAAAACTCTAACTAATCTAACTAATGTAGTAACCAATCTGGTTGCGGTGCAGGGAGAGGTGGGCGCACGCCTGAATACGTTGGAGAGTTCGGCCTCATTAAATCTGGATATTATTCTATTTACCCAGACCACGCTGTCCAATCTGGAAAGCCTCGATGTTGCTGAAGCGACGATTCGCCTATCGATGCAGTCGCTTATTTTAAATGCTTCCCAGCAAAGCTTTGCCAAAGTCAGCCAGCTGACCTTGTTTAGTTATTTATAGTTTCTATTCAGTTATTTATAGTTTTTCACGCATCTTTTTCTATTGAATGCCGAGGGGACTTGAAATCTCTTCGGCTGATTCATTATCTTTTGCTAATCTTGAGATATGGCGTTAGTCTGCTATTGACTCACTATGAAGAGCTGTATTTATGGATATTGATTCCCTGTTAGATCCACTTACCCGCGCACTCAGTCAGTCCCAAGCATTGTTATCCCTTGCCCAAGCGGGAGATTGGGAGTCTTTTGAAACATTGGTTCAGCAGCGTCAACAAGGGTTGCTGTCGCTTAATGACCAAGAGTATTTGGAATCGTTGGCGCAGGCCGATTTAGAAGCGAAAGCGGCTGATGTGATTCAGGAGATCCAGACTATTAACAAGACCCTTGCGGCACTTGCCGAGTCTCATCGGGAAAATGCCGCGTCAGAATTGCGTCAAAATAATCGTACGGTAAAGGCTATTGATGCCTACGGTCAGTAATTTGACGAGCTGCGTTGTTTTATAACTGTTTTGCATGTTTTTTGTCTTTTACTCCTACAAATAATTGGGTTCTGCAATAAAAAATTTCTAAAGCTACTCCGGAATGTGTCGATAACCTGTTTAGAAGTGCTGATTAGTCTTTTGTTCTCAGACTTCATCAACCGACTTGTTAAAGCAGCCAGACTGCAAACAGACATTAATCCTGGAGATTCATCATGGCTTTAGTAATTAACACAAACGTCGCCTCTCTGAATGCTCAACGTCAGTTGATGAGTTCAGGCAATTCGCTTGACCGCGCAACTGAGCGCTTGTCGTCAGGTGCGCGTATCAACTCAGCAAAAGATGATGCTGCTGGTCTAGCAATTGCAAACCGTATGACTTCTCAAGTGCGTGGTCTTGACCAAGCAATTCGTAACGCCAACGACGGCATCTCTCTTATTCAAACAGCAGAAGGTGCGCTGTCAGAATCCACCAATATCTTGCAACGTATGCGTGAACTGTCGGTACAGTCTGCGAACGGTATTTACACCGCTAGCGACCGTCAGACTCTGAATGCTGAGGTAAAGCAACTTGTATCAGAATTGGATCGTATCGCTAAAACCACTTCTTTCAACGGCCAAACCCTGTTAGATGGCAAGTTGGGCAAAGTTGATTTACAAGTGGGTTCAAGCGCTAACCAAACCATCTCGCTGAAAGTGCCAGCGATGGACGCTAAAACCCTGGGCATGGGTTCAACTAGTGTGGATTTGATGGGTGGTGCATCCGCCATCAACTCTCTTACTGGTGCAGCAGTGTTGCGTGAAGGCAGCGTGTTGATTAACGGTCAGTCAATTATTAAAGGCACCGATACTTTTGATGGTGCCGGTGCCGGTGCAATTAATAGTGATCAAGCACTTCTTGATCACATTAATAAAAATGTTAATGGAGTAACAGCATCTACTTATGCGGTAGCTAGCGCTACCGATGCCGGAGATGGTGTTCTGACCTCTGCTGAGAAAGTTGTTGTTACACTGGCCAATCTTGATGGAACCACCACTGCGATTGATGTCGGTGGCGGCACCAATGGAACCAGTAGTCTGGCTGAATTAGTTGATAAAATGAATGCAGAGAGTGGTGGTAAATTTTCTGCGACCATTGGTGATGATGGTAAGTTGTCTATTTCTGCAGAAAATGTTTCGTCAATTACAGTAACAGATGCTGCAACAGCCTTGGGTACTGGTATTACTACCGCTGCAAATGCTCGAATTGTATTGAAGGCAGATAATGGTGATCCTGTTACCGTTACTCGCGGTTCTATTGGAACATTAGCGCAACTGGACTTCTTGGGCTTCCGGGAAAACGATAAGGCCGGTACTGTTGAAGGCTATTCTGTAGGTGCAGGTGCATTAGTTTCAGGCGACCTTAAGATCAATGGCGTTGATGTAGGTTCGAGTGCAACTGCGGGCTTGGCTGACAAACTTAAGGCTATCAATTCAGTAACAGATCAAACCGGTGTTACTGCGACAGCGTTCAGCTCAGCGGTTTTGGATTTTGGTAGCGTTGCTCTTGCCGACTTCGTTGGTGGCGCAGTTGGCGTGAACGGCGTCGATGTAACTTTAGATGCCGCGCCAGCAAACATTACCGCATTGGCCAAAAACTTTAACGATCAATCTGATAAAACTGGCATCACTGCTACGGTTTCAGGTACCCGCTTGATCTTGGAAGGTAACGTTTCGCAAATTACATTTGGTCCTGACTCTGGCGGTACAGCAACTGCAACAGCAGACGCTATGACGGATGGTACAAATGCCGTTCAGTTTTCAACGGGTACTCTAGCCGCCACAGATCTCATAGATGGAGTCAAGGCTGATGGTGGGATTAAGTTAACCAGCAATAACGGCAACCCCATCCAGGTTGACGTGAAAGATGCAACAGCAACCACTAAAACGGGTTTGATCGATTCAAATATCAGTGCAGGTGGTTCATTCGGTGCAGCAATCTCATCAATCAGCATCGATACTGCTTCTAACGCCCAAAAAGCAATTAAGGTAATCGACAACGCATTGACTACCATTAGTGATGTGCGTTCAGAGTTGGGTGCAATCAACAACCGTCTGGACTTCACCATCTCTAACTTGGCGAACATCTCTGAGAAGACATCATCAGCGCGTTCACGTATTACTGATGCTGACTTCGCTGCAGAAACCGCAAACTTGAGCCGTTCACAAGTATTGCAACAAGCGGCATCGGCGATGTTGGCTCAGTCAAATGCTCGTCCACAACAAGTACTGTCTCTGTTGAGATAATGACTGATTCCTCTGCGTAATCCGGTTGATCAGGAATACGCAGAGGGATTCTTAGTGAGGATTTGGGTATGAATGAATTCACTAAAGTCACTGCGAGTCCGACACAGGTTTCACCCGTGTCGGCTTCGCCACAAGCGGGCAGTGCAAAAGGTCAAAAAACCGGCAATGATTTGCCGCTTGCCGCTGTAGCGGCAAAACCACAACCACAAGAACCCGTCAATTCCAAGGCGATAGAAGAGCGAGTACAGGCCGCCGTTGCGCAAATGAATGAATATATTCAGTCCACGCAACGCGATTTAAACTTCTCTTATGACCCTGATTCTGGCGAGACGGTGGTTAAGGTTTTGGATCGTGCAACACAAGAAGTTATTCGTCAGATCCCCGATGAAACCTTCTTGCGGTTAGCGCAAAAAATGAGTGTGGAATCATCTGGGTTGCTGTTTAGCGCTAAGGCGTAAAAGTCATTTAAAAACAATTAGTTGCCGATTTTTATTTGATGCCTTTTGAACCGAAAAGAGAGTCGTGAAAACGACTCTCTTTTTTTGTTTTTTAATTTCAGTTTTTCAAACACAAGCCTATTTTTCTAATCATTATTGGAGGTAATTTTTACTGAGTTACCTATATTTTTATTTCCGCTTTTAAATATATCCAGCCACTTTTTGTTCCGTTTTAAAAAGCTCCTGAAATTATCTTGGCACAGTCTGTGCAAAAACCGGTTTAGGCGACCCGTATAGAAATCCTGTTGGTTAATTATTTCTTACAAGTCTTGCCACGAAGTTCTCACAGACCACGCAATTTAGATTGTTAATGTCCCTGAGCTTCATCAGTCGGCTTGTCACAGAAAACGCACTGTGAACAGGAACAATCATTAGGAGATACATTATGCCTTTAGTCATTAACACCAATGTCGCTTCCTTGAATTCACAGCGTCAATTGATGAACTCAGGAAACGCGCTTGATCGCGCCAGCGAGCGTTTGTCTTCCGGGCAACGCATTAACTCCGCTAAAGATGATGCCGCAGGTTTGGCGATTTCCAACCGCATGACGTCGCAGATTCGCGGCTTGGATCAAGCAATCAGAAACGCTAACGATGGGGTATCGTTGATTCAAACTGCAGAGGGGGCTTTGCAGGAGTCGACCAATATTCTGCAGCGTATGCGTGAACTCTCGATCCAATCGGCGAACGGTATTTATTCTAATGCCGATCGCAAAACATTAGATGCAGAAGTACAACAACTGATTCAGGAATTGGATCGTATCGCAACATCCACCTCGTTTAATGGCCAGAAATTATTGGATGGTTCTTTAGGCAAGGTGAACTTACAAGTTGGCTCTGACGCCGGCCAAACCATCACCATGAAAATCCCGGCGATGGATGCCAAAACCCTCGGTATGGGCTTTGTTGGAGTGGATATGTTGGGCGGTCAAATTGATCTCTCTACATTGGCGATCAATGAAAACGACATCTTGATTAACGGTCAGTCCATTGCCAAATCACTGGAAAGTTACCAAGGTTTTGCGATCGTCGGTCCACCTGCGGTTCCTGCGCAAACCATGGATAAATTGATCGACTTGATCAATAAAAATGTTCTGGGTGTCGATGCTTCCACCTACGCCCAAGCAACTGCAACTGGGGCGGGTACAGGTGTCTTAGAGAACGGCCAGGTATTTGAAATTGCGATTACTAAATTGGATGGCACTGTCACAACCGTTCAGGTAACCAATACGCAAAACTTGGAGCAACTGGCTCAAAAAATTAACACCGAAAGTGGTGGCCTGCTTAATGCAATAGTGGGCGAGAACAGCAAGTTGAGTATTGCTGGTATTAATGTGGCGAGCTTCGCTATTACGGATGGTAGTGTGCCTGCTAACGCAGCCGGTGGTGGTATTGCCGGAACCTATGCTGGCCGATTGGTGCTGGAGTCAGAGCACGGCGATCCGATCACTATTACTCGTGGTTCAACCGGAACTCTCGCACAATTGAACGCTTTGGGTTTCCGCGAAAACACTAGCTCCGGCAACATTGAAGGTATAGGTATGGCTACACCGGCTGTACCTTGGAATGTGGGTGATCTCACCATTAATGGTGTGGCGATCTCCAACAAAAATACTGACTCTTTGGCTGGGAAAGTGGCAGCGATTAATGCAGCGCAAAGTGATACGGGCGTTACAGCAGCAGCGTTTTCGTCGGCAACATTGGACTTTGCCGCTGCCACCTTATCGACATTGGCTGGCCCTTTTGATTTAAACGGTGTAACCATTGACTTGGGGGCAGCGTCGGCAACCCGCACAATTTCTGATGTTGTAGCCTTGTTTAACGCGAATACTGATGCAACCGGTGTTTCTGCGAGTTTGTTGGGAACTCGTGTAGTCTTGGAAGGCGCAACGTCCTCACTAACCTTTAGGGATGGCGCGGCAGGCTCAGTGGCAACTGCATTGGGTGGAGCTTTATTGGCTCACTCGGATTTTGTGAATAATCCAGTTCCTGCTGCAGTGGCGGATGGCAACACTGTCAACGGCGGCATCAAGCTCAGTAGTACCAATGGAGCACCCATCAGTATCAAATTGGGGCCTAATGCTGATCCTGATACTTTGGGGATTTTAGAATCAAATGTCACCGCAGAAGGAGCATTTGGCACTGCCATCGCTTCAATCAGTATTGATACGGCGGCTGGGGCCCAAAAAGCCTTAGGTGTTATCGACAATGCACTAACAACGATTAACGATGCTCGCTCGCAATTGGGTGCAATTAACAACCGCTTGGACTTCACCATGTCTAACCTGGCGAACGTATCCGAGAAAACCTCTGCATCTCGCTCGCGAATTGTGGATGCTGACTTTGCCGCAGAAACGGCCGCATTGAGCAGGGCGCAAGTTCTGCAACAGGCAGCTCAAGCGATGCTGGCTCAGTCCAATGCGCGGCCTGAACAGGTATTGCAATTGCTCCGATAGTAGCGTCACCGCCGTTAATAAACCGCCCTCAGCTTGCTTTGGGCGGTTTTTTTATTGTTTTTTTGTGCCACATGGAGAGGACTCGACTAGGCTTAAGGCAGCTAAAAATGAGATTTCTTTGATGGTAAAAATTTGGCGTATGCCTGCAACACCTTGGGTGTTGCGTATTGTTTTTCTCGCGCTCGCGTATTTCCTCGCCGGGCGCCTGTCACTGTTGCTAGCAATTCCGCCCGGTTTTGTTTCTGGTTTATTTCTCCCAATGGGGATAGCGCTAGGGGCGTTATTGATTTGGGGTTATTCCATGGCAATTGGCGTCTTCTTCGGTTCATTGCTACTCAATATTTCGGTTAGCCCTGCACCAATCCTCGCGTTATCCGTAGTGTTGCTCGCCGCGGCAATTGCTTGTGGCAGTGTTCTTGCGAGTGCCGCGGGGACTTGGTTGATTCGTCGTTATGTTGGGTTTCCTAATAGCTTGACCGATGAGCGCAGTATTTTTGCATTTTTTATTTTGGGTGGGCCTGTAGCTACCAGTATTAGTGCCACTGTTGGTGTTATGGCATTGTTTGCGAACGATGTGATTCCGGCCAAACAAGCTTTTTACAGTTGGTGGACTTGGTGGATAGGTGATGCAATTGGTGTTTTGATTGCGGCGCCGTTGGTGTGTGTTTGCTTTGCTGAACCGCGCCACTTTTGGCGAGCGCGGCGCCTTACCGTAGGTGTTCCAATTGTAGTGAGCAGTCTAATTGTTGTTGCTGTGTTTGTTGTATCCAGCAATAACGAAAATAGAAAGTTAAATGATCATTTTCAGCAACAGGCTGGCTTGCTTATTGGTTCGGTTGGTACTGGTTTTTCGTCGGTAGTAAATACGCTGGGGATATTGCGTTCTTTTTTTATTGCGTCGGATCAGGTGACGCGCGAAGAGTTTTCAATTTACGTAGAACATGTGACGATCGGGCACTATGGAATTACTGGATTTTTCTGGAGTCAACGTATTAAGGATGCCCAGCGTGAGCAGTTTGAGGTGCAAAAACGTCAGGACCAAGGTACGGATTTTTTTATTAAAGAGAGAGATTCAGCCGGTCAGTTTGTGCCAGCTTTACACCGCGATGAGTATGTCGTGGTTTCTTATGTATACCCCTGGCAAGAAAACTCGGTTCTTCTAGGATTTGATGTGGCATCTGATCCTGTTCGACTTGAGGCGCTTGAGCGTGCCCATGAGTCGGGGCAGTTTGCTATGACCAGACCTGTGCAACTGTTGCAAGATAAAAGTCTATCCAGTGGTGTAATAATTTATCAGCCTGTATACGACGCACTCTCGCTCACCCTGAGCCCCAGTTCACGAAAATCTCACCTGAAAGGCTATGTTACCGCTGTTGTACGTATAAAGGACTTATTGGCAATCGTACTCAAGCCCTATTCGTCAGGTGATTATCAATTAACGATTACTGATACTACAGATCCAGGCGATTCTCGGGATTTTTACCACACACAGGAATATAAAGTTCCCGCTTATGCGCAAAGTCTGGCGTTAAGTCAGGTGATGACTCTAGGTGGGCGGCAATTATTAATTACTGTTACTCCCACAGAAAAATATCTGACAGACAACGTAAGTTTACAGTCTTGGTTTGTATTGGCTGGCGGCTTGTTATTTTGCAGTTTGCTAGGTGGCTTTTTGTTGTTGATCAGTGGGCGCACCCAGCACATTACTAACTTGGTTGAGCAGCGCACCAAAGAATTGGCCGCTATTTTGGATAATGCCGTTGAGTCTATTTTGGTTGTGGATGAGCAAGGGTTTATTCAAAATGCCAATCCAGCAGCGGCACAGCTTTTTAAATATCCTATCGCGCAGTTTTTACAATTACACATCGGCGATTTAGTGCCATCTATGCAGCAGGGATTAAACCTGACGGGGGATGATAATACGGCAACAGTATTAAGTGATGGGCTGGGTCGTTGTAGTGATGGTAGTGATCTGGAAATTGAGTTGAGCATTAGCCCAGTTGCGCTTCACGAACGAAAATTCTTCACGTTTATTATTCATGACGCCTCTGTAAGGCGCAAAGTGGAGCGGTTAAAAAATGAGTTTGTTGCTACGGTGAGCCATGAGTTACGCACCCCGTTAACATCTATTAAGGGGGCATTGAGCATCGCGCTGAGCGGAAAATTGGGTGAAGCTAAACTGCATGAGTTATTAACGATTGCCAGTAATAATGCAGATCGGTTAGGGCGTTTAGTGAATGATATTTTGGACATTGAAAAGTTAGAGTTTGGCCATTTAACACTGGCACTGGAGCAGTGCGAAGTCTATCCGTTGTTGCAACAATCCATTGAACAAAATCAGGGGTATGCCGCGCGTTATGGCGTGCAATTACAGTTGGATGTTCCGGATGAGCAGTCTATGCACTGTCTTGCTGCCGTTGATCCGCATCGCTTTTTGCAAGTGATGGCTAACCTACTGTCCAATGCGGTGAAGTTTTCTTTTCTTGATGGCGTAGTGCGAGTACAGCTCTCTAATGATGCGGAAGGCCTTACAGTAGCGGTAAGTGATGAAGGTCAGGGGATTGCAGATGAATTCCGATCGCGTATTTTTCAAAAATTTGCCCAAAGCGACTCGTCCGATACCCGCAGTCGTGACGGTACTGGGCTGGGGTTAAGCATTTCAAAAATTATCGTGGAGCGAATGGGTGGCTCAATTGATTACCGTTCAACGTTAGGTAAAGGTAGTACGTTCTATTTCATCCTGCCATTAGTGAGTAAAGGAGGCGCGGACTAGATTAATTACTAATAACAAAAACAAGCAATTGGCGTAGTTTGTGCTCATAACCAATGGAAGAGGAATAAACCTCGAAAAAGCGGCAAAACCGGCTAAAGTTTACCCATTGCTTGCCGCTAACCTTATGTAATTAAAGATAGCCAGCGGTAATTTTTGGTGTGGAGGTATCAATGGTGAACGGTACATCAAGTACAACTAACAGCAATGGCGCGACAGGCTCCAGCATTATCAGTGCATTGGGAACTGGTTCGGGCATCGATACCAATAAATTGGCCGATCAACTGACACAAGCCAACAATGCTGTTCAATCACAGCGCCTCACTACCAAAAAAACACTGCTAGAGACTCAAATATCGGATTTTGGGCGTTTGCGCAGCTCGCTCGCAAAACTCGAAACCGCTGCCGCAACGCTAGGCAGTGCGGATACTTTTAATGCCAAATCTCTCTCCATTCCAGACACTAGCTTGCTGGCTATTACCAAGTTGGATGCCACCGCCGTGGCGGGTAGTTATCAATTAAAAGTGGAGCAAATTGCGCAGCCGCAATCGCTCAGCTCGGGCACTTTTACCTCTATGACCGCCCCCATAGGCAAGGGCACTTTGACTATACGCTTGGGAGAATGGAGCCCGGATGTAACAAGCTTTACCGTTGACTCAAGCAAAACTGCTGGCGGCACTATTACTATTGATGATTCGAATAACTCTCTTACTGGGCTTCGCGATGCCATCAATAAAGGCAATCTAGGGGTGACGGCCAGTATTATTAGCGATGGTGGGGGCTATAAATTATTGTTGACGGCAAAATCTGGCGCCAAAAATGAAATTGAAATCACCGCAACAGAAGACCCTGCCTCGTTAGGATTGGCCGGGTTTAATTTTAATGAAGCCACCCGCAATCTGACGCAACAGCAAGAAGGGCGTGATGCGCAGGTACGCGTAAACGGTTTGTTGGTTAGCCGTGAATCCAACCAAATTAAGGACGTTGTTGGAGGCTTGGAGTTCGACCTTTTTGCCAGCTCGCTGACAGAAACGATCAATGTCACGATCAATCATGATAAAGCGACCGCAGAGCAAACTATTCGCGATTTTGTAACAGCCTACAACACATTCAAAACGGAAATAGAAAAACTGGTAGGGTTCGATACGGAATTGGATGATTACGGTAGTTTGCAGCGCGATCCGTTGGCTAAAAGTGTTACGCAGAGTTTGCGCAATATTTTGTCATCGTCTGTACCGGGTTTGAGTAGTGATTTTAATGCGCTATCGAGCATGGGTATACGCACCAAATTAGATGGCTCTTTAGAGATTATCGAGAACAAAAAAGATCAGGAAAATATTGATTTTCGTGCCGCTATCGATAAACACTTTGATAGTGTGCGTGATATCTTTGTACCTAAAACCTCGTCATCCACCGTCAATATTGACGTGAATAAATTCTCTGCCAAAAGCCAGCCAGGCACTTATGATGTTGTCATCACGCAACAGCCTAGCAAAGGGAAATTAACCAATGATGATGTTATTGCGTTCCCTTTTAGTACCTCTAGCAAAGATTACAGCTTCACCTTTTCTTTAAATGGTGTGAATACCGCATCCATTAGTTTGCCTGATGGAAAAACTTATTCCTCTGGTGCCGAGTTAGCGGCTGACTTTCAAAGTTTGATTAATCTTGATGCTAATTTAAAAGCGGTAAGGTCGACAGTAGCGGTAAGTTTTGCAGACAATAAGTTGGTATTTACCTCTGACGTCTACGGTAGCTCAAGCAAGGTTGGTTTTGCTGTTGTTGGCGACGATATGGGTGAATTGGGTATCACGCAGCGCTCAGGAACCACGGGTACCGATGTTGGTGGCACAGTAGGCGGCGTTGCTGCATTTGGTTACGGCAATATACTTTTACCTGCGATTGGCAGTAAAGCTGAAGGTCTAAGTATGATCGTTCAGCCGGGCACCACGTCTGGCAGCATTACTTTTTCGCGTGGTTTTTCGGGTACCATGACAAACTTGATCAACGAGTTCTTAAAGTCATCAGGTACGATCAAAGAGCGTGAAACGAATATCACCAAAGATATTAAGAATGTCAGCAAAGCGGAAGAAGATTTGGCTCGTCGCAGTGAGGCTTATCGGGCTAGGTTGATGGCGCAGTTTCAAGCGATGGAATCTATCGTGCGTAGTCTTAATTCTACCGGCGACTTTCTGGATGGCATTTTAGATCGGTTACCATTCACCTCACAAAATAATTAATTTGAGTTTATCCTCATTCAATGTGATGGGGATGAGCATTTTCCGCTTTACTAGCAGTAGACTTTCGGATTAATTGTTGTTCATTTCGTGACCTTTCATCATTACTTTGCTATACCCTAATGATTGCTGACACTTGTCGAATACTGGAGGGGTTATGTCAAATGTATTTGCACTTGTACCTGCTCGCGGTGGATCAAAAGGCATTCTGCAAAAAAATATCGTGGCGGTAGGGGATCATCCTCTGCTGGCTTATACAATAAAAGCAGCGCAAGACTCCGGTGTTATTGATGTAACTTATGTGTCTTCTGATGATGATCAGATCTTATCGGTAGCTCATTACTATGGCGCCGAGAGATTAAAACGTGATCCTCATTTGGCGCGGGATGAAACGCCGATTGATCCAGTCGTTGCAGAATTTATTCATCGATTAAAGCTGACAGGCAAAGATATTATTATTTTATTGCTGCCTACATCACCTTTGCGCACTGCGACGCATATTCGCGAAGCGCTTGCAGAGTTCCATGATTTTCCTACCTGCCATAGCTTGATCAGTGTGCGTGAAATTAATAATCAATTGATGAAAGCTTATGTTGGCGGCGGTGAATTTCTACAGCCGTTGGCGGGCGCGCATTCGTCGTATTTACGCCGTCAGGATTTGCCATCGCTTTACATGCCCAATAACGCAATTACTATTTTTAAAGTGGATGATTTTTTGCGAGAAGAGAAAATTCCACGCACCCATGAAATTCCCTATTTGATGTCTGAGCATGATAGTTTGGATGTGGACACTCCAGCAGATCTATTGCTGGCGAAACAGCGGTTAGCACACTTAGTTGAAAGCAAATAGTTAGTCGAGCAGGAGTGGGTTTAGCTCCGGTTTGATTGAGTTTCTGCTTTGATGTGAGCTTGCAGTTTGTTCCAGACAATATCTGCATCTTCAACTGAGGATGCTTTTACCATGCCCGCGCCAACTTGCTGGGTAATTTTTAAGTGACGGACAAAACGACGGCAGTTTGCACACATCAGTAAGTGCAAGCGGACTTGCCATTTGAGCGGAGTGTTGTTGTCGAGGCTATTGTTATCCAGGTAATCGCTGGCAACGGCAGCAACTTGTTTGCAACTTAACATGAGCCAGTCTCCTGATAACGATCAATTACCTGCATAAGAGTGAGGCGGGCGCGGTGTACTAGTACTCTTACATTGGCTGCGGTAACCGAAAGAATGTTGCAAATATCTTCAAAGGATTGCTGTTCAATATCGCGCAAAATAAATGCAGCCTTTTGTGCAGGCGGCAGAAGCTCAAGTGTGCGATTAATACAATGCTGTAATTGCTGCTCTTCTAATAGCGACTCAGGTGATTCATTATTCCAGCGCGGTACCGGTTGTTGCCAATGGCCATTTTTTTTGAAATGGGTGCCGTCAAGGTAACTGCCTGGGGTTTCACCATCCAATTGATCCAAGGAGACCTGACGGGACTCTTTGCGCAAGCGCGCTTTTGCCTGGTTGCTTACGATTGTTAACAGCCACGTTTTTAGCGATGAACGCTGCTCGAAGTTGACGATGTTGCGGTATGCCGAAACCCAGGCTTCCTGCACGACATCGTCGGCAAAAGTATCACCCGCAATGGCGCGTGCGATGCTCAGCATAAGGGAGTGATACTGGGCAATAAGTCGGCGAAATGCATAATCATCCCCCTTCATTAGTTGCGCAATCAGCTCGCGCTCATTATCTATCATCATGTTACTCGTGTTGGATTTGGGCGAGCCGCACACATTAATTGGCGGTAATCGCACAAGCTTAACACTCGCAATAATAGCTGTGTACCGTAGATTAATTTTTCAGCGTAGTTTTTTGCTCGAGTTTTTTACGCAGCCAAAAATCCAGGCTGTGATATTTTCCGCCGCCTAATCCAATCAGTGCCAACAGCATAATCAAATAGGTTGCCGCAAACTCAATGCCGTTGTTGAGGATGACAAATTTCCCGCTGCCAGTGAGCCATTCATAGTTGCCGTGGGTTTGCAGAATGTCACGCGCTCGCGCGAGTTTGTCTGTTGCCGCCAGTACTTGCTCATTTGCAAAAGGTGCGCTGGCATCGGCAATAGCTTGCCAGCCGTTGTCCCAATGCACAGCAAAAATAGCGACCAGCATGGTAATAATCAGGGGAATACCAATCAGGCGGGTGAATAACCCCAGCACGAGCAATACTGCACCGACAAGTTCAGTGGCTGTGGCCAAGAATGCCATAAGCCAAGGCAGAGGAAGGCCTAGCCCCCATTCAGTGTTGCCGAACCATGTAACGGTGCTATCGAATGCGTTGAACTTATTCATGCCTGCCATCCAAAAAATCGGCGCTAAATAAAGGCGTAAAGCGAGGCCGGCAATATTCGAGCTACAGTTTACTAATCCTTGGATGAAGGTCTGGTAAAAGCCGCAAAGTGTTGATGTGTTGAGCATAAAAAAGCATCCATAGCGAGTGATAGCCTATAGATGCCTCAGCGTTCGATTTGTTACAAAAGGTCAAGTATCGATAAAAACGATCGATATTAGAGAAAATGAGTTACTGGGTTTTCTTCTTTTTGAGCTCAGCAGCTTCCTTTTTCATTGCCGCATCAAAGTCCAGTTGTTCCTGATCTATAACGGGAGTGACAGGCAAGACTTGTTGCACATTTTCTGTTGCTTGCTGTTTGGCTTTTTGAGTGGTGTTGGCGATGCTGCTATCAATTTTTTCATTGACCTTATCTGCTACCGCACCCACTGGGTTCTCGACAATTTTTTGTACATTCATTAGTGCTTTTTGTTTTTCATTCAATGCGCTTTTTGCAGCTTTGGCTTGGTCGTAAGCGTTTTGCAATTCTTTTGGCAGAACAGGGGTGATGGCTTGTTTTGCGCCTTCGATTTGTTCCGAAATAATTTCCGGTGTGCCATCTTTAATTAGCATGACGGCCATTTGGTTGGTGTCGGCATTCCATACCATGGCGGCTTTGTCGGTAATTTCCTGTACTTGTGGTGGTGCGTAACGCGAAGCAACATAGAACAATGCACCTTCCTGTTGGATTGTCTGGGCGGTGCGCAATAATTTCATGGTGGGTTCGTACTTATCGCCCAGCAATGACGTCATCCGGTTTTTCACCATGGGTGTTTCAAATAGATCCACCTCATTGGGGTCAAACCCCACTAGCGGTTTTAAAAAGGACCACATCAGTTTACTTTGCAGTTGGTTGCCAATCAGCAGCGACGAAACGCAAGCAGACAGAAAAATACACATAAATGCGATAGAGATAAGTTTGGTAGTACGCATGGATAATCCGATAAATTAGGGGGCTGGTTTATGCAGATCGGCAGTGTACGCAATGTGCTTCATGCCGTACATAAGGTGAGCACGATTAGATTAAAAATGATGTGTCCTGGTGACTCATGAGATAAAAATAACCCCATTTTTATGGAGGCTATTGGGTGAATATGATTGAATAGCGGGGTTGCGGATGTTTGGCAATCAATAAAAATAGAGAACACAACCTTTTGACTTTGGACCCGCAAGGAAAACGCTGTGAAAATTTTAGTGGCAATTAAACGTGTTGTGGACCCTGGTGTTCGCGTGCGCCCCTTGGCTGACGGTAGTGGTATGGATATCGCCAGTGCCAAAATGTCGATGAATCCCTTTTGTGAAATCGCTGTTGAAGAGGCCATTCGCTTAAAGGAGCAGGGGCTGGCCAGCGAGGTAGTGGTAGTCAGTATTGGACCTCAGGCCGTGCAAGATCAGTTGCGCAGCGCACTCGCTCTGGGGGCAGATCGCGCCCTGCACATTACCACCGAATCCCTTTTTGAGCCGTTAGCTATTGCCAGAGTGCTGCATGCCTTAGTGCAACAAGAGCAGCCACAACTAGTAATGCTGGGCAAACAATCTATTGACGGTGACCACAATCAAACCGGGCAGATGTTGGCGGCGCTCTGTGGTTATCCGCAGGGTACTTTTGCCTCGCATATTGAGTGCAAAAGCGATGAGGTTTGGGTAACCCGCGAGCTGGATGGCGGTTTGCAAACCCTTGCACTAAAACTCCCAGCGGTTATCACCACAGATTTGCGTCTGAATCAGCCGCGCTACCCAACCATGCCCAATATTATGAAGGCGCGCCAAAAGCCACTGGTTACTATCCCTTTGGCTGAGTTGGGGTTGGGTTTGCAGCCACGCTTGCAAACTATATCCGTCGATGCTCCCAAAGCGCGCCAACAGGGGGTCAGGGTTAACAGTGTTGCTGAATTGGTGGATAAATTGCGGCAGGAGGCCAAAGTGCTATGAACACATCAAATAAGGTGAGTGCACTGGTATTGGTTGAGCTGGATGCTAGTGGCTTCAGTTTAATCAATCTGAAGGTGATGGGGGCTTTGGCGCGTTTGGGTGAATTTGTTTCATTAGAGGTGGATCTACTGGTCGCCGGTAAAGATTGCGCCGCTGCTGCTGCAATGGCTGCGCGTGTACCGGGTATACGCCATGTATTGCTTGCCGATGATGATCGCTGTGAGCATCAACTACCGGAAACACTTGCGCCTTGGCTGGCGCACTTGGCCCAAGATTATGCTTATGTCTGTGTAGGCGCAACAACCTTTGGCAAGAATTTATTGCCGCGCATAGCGGCACTGATGGATGTGCAACCTGTTACCGATGTGGTCGCAATTGAATCTGCCAATGAATTCAAGCGTCCGGTGTATGCAGGTAGTGCCCTAGCGCATCTACGTACAGAGCAGTCGATTAATCTCCTGAGTGTTCGTGCCAGTGCTTTTGGTGAAGTGGCACTAGGAGAAAGCAGTGCGGAGGTGATTGCTATCACGCCTCCGCCATCACAAACCATTAGCCGTTTTATTAGTCAGCAACAGGTGCAAAGTGAGCGACCTGAGCTGACCTCGGCGCGTGTGGTAGTGTCGGGTGGGCGCGGCATGCAGGCGGGCGAGAATTTTCAGTTGCTCTATCAATTGGCTGACAAACTTGGCGCTGCGGTAGGGGCGTCACGTGCCGCGGTGGATGCAGGTTTCGTCCCCAATGATATGCAAGTAGGGCAAACCGGCAAAGTGGTGGCTCCTGAGTTGTATATTGCGGTAGGGTTATCGGGGGCAGTGCAGCATTTGGCGGGAATGCGCGATTCGAAGGTGGTGGTGGCTATCAATAAAGACGCAGATGCACCTATCTTTCAGGCGGCAGATTATGGTTTGGTGGCTGATTTGTTTGAGGCTGTGCCCGAGCTAATCGAGTTGCTGTAAAAAGATTGTAACCAATCGCTTGATTTCCCTTCCTCAAAGCCGCTACTACAGCGGCTTTTTGTTTTTTTCGCTACAATGCCGCCCCATTCATCCTTTTTATTTTTTGTATTGGGCTTAAACGACCATGGATCTCGAACAATTTGAAACCTGGGCTATGTATCTCTGTGGCGGCGGGTTGATTATTTTTATGTTTTTTATCGTGTGGGATCTCGCAAAAAAATCCAAATCCGGTCGATTTGGTTCCTTCGTTTTGTTTGGGGTATTGGGCTTTGCGATTATGGTATTTGTGATTAAAGAAGTATTTGTACACATCCTCAGCTAGCCTTAAGGGCATAGCTCTGATTCTCATTGTCATAACTCTGGGTTAACCATGTTTCATTTTTTTGTCCCCACCACCAAGGTTCAAAAAGATCGCGCCATCATGCGTGAAACCGACGCGCGTGTTGCCAAGTACAGTCGGCGCGGTTTAGTTCTTAATTTTATTGTTTTTGTGCTCTGCCTTGCATTCGGTGATTTTCAGGAAAAAGAACACAATCTAGCTATAGTGCTGGTTACGGGGTTGCTGCTGGTGACTTTGGTGCGCAGCTATTATTTATTTCGTTTCGATGCACTTTACGCTCGTGCGCCCACTCGTTGGCGCAACCAGTACTTTTTTGCATCCTGCCTGGGGGCAGCGTGGTGGAGCGTTATTTTAGTCACCCTTACTTGGGTGCAGGGCATGCGGGATGAAACGCTCGTGATGTGGCTCTATTCCGTCGTGTTTTATTCCAGTGTCGCCAATGTGTTTGCACCGTATCGCCACTTTCTCAGTTTGTATTTGGCCATTGGTCAAATTCCGGCCGCGCTTACTGCAATGTTTTTAGGTAATGCCGAAGGCGTGTTGTACGGCAGTATTATGGTGGTGTTTTATATGATGCTGAGCCATCAAGGCAAGGTGACATCACTCGCGTACTGGGAGCGTTTGGAAGCGCATTATGCGTTGCGCGAGCGCGCTCAGGGTTTGGAAAATGAAAAGCGTACATCGCAAGCGCAGATTGAATTAAAAAATGAGTTTTTGGTTAATCTCGGGCAAGAGATTCGCTCATCTATTAGCGATGTAATGAGTACACTTTCATTGATTGATGACAGCCAGCTTTCAGAGCATCATCGCGAACTGCTGACCACCGCGAATAAGGCAACGGGCAGGCAAATTGATCTGGTGAATAATGTGGTGGACTTCTCCAAGATCACTACCAAGACGCTGGTGCTTGACGATGTTGAATTTGATTTGCGCCGGGTGTTAGAAAAATTTGTACAAGATTTTACCCTCGATGCTCATCAACAAGGTATTGAGCTCTACTACAGTTTTGACCCCAATATGCCATTGCGAGTGAAAGGTGATGTGACTCGCTTGAATCAAATTCTTGCGACTTTGCTTAATCACACTCTCAAGGCTAGTCGTATTGAGCATGTATATGTTGAAGCGCGCTTTCAGCAAGAGCAGGACGATTTTGGTGAGTTGCAGGTCATTATCAGCGATGGCGAAAAAAATGTCGCTGGCGAAAACGATGCTGAAGCGCGCGAGAGTAATCAAAAAGGAATTGGCCTTGCTATTTGTAAAGGGCTGGCTGCGTGTATGGGCGGCAGTATTCATTTGCGGGAAAATAAAAATCGTGGCAATCGTATTTTTATTAATATCGCGTTACAAGTGGTTTCCCATGAGGAGCGTCGTTTTGGTTCCGAACAAAAGCTGCGTGGAAAGCGTGCGTTGTTGGTGGATTTGCCTGAGCACAATGCCAATGCCTTGGCCGATGAAATGAATGCATGGGGTATGGCAACAACGATTGTGGCGGGGCAGGAGCAGACTATATCAAAGTTGCGCGAACAAGCTGCCAATGGAACACCGTTTGACTTGGTGTTTATCTTTACCCGGCTGAATAGTATGAACGGTTTGGCGCTGTCTCATGAAATCACAGCACACCCTGAAATTGCCGGCGTAAAACAAATTCTCGCGATGGGTATACTGCAGAGTGACAGCCCTGAAATGAAATTGCATCTGCGTAATAATCCGCAGGTTTGTATTATTGAAAAACCGATTATGCGCCGCCGCTTACACGATGCCGCCGTGCAAAAATTATTGAACGTAAATCTTGAAGACGAGCGCAAAACTTCTGAAAAAGAACACTTGGGCGCGGCCATAGTGCCTAAAGTGCTTTTGGTAGAAGATCATCGGGTAGATCAAATGGTGATTAGCGCTATGCTGAAAAAGCTCGGCTGTTATGTACAGGTTGTACAAAATGGATTGGAGGCGGTAGAGATTGTAGAGCGAGAGCGTTTTGATCTGGTGCTGATGGACTACGATATGAAGGAGCAGGATAGCCTTGTGGCCACCGGTAAAATTCGCGACTACGAGCGTATGACTCACAGCGTGCGTCGCTTGCCAATTGTTGCGGTCACCTCGGCACAAACTGATGCAGATCATGATCTCTATATGTCAGTAGGTATGGATGATCATATTAGCAAGCCTATTCGCTATGATGACTTGGACGCTCGGCTACAGCGTTGGCTGGAGAAGTCCCAAACTTGATAGGATTGGCGCGAAAAGAAGCGTTTACAATCGTAAACCTGAGAGCACACCTGAAATGCCGCTGATACACTCAGCGGCATTTGTATTTTCAGCGAATAAAGGTTTGGCAATGAACAGATCTCGGCTCAATATCACCCGTTGGTGCATCCGTATTGTTGGTTTGATTATTTTTTCTGTCAGTCTTGCCAGTTGTGGGAAAAGTGCAGGCTCCAGTGCAAAGCACCCCGCTTCAAATCAGGCGTCTGCTTATCTACCAGCGCAGCAGCAAACTGTTAGTGGTGCAACAATTCTGGTGTTTAGCAAAACAGCAGGGTGGCGGCATGATTCTATTCCGGCGGGAATTGCCGCTTTCCAAAAATTAGCGGAAGAACATCAATTCACCGTAGTGGCGAGTGAAGACGCGAGTCTGTTTACGGACGCTGAGTTAAGCCAATTTAACGCTATTGTTTTTTTGAATACAACGCTCAATGTGCTCGATGAAAATCAGGAGTTGGCAATGGAGCGCTATATTCAGGCTGGTGGTGGTTTTGTCGGTATTCATGCTGCAGCAGACACTGAATGGGAAGGCGACTGGTTTTGGTATCGCAATTTAGTGGGAGCAGTATTTAAAAACCATCCCAATTCGCCCAGTAATGTGCAACAAGCGACGGTTAACTTTGTCGATAAACACCACGCATCGACTGCATCATTAGCCGGCTCTATCAGTGTGGCGGATGAGTGGTATAACTATCGCGACATGTATGAGTTTATCAATGTGGTCGCCACAGTGGATGAGTCGACTTATCAGGGGGGCGAGCATGGTCATGATCATCCCATCTCTTGGTATCACGATTACGATGGTGGTCGCGCTTTTTACACTGGCATGGGGCACTCTAGCGAATCTTTTTCAAATCCTGACTTATTACAGCATCTAGTGGGTGGTTTGACCTATGCGGTAGGTCTGAATCATCGCACGGGTTTTAAGCCGCGTTTGGATTACAGTAAATCACGCCCGGAGCCAAATCGTTTTGTGAAAAAAACCTTGGCTGAGAATTTGGATGAGCCAGTTAAGCTGGCTTTCTTTCCTAATGGTGATGCGTTGATCGCCTTGCGGCCAGGAAAATTTCAGCGCGTGGATTACAAAAGTAATGAGCTAAGTGATGCGGGTGCAGTATCTGTTGCTTATGATAAGTTTCAGGAGTGGGGTCTGGTGGGTGTGGCTGTGGATCCAGATTTTGCAATAAATCAAACAATCTATGCAGCATTCACAGTAAAAGATGATGCAGGAAATGTTGGCCAACGTTTGTCACGTTTTTTTATGGCGTAATAATCAAGTTGATGCCTCTACTGAAGAAAAAATTCTGCAATATCCAATCGATAATAATTGCTGTCATACCGGTGGTGATCTGCAGTTTGGCAGCAATGGGGAATTGTTTTTTTCCACCGGCGATAATACCAATCCTCACGATCAGGATGGTTACGCACCTGTAGATTTTCGCCCGGATATGAAAAAGAATGACGGTTTACGCGCGCCCGGTAATACACAGGATTTGCGCGGTAAAGTACTGCGTATCATTCCAAAAAAAGACGGTGGTTATGATGTTCCTGCAGGTAATTTATTTACAGATCCAGCACAAGGACGCCCGGAAATTTATGTGATGGGCGCACGTAACCCCTACAGCATTACTTACGACCATAAAACCAGTACCTTGTTTTATGGCGATGTCGGCCCGGATGCCAGTAACGATTCAGATGAAAAAGGCTCCCGTGGTTACGATGAAATCAATCGGGTAACTGCTGCTGGTAACTTTGGTTGGCCGTTGGTGATTGGGCAAAATAAGCCCTATAAAAAATATGATTACATTACTCAAAAAACGGGTGAATGGGTAAATCCACAAAGCCCCATTAATAATTCGCCGAACATCACAGGCGCCAAACAACTGCCCCCAGCGCAGCCCGCTTTTATCGCCTATCCATACGGCACTTCCGATGTATTTCCTGAACTGGGTACTGGCGGTCGCACAGCCTTAGTTGCCGATGTTTATCATTCAGGCGATTATCCCGAATCAGTTAATCGTTATCCCGCGTATTACGACAATTCACTATTTATTCTCGATTTTATGCGCGCCTGGGTAAAAGTGGTGAGCTTTGATGCACAGGGCCGTATTAAAAAGATAGAACCGTTTGCGCCGCACATTAACTATGCGCTGCCGATTGATTCGCGTTTTTCTCCGGACGGTACTTTATATGTATTGGAATACGGCATGTCCTGGTTTACTGGAAATCCAGATGCGCGTCTTGCGCGGATAGAATATGTGGGGGCTGGCAATCGCCCGCCAGTAGCAGACATTACGCTGGATAAAAGCCAGTCGGGCCTTCCCGCGCAAATTCGAGCCTCAGCCAAACAATCAATAGATTTGGATGGCGATAAAATGACGTATGCATGGAAAGTGCAATGTGCAGAAGCCGCCTGTGTAGAGCAGCGTTTGGGGGATGCAGCTGAGATTACCCTGTCGTTGGAGAAGGCGGGTGAATACACACTGGAGTTAACGGTTAGCGATACGAATGGTGCCAAAGCAATCGTCAATAAAAAACTCGATATAGGTAATGAACCACCGGTTATTGAGTTGGCTTCAATACAAAATCAATCTTTCTATTGGCCGGACACACAAAAACTCCAGTATGAATTTATTATTAAGGATAAAGAGGATGGTGTCATTGCCGGAATTGAAAATTCGAATCCACGCATCACCTTCGCATATGCCGCAGCGGAGCAGCAATCAGGTCAGGGACATCAAGTTATTAGTTTGATTGATCAAGGAAAAAATTTAGCAGATGCGAACAACTGTTTGGGCTGCCACAAATTAGATGAAAAAATGGTAGGCCCGGCATTTAAAGATGTGGCGAAAAAATATCAAAAGGATTCCAACGCTGTTCAATATTTAGTGAATAAACTTGGCAACGGTGGGGCTGGCGTGTGGGGTGAGATGAATATGCCAGCTTTCTCTGGTTTAAGTGAGGCAGATCGTACCGCGCTGGCAACTTATGTGCTGTCATTAACGGATAGTGATTCATCCGAGCAGCTTGCGCTGAATGGCGAGGTTCAGTTGCAGTCTCATCAAAAAAATACTGCAGCTATAAGCGCAGATCAGCCGTTTGTGGCCAAAGGCGAGGCTTATATTTTCACCGCCAGTTATCTTGATAAAGGCGCTAACAACATGCCGTCACTTCAAACGGCTAAAGAATTTAAATTGGTTCCTCACCGTTTTGATTTTGACAGTGTGTTTAATCCGGTAACGGCCAGTAAAGGTGCTACAGCCGATGCATTCCGGGAAATTAGAATGATCAAGTTCATTGCTGATGGTGAATGGGCAGGTTTTGCAATTGGTCGTTACGACTTAACTTCGGTCCAGTCATTAAAAATAGGCGCGCTTTTCTTTAAAGAATCAACTAATTGGTTATTTGAAGTTCGTCGCGATAATACAGAAGGTGATTTGCTTGCTTCTGGCGTGCTGTCATCATCCGAATTGAAAACCTATATTCGCAAAGAGTTTCCATTAACTGCGTCTAGTGGTTTTGGCAATTTGTATTTACAGGTTAAGGCAGAGCAAAAATCAGCAGCAGAGTTGCGTTTGCAGGATATAAGCTTTGAGAAAAAATAGCGTTGAACAATCTGCTGCGTCGTTGAGGTTCTGCTGCTGTCTGCATTAATTATTTATCAAATAGAGGTACAAAAAACCCGCTTCACAGCGGGTTTTTTGTTTCAGGCTTGTACTAGCGAATAATCAACTTGCAGCCTGAGGGCGACGCGCCTGTTGTGGTTTACCCGCGTTTGCGCGATTGCCATTGCCCTGAGGTTTTGCCCCTGTGTGAGGTTTGCGTGGCGCGCCGTCTTTCTGTTGGCTTTTGCCATTACCGTTTTTAGGTTTTTGCCCTAAAGTTGGTTTTTTGGCAGCAGATCTGCCGCCGCCATTTTTGCCGGCACCAGCACCAATAGTCATACGGCGACCCAACACAATGGGTTCAGGTTTTACATTGGGATCGGGTTCATAACCGGCGATGACTTCTTTTTCGATATCGCGTTTGATCAGTTTTTCGATATCGCGCAAGAATTTAATCTCATCAATGCAGACTAGTGAAACCGCAATGCCTTCTGAGTCAGCGCGACCGGTACGGCCTATGCGATGCACATAGTCTTCCGGTACGTTGGGCAATTCATAATTGACCACGTGTGGCAATTGGTCGATATCAATTCCGCGCGCGGCAATATCGGTTGCAACCAATGCGCGAATCGCTCCGCGTTTAAAATCTTCCAGCGCTTTGGTGCGCGCGCCTTGGCTTTTATTGCCGTGAATCGCAGCAGCGCTGATGCCATCGTCTTGTAATTGTTCGGTTAATTTATTCGCGCCATGTTTGGTGCGGGTAAAAATTAACACCTGTTGCCAATCGCCCTGATTAATCAGATGCGATAAAAGTTCGCGCTTGCGATTGCGATCAACCGGATGAACTCGTTGGGTCACACGCTCGGACGCAGTATTGCGGCGCGCTACCTCAATCAACGTTGGCTGGTCTAATAACTTATCGGCGAGCGCTTTAATTTCATCGGAAAAAGTAGCCGAGAACAGCAGGTTCTGGCGTTGTTTTGGCAGCAGGGCCAAAACTTTTTTGATGTCGTGAATAAAGCCCATGTCCAACATGCGGTCGGCTTCATCCAAAACTAGCACTTCAACTTGACGTAGACTCACGGCGTTTTGATTAACTAAATCGAGCAGGCGACCTGGCGTAGCGACGAGAATGTCGACACCGCCGCGTAATTTCATCATTTGCGGATTGATACTCACACCACCGAAAACAACGGTTGAGCGCAACGGCAGGTATTTGCCGTAATCGCGCACGCTTTCAAATACTTGTGCAGCAAGTTCACGAGTTGGAGTCAAAATAAGTGCGCGCACCGGGCGACGGCCGCCTGCTTGAGTGGCGGGTGCTGCACTCAATTTTTCTAACAGCGGCAGAGTGAAACCGGCTGTTTTACCGGTTCCTGTTTGCGCACCAGCAAGAATATCACCGCCTTTTAAAACGGCAGGGATAGCTTGTAACTGAATATGAGTAGGGGTGCTGTAGCCCTGATCGGCGATAGCACGCAGAATATCGGCCCGAAGACCGAGAGTTTCAAATGACATAATGTTTTCCTGTTGCTCGGCCTCCCGCGTGGCGGGCAAGGTCTGGCGAGCTGAGATGTGCAAACACACTGGGGTGTTCGACAACAGAGGAGGGCGACACTGACCTTAAGGGTGTCGGGGCGCATACTACGCAGTTGCTGGGCAATATGCCAGTGACTTTTTGTTTGGTCAGTGCGCCAAAAGCAGACCTTTCTGCATATGGCGAAAGGTCTGGTTCATGCTATTTAATCCATTAGCGGTTCGTTTGGTTGTACTTTTTTGTTACGTGCCAGCTGCAAAATCACCAAGGCCAAAGTCGCCAGCACTAAAAAGCCACTGGTGACCGGTATTAAAGTGCCGTTATACATTTGGCCAATTCCAGTGCCGATCAGCATCGACATAATCGATGATGTTGCACCGATAATGGCAGATGCAATTCCTGCAACATGCCCCATTGGTTCCATCGCCATAGCGTTGACATTGCCAAACACCAAGCCAAAACAGAAAAACAGTACTGAGGCGTAGATCATAAATAGCCAGAGATTGGCGGGTAGTATCATCTGCAGTGCGAGAAAAATAGCGGAGCTAATGATGATGCCCAATACCGCGCGGGTACATAAATAATCCATTCCCCATTTTTGGACAAAACGCGCATTGACGAGTGAAGCAACTCCAAACACCAAGGCCAATACACCAAAATAGAGTGTGAATAATTTTCCGGTTTGAAATAGATCCTGAAAAATTTGTTGTGACGAATTGAGGTAACCGAGAAAACTGCCAAAAAATAAACCCATGCACAGGGTGTAACACATGGTGGTGTAATTGCCGATCACTTCCTTAAAACCATCGATAAACCCGCGGGTACTAAAGGGGATGCGATACTCTTGGGGCAGTGTTTCTTCCAGCCGCAAAAAAATCCACACGCCAATGATGAGTGCATACACAATATAAAGTACAAAAATATAGCGCCATGAACTCACCAACAAAACCGCTTGGCCAATACTGGGGGCGAGGGCGGGCACCATAATAAAAATCATCATCACCAGCGACATGATGCGCGCCATCTCATTGCCCGCATATTTATCGCGCACAATTGATATGGCTGACACATAAGGTCCAGCGACCCCCAAGCCTTGAATAAAACGCCCGATAAGCAGGGTGTTCATGTCTTGTGCAAAGAAACACATTACGCTGCCGCAAAAAAATAACAGGATTCCGGCATAGAGAATTTTTTTGCGCCCGGTTGCGTCTGACAAAGGGCCGCAGACTAATTGGCCAAGCGCCATCCCTAGAAATAATGCGCTGATAATGTACTGAGCTTGATTGCTGTGGGCGAGGGGGATATCGCGACTAATAAATCCCAAGGCCGGGAGCAGTGCATCTATCGACATGGCGACGATCGACATTAATAAAGCAACTAAGAGCGTGAATTCTTGGGTTGAAATGCGCGATGCCGTTGGGTGAGTTGAGTAGTCAGACATACATGAGCTTCCGTGATAATTAAACTAATACAAGATGAACTATACCTAATGGCATAACCGATAGATGTCAGTAAGTGTTAAGGAATTAGCATGATCGCAATTGCTGTGGTTAGTCGAATCAAATGTCATGAAATCGACAGGAAGCTCAGTTTTTCTTACATCAAGGACGAGCGCCCTTGATGTGACAGTATGGAGAGAGTGATGCGATTAGTTGCGCTTAAGTCTGTACATAATGCCGCCATCGTATGGCAGTTTTGGGAGGTGCTTTTCCATCAGCAAAATTGCATCGTTGTGGATCGTTTTGACATCCGGTTTGCTGCCAACTTCCATACGGCGCGATAGCATAGTTATCGGGAACAGGCACTCGCTGGTTTTTTTAACGCACAGTGCACGGCTGCGGCCAACCTCATCTTCATAGACTTTCCACTCAAATGTATTAGGGAAATCGGCCAGAATTAAATTTCCCAGCGCCACGCCCATTGCCTGCTGTGTGCTGTAATCATTTTGTGCAACTAGCTCTTTGTCGATTAGTCTTTGCATTGTGGCTAAATCGCTAAGGTCAGTGCGAATGGGCGTGCCGAGTTTGGTTTGGGTCAGCTCACTCAGTGCGGTGAGCTCCTTGTCCATTTTACTCTTATCCATCCAACCCAATTCGCTAATCACTGCTTCTTTTTGTGGTGCAGCCGCTGTGGGTTTGGATACAACATTCAGTGGGGATTGTGCATGGGCGGTAATGGCATAAGTGAGTATCAAGCAAATGAGTGGTTTAAGGTAATACATTTTTTCCTCGCAACTTTATAGGATTAATTACAAAATTAATTTTTTGTCAGGGATTCGCTGCCAGAGAGATGTGAGTTCGCAGCTGTAAAAATCAATGGTTGCGGGTTGATCGCATCCAGCGGTACCGAGAAGCCATTGGTGTTAACTATATGGATGTGCTCGCTTCGTAATTGGCGCGGTTCTGCTGCGCCGCAAGAGTGCGCAATGATTGCCACACTTTTGGTGATGTTGTATTGGTAGGCGGCAACACGTTCCGCCTTATTAGTTGGGTCCAAGCCTTTTTGTAATTTGCGATTATGAGTGGTGATGCCGGTAGGGCAGGTATTTTTATGGCATTGCATTGCCTGAATGCAACCCAACGCGAACATAAAACCACGTGCGCTGTTAACAAAATCAGCACCGCTGGCAAGCGCCCATGCAACCATATGCGGGGTGACGAGTTTACCTGCAACGATAATTTTAATTCGTTCCTTCAGGCCCGCTTCCGTCAACAGCGCTGTTACCCAAGGCAGGCTTTCTTTAATTGGTAAACCTACATGATCCATTAAAGGTTGTGGCGCAGCACCGCTGCCGCCGTCGGCGCTATCGAGTGTAATAAAGTCTGGTGCGGCTTCAATACCTTGCACACGAATTTCGTTGATTAAATCGATTAACCAATTTCTCTCGCCGAGTACGGCTTTAAACCCAACGGGTTTGCCGGTGACATTGCGGATATGGTTGATCATTTTCAGCAGGTCATTGACCGAGCGAATATCTGTGTGACCATTGGGACTAATCGATGCGACACCTTCAGCAATTCCGCGAATCAATGCCACTTCGGCAGATACTTTTTCAGCGGGCAATATGCCCCCTTTGCCGGGTTTGGCACCTTGGCTCAGTTTTATTTCAAACATTTTGATTTGTGGTTTTGCGGCGAGTTCAATTAATTTCGCATCACTCAAATTGCCTTCTAAATCCCGCACGCCGTATTTTGCTGTACCAATTTGAAATACCAAATCGCAATTGCCGTCAAGATGGTATGGCGATAAGCCTCCTTCACCGGTGTTTAACCAACAGCCCGCTTTGGCTGCGCCTCGCGATAAGGCTTTGATTGCGGGGCTGGAAATAGCACCGTAACTCATCGCAGAAATATTGAAAATGGAATGGGTAGTGTAGGGCGTTTTGCAAAAAGGCCCGAGCGTAACCGGTGAGGGCATGAGCGCATCGCTCTCCATAATTGGAAAGGGCGAGTTTAAGAAAATCAGCGTGCCAGGTTCGTTTGAGTTGAGCGTGGAACCAAAACCAATATTGCTATCTACATCTTTAGCTGCGCGGTAAACCCAGGCGCGGTCAGCGCGATTGAAGGGCATTTCTTCGCGGTCATTGGCAAAAAAATACTGACGGAAAAACTCACCGAGATGTTCAAAAAAATAGCGAAACCGCCCGATAACCGGATAGTTTTTGCGAATAGTATGAGTGTTTTGGCTAATGTCAGTGATATACATAATAACTATCGCTAAAAGTATGCCGCCAACTAATAAAATAAAACTCACTTCAAGCCAGGTCAGTACCTTAAGCGCCCAGTGTGCATCAATCATAGTCTTATCTGTTCCTAGTCGATTTGAAGATCAGTATAAAGTTTAACGTTATTTCGCCCTGCCGATTTTGCGTAGTACATGGCCAAATCTGCATGTTTGATCAGCGTGTTTTTGTCTTCTCCCTCTTGTGGGTAGAGCGCGATACCTATGCTGCAGGAAATAGTCAGAGAAAATTTTTCAATTTTAAAGGGTTGGCTGAGTGCTGTGCGAATTTTGTCCGCGACTTGTCGGCTGACATGACGAGCACTTAAGCCTCGCAGCATTAAATCCCGCGCAGAAATGATAATCATAAATTCATCGCCGCCGTAGCGTGCGACCGTATCTGTCTCACGAATGCAGGTTAACATGCGCGCCGCACACTCCTGCAAAAGTTTATCGCCAATATCGTGACCATACTTGTCGTTAACCGGTTTGAATTCGTCTAGGTCCACCAGCATAACGGCGATTTCAGCTTTGTCGCGTCGTGCGCTAATTAATGCTTGTTCAATACGGTCTTCCAGCAAGATGCGATTAGGTAATCCGGTTAGAGAATCGTGGTGTGCGACTTTGTGTAAATACTGGCGTTGGGTATTCAGTTCGAGAAGTTGTGCGTTTAATTTTTTCGCCATAATCGAAAAGTTCCGCGCGAGTAGGCCGAGCTCATCATTGCGATTAAGGCTCAGTTCGGGTACTGGGTCGCCCTGTTTAAAACGTGCAAAAGTGGTTGCCATGCGTTGCAGGGGTGTGGTGATTTTTCGTGCAAGAATAAGCGATAGTAGGACAAATACTATGCCAAATATAAGCGAAATTTTTAGGCTGGTAATACCTAACTGACGGCTGTCATTTAATACAGAATCAAGGTTGCTGATTAAGCCCAGGACGATATATTTCTCATCTGATTGAGTAGCAAAAGGAACCTTGGTGAGGGAGATGACCGCGCGTTTATCAGCTGAGTGCAAGTCTGGAATTTCACTCACAAGATTGGAATATTCGCCGGAAAAAATGTGCTGTGTAATAGCAATGTCATCTTGTATTAGGGTGCGTATATCTTTGTCAAAACCAAAGGTTTTTTTTGCGTCAGGATGCAAAATATAATCGCCAGTTGAATTGGTGGCGATCACATCAATCCCGTCGGGAATATCAGTTTTAATCAATTCAAACATTTTTCCGAGATCGACATTAATGACAATAATGCCAAACACGGTGTTGTTGGCGGTGTAAACCGGAGTGGCGACAATGACACTGGGCTTACCGTAACCATCCAGTAGTCCGCGCTCTTTATTTAAACGAATTCGCGATACAAATATTTCACTCGGTTTGAGTTGCAGAGTGTTGTAAACATAGGAAAAATGCGCTTTTTCTTGTAACGCTATGCCATCAACAACGTGGACATTGTTGTGCGCTTTATCCACACGCACTAATTCTCGGCCAAAATCTTGCGCGCCAATTAACCGCACTTGATTGTATTCTTCATGTGAGCGAAGAAAACCGGATAATGCATAAGCCAATCGTTTGCGTTGTTGCGAGGCCTGTGGTGATTTACTGGTAGCAATTTCTTCAATTGCTGGAAGTTGGGCAATAAATAATAAATCTTTGGCGATATCGCTAATAAAAAACGAGTAACGATTGGCCAGTACTTCTGTTGCAGTGGCTAATTTATCTTTGGCGGATTGAATGAGCAGCGTTCTGCTGTGGGTGTAGGTGAAATATACGCTGATCCCGGCGCTTAAAATACTAAGCAACCCAATTAAAATGGTGAGTTTAATGACAATCCTTGATCCCATAACTAAAACCGCTCCATGACATCGCCGGAAATAATTTGCTCCCACAAACTGACACGTGCATCTGCGTTTTCAACAGGTTCAAGCCAGATGATCTTTTCTGCGTTATGTGTGACGGATTCTTGTGTGGTATTGGCTAGCCCTTGCGTGTTGGTTAAGCGGCGGCTGGGTTTTTCTTCCAGCATAAAATTAATCCACTGTTCCGCAAGCGGCCCTGCATGTTCACCTACGGCCCAACAGTCTAGCCATGCGAGGGTGCCATCTTTTGGCATTGCGTAACCTACATCTGCGCCAGCATCCAGTAGGGCTTTTAACTGTTGGCTGCCGTAGTTCGCGTAAATCAGTGCTATTTCATGGGTCTTGAATAATTTAACCGCTTCTTGTGGCGATGAATAAAAGGTCAACAAGTTGCGACGCAATTCGACCAGACGACGCGCAGATTGTTGTAATTGTTCGGTCGATTGATCGAATGGATTTTCAAAGCCCAGCCCGAGTGCTGCCAGGGTGAAATTGTGATTGCTGGTATTAAATGCCAGCACCTTACCCGCATAAGCTGAGTTCCATAATGCGTTGATACTTTCGGGCGGTCGCTCGATTAATTTGCGGTTGTAAATAAGCCCCATTTCAGAATAGGTATAGGGAATGGCAAAGGTCTGTTCATTTTTAATCAACCCGGGAATGGCTTCCCGCTGTTGAAAACGCGGAAGCTGCAGTGCGAGGTTGGAAATTTTTTCTGTATCAATCGCTCGTACCAGACCTTTTTGGATGTATCGCTGCAACTCGGCAGTATTGACCGCAATTAAGTCGTAGTCACCGTTGGTGGCTTCGGTGACTTTACTCCAGAGCTCGTCATCGGAGTAGACAAGCGTTAATGCTACCTTTGTTTGATGGCGTTGCTCGAACTCCTGGATTAAATCGGCGTCGGCATATCCATCCCACGCCAACACTTTCAACACTTGCATGGCGCTGACTGAGGGCGTCAACATCAGGCTTAGCAGAAGAGTGAAATAGCGAAAGTAATAGTGCATGCCGAACCTAATATCCTGAAGTCATTTGATTCTAGTTCATTCAAGCGGTGCTGCTGGGCACCACCGATGCTTACTTGCTGGGTATGCGGCTGCCAATCACGCGGGCGGGGTTGCCTGCTACTTTGGTGTGATCGTCAACAGCTTTGGTGACTACGCTGCCCATACCGATCACCGCATGGTCACCAATAATCACGCCATCCACTATACCTGTGTTAGCGCCAATCCACACATCCTTGCCTATCTGAATACCTTGCGAGCTGACCGGTTGATCCTTGATTAGCATTTGCTCATCCATGCCGTGATTAAACGCATAGGCGTAGCTATAAGCGGCGACACGTGTGTTATGGCCGATATAAATGCCTTTGCGGCCGCCATCAAGGCTCACATGGTGATTAATCGACACAGAGCGGCCCAGTGTGATCGGGCCATGTAATACGCAATCGGCCGCGATATAAGAGTTATCACCAATGACGATGGCTCGGCCGGGTTCAGCAAATAATTTGGCTTCTGGGGCGATAAAACAGTTGTTGCCGATCTCGATGGTTTCCATCGCCATCAAATAGGCTTGCCATTCTTCTTGCCAGGCTTGCGCCCAGCTGCGATGGTTGGGCTTCAGGTTCGCATAAAGCCAGGGCATATAGCTCAAGCGTAGCTTATGTTGTTGGCGATAGCGTTCAGTGGTGTCATTCATAGCAATGATTGCAGCAGGCAGAAAGATATCAGTGTGACTGGAGTTCAGACGTGTGCTCTTCCGATCTGCCGGCTGTTGGTGATTGGTTTGTTTGCTTGGCCTCTGGCGCTTTTGCCTAAGCAAAAAGCTGGGCACAACTCAAAACATGGAGCACTGAGATAAGCGCTCTTAGGGAAAACCCGTCATTACGACAACCGAAGCGGACACCTGAATTGATTATAGTCAGGCTCACTTTTGTCGCTAGCCATTCATTAGTTTGATAAGTAACAAGTCGTGGCTTTTTATAGCCAAAATAATCTTATAGCTGAAATAATCTCCGGCTGTTACCCTGCGATGCATCCTTAATTGAGCCACTTTTTATGTATGACATTGTTGAAAATAATCCGGAATTTGTGGTGATTTATAAAAAACCGGGCATCAATTTCCACAGCGAATCCGGTGAATTAGGTTTGTTCGAAACAGTGAAACAAAAAGAGAGTTTCACGGAGCTGTTTCCAGTGCATCGCCTTGATAAGGTGACATCAGGTTTATTGGTCATGGCTAAAACACCGGACATAAATCGGCAGTTGTGTGATGCCTTTAGTCAGTGCAGGGTGCAAAAATATTATCTTGCGATCAGTGAAAAAAAACCGAATAAAAAACAAGGCTTAATAAAAGGCGATATGGCACCCGCACGGCGCGGTGCGTGGAAATTGCTCAACACACAAGAAAATCCTGCCGTCACCCAATTTTTTAGCAAAAGTATTAGTGCTGGGCGGCGTTTATTTATGGTGAAACCTCACACCGGCAAAACACATCAAATTCGCGTTGCGTTAAAAAGTATCGGTGCACCTATTAGGGGGGATTCGCTCTATGGTGATGCGACTCAAAGTGCAGCTTGCGATCGCTGTTATTTGCACGCGTACAGCCTCGCCTTTTCATTGGGTGAAAAACAGTATCGGTTTACCGAGCTGCCACGTGAAGGTGAATTATTTAGCGATGATATGTTTGCTGCTGCGCTGCAGGAATGGCGCCAGCCTTGGTTGTTGCCCTGGCCAGAGTTATCGTCTGTTGCACACCAGAATGGTAAATTCTGATGCGATTCTTAATCGGCCTTGGCGTGACCAGCGTGTTGGCATTGTTGGCGGCGCTGGCGATCTATTATTTTCCCTTATTTGTCACAGCAGAAAAATCAGTCACCAATGATGAATATAAATTTATCAAAATAAGCTGTTGGTTTGATGCTGATTGGACTGCAACAATTAGCTGCGGTGAATTGCAAACGCCAGACCAATTTCGTTTATCAGTGGTGATTTTGCACAACGATGCCGAACAGCGCCGCGCTGATCCCATTGTGTATCTGCAAGGTGGGCCGGGTGCGAGTGCACGTTTGCATAGCGATGGAATAAAAAATTGGCTGAATTGGCTGCGTTACAGCAACACACGGCGCGATTTGATTTTAATCGATACACGCGGCACTGGCCGCAGCCAACCAGCGTTGGTGTGCAGCGAGTACAATCAGTTTAATCAGCAGTTACTGCGACAAAACAGTGCGCTGGAAGATGAATTATCCCAAGGGTATCAGGTGGCAGCGCAGTGTTTTTCTACTGCTGCACAAATAAATCCACAATTGGTTTACCGCAATTTCAGCACGCAAAAATCAGCGCAGGACATTCGTGCCCTCATGGCGCAACTTGATTATCAGCAGTGGAATATCCTCGGCGTTTCCTACGGTACGCGGCTAGCGCTGGAAATCGCCCGGCAAGAACAGCTCGCCCCGCAAACAGCTAAATTAAAATCGATGGTGCTGGATTCTGTTTATCCCGCTGGTTTTGGTGGCGTACAAACCTGGCCAAAGGTATTGGACGATGGGATGAAACAGTTTTTTAACGGTTGTAGTGCGCAACTAGAATGTATTAAGGAATTAGATGCATCCACAGCTACGTTGGCCGAATTGTTTATGCAAACGTTGCACAAGTTACAAACACATCCAATGACTATTACCGTCAAACGTTGGGATGGTGAGGCGCCGGTTAATTTTGTGGTGAATGATCATCGTTTTTTATCGGCCAGTTTTTCCGCTGTTTATACCCCGAGTGATTGGCCGGTGATTATCGATGCAATGAGAGCAGTCAATATGCGCGATGCAGATTTACTAAAACCTTTAATTGAACCTTATATTAACCACAGCATGACCGCTGACTTTAATAGTTTGACCTTTAATGCAGTGGATTGTGCGGATAATCCGGTGTTGGCAGAAACTGATTATGCAACGGCTTTATCTAAGTACCCCTTGCTACAAGCTTACACCCGCGATCAGTGGCGGTATCAGCTCTGTCATCATTTGCCCAGTGAATCGCCATTGGTGCGTGCATCACCGCAAATACCAACCTTAATGCTTGCAGGAGCATTGGACCCAATTACACCGGTGAGCTGGGCGCGAGCAATGCATCAGCAATGGCCGCATAGCCAATTGCGCGTGCGAGAAAAAATCGCCCATTCGGTATTGGGGAGTGATACTTGTTTGTTGGAGCGTCTCGATGATTTTTTCGATCAACCCAATGTGATATTCACAGCTTGCGCAGAGGAGGGGGATGAGTAATCGCGGCTGGATTTTGATTCTCGGAAAAAGAAAAAGGCCGCACTCAGTGCGGCCTTTTTCTTTTAAATTTGGCTCCGCCTGCTGGACTCGAACCAGCGACCCAACGATTAACAGTCGTTTGCTCTACCGACTGAGCTAAGGCGGAATTGTGCTCTTCATATCGCAGAAGAGGCGCGCATGATATAGAGACAAAAAATAACGGTCAACCGTTTTAATAACGAATATTGTGTTTTGCCTCACTTTTTCCTCTAAGACAAAAACAAAAAAGACGCCGAAGCGCCTTTTTTTAATCTGCGGCTAAGAATCGACTTACTCGTATTTGCACAAGTAGGAAGTTTCAACATCTGCAGATACTTTGAAGCGTTGATTAGCTTCAACAATAAAGGTTTGGCCAGCAGCAAAGGTTTCTGCTTTATCGCTGCCTGGCAGTACAACGGTCAGGCTACCGCTAACAACGGTCATATATTCTTTCTGGCTGGTGCCGAATTCGTAATCGCCCTTGGCCATTACACCGATGGTCGCTGGCAGGGTTTCGGTTTGGAATGCGATGGATTTAACTGCGCCACCAAAGTATTCGTTAACTGTAAACATAGGGTTCTCCGTTCAAGGTGGGTAGTGAATGCAAGCCGATAAAAAATACAGGCATAAAAAAGGCCGCATAAATGCGACCTTTTTACTTAAATTTGGCTCCGCCTGCTGGACTCGAACCAGCGACCCAATGATTAACAGTCATTTGCTCTACCGACTGAGCTAAGGCGGATCGGTGACTTCCTCTGTGGAAGTGGTGCGCATAATATAGGTGAGGTTTTGGTTGGTCAACCGCTTTTAGCCCTTTTGGGTAACTTTTCCGGTAAAAAAAACCTCAACAAATTCAATGCTGTTTATTAATTCTGCAAGCTGTATTCACAGTGTGCAAAACAAGCCGGTCAGCTGGTTTGTGTTGGCTGTATTTTGACCTGCGGGTTTAAAGTCCTAATTGGATAACTTTGAAGCTGCCATTATCAAGCACCAGTTTGATTTGGCTGAACAAGGGCGCTGCTTTGCGCTCCAGTGGGATAAATTGGTTCACCACAAAAAGTGCCACTCCGTGCGGTGCCAAGAGGTGTTTGGCGCTGTGCAGAAACTTGTCGGTCAGATCGCCATCTATGCCAAACCCTTGATGAAAGGGCGGGTTACACAGCAGGAGATCGGCTTTAGTACGGATGCCTTTGCCTGCATCGGCAGCAATCACTTCGCCGGTTAACTGATTGTTTAATAGGTTTTGCTGCGCTAATTGCAGGGCGGCTGCGTTGTTGTCAGTCAACACCCAGTGCGAGATGGTTTGGCAGATATCGAGCTTGGCCGCCGCCATAGTGAGATAGCCATAACCACAGCCTAGATCCACACAGCAGGTAAAGGGTGTTGCTGGTGGCGATAAGTGTTGGAGTTGTTCGATCAGCAATGCGCTGCCTGCATCTACCTTATTCCAGCCGAATAAGCCGGGCTTGCTTAATAGGGATAGATCTGCATTCTGTGCAATCGCCCGCGGCTGCCGGTAATCGCTATCATCCAACAATTGGGTTGAATCATAGTCGGTGTACTTGCTCAGTATGGCGGAATAAACGGGGCCATTTTTTTCGCTATTTTTTCCGCAGCCCATCAGCTTGGCGACTTTTTCGATATAAGTTTTAGTGCCTTCATTTTTATAGCCGGCCAATAATAATTCCCCGCCTGGCTTCAGGCAGCGCCAAGCTTGATTGAGCAGGTGATGAACTATGGGTTTTTCTTTGGATATGCGATAGAAAATTTTATCGAGACTGTTGTCCGTAATTGCACTGCAATCAAAATCATTGAATTCGGTGGTGAAGCCGCGCGTTTTGGCTTGCTCGGCAACATCCCAACGATTGGTGAGCACTAATAATTGTTCTTGATGCAATGCAGCAGGCAGGGTATTGAGTGCATTTTCATCGGTACACCAGAGAAAACGTGCATCGCTTTCGGCGCGCGTATTGGTTAGCACCTGAGTGATCCAATTTAAAGGTAAATCGTTCATGGCGTTACGCTCATAATTTCTGCTTGCGTTAGGGGGCGATATTCACCAGGCGCTAATGCAGGGTCTAATTGAATGTTACCGATGCTTTCGCGATGCAGCGCCACCACCAAATTTCCCGCAGCAGCAAACATGCGTTTAACTTGGTGGTATTTGCCTTCATGAATGGTTAAGCGTGCTTCATGGCTGGAAATTAATTCTAATTGTGCTGGGCGAGTGGCTGCTTTTTCGCCGTGTAATTGTACCCCTGTGGCAAATAGTTCAGCGGTTTCAGCACTGATGGGATTAGCGGTGGTGACGCGATAGATTTTATTACACTCATGGCGCGGCGAGGTAATACGGTGATTCCATTGGCCATCATCGGTCAGCAGCACTAATCCCGTGGTGTCTATATCCAGTCGTCCCACAATTTGTAATTCTTGCCAGCGCGGCAGGCGAATTAAATCCACCACCACTGGGTAGTCACTGTCGCTATTGGCGCACACATAACCCGCTGGTTTATGCAGCATTAGGTAGCGCGTTTTAAATGCTTCTACGATATTTCCATCGAGCGTAATAACTTCATCGCCCTGTAATTTTTGATCGCCTTTTTTAGCGATCACATTATTCACACCGACTCTACCGGCTTTGATCGCCTGTTGGATCAGTGAGCGCGATGAGTCGCTATTCTGGCTGAGAAATTTGTCGAGACGCATTAATAATCCTGAGCGGTAAGCCAATCGGCGGGTAGGGCATCTGCCCAGCCAAATTGGTGAATAATCTGGGTGAATTGTGCTGCAAGTGGCGCAGTCAGTGAAAGTATTTCTTGCGTAACCGGATGAACAAACTCCATGTTGGTTGAGGCCAACATTAGACCTGAGCAGGTAAATTTTTCTTGAAAAAAACGGTTGTGATTGCCTTTGCCGTGTTTTGCATCGCCAATAATCGGGTGGCTAATATGTTTTAAATGGCGGCGAATTTGATGTTTTCGCCCGGTCTTTGGTTTGCATTGCACCAGTGAATAGCGCGTGCAGGGATACTTATCGATACTGAATGGAAATTCAATCTGCGCCAGTCTGTTGAATTCGGTAATGGCCTCTTGCGCTGGTTTGTTTGTGCGCGCTTTTTTGTCGGTGTATTTATCCAATTCCTCAACGAGTGGGTGATCAATAATACCTTGCTCTGGCGCGAAGCCGCGCACTAATGCCACATAAGTTTTGCTCACCGCATGGCGAGAAAAAATCTCTCCGAGTTGCCGCGCGATTTCTGACGAGAGGGCAAACACTAAAACGCCAGAAGTGGGTTTATCCAAGCGATGAATGGGGTAAACCATTTGGCCGATTTGATCGCGCAATAACTGCACCGCAAAGCGGGTTTCGTGGCGATCAATCTCACTGCGATGCACTAATAAACCGCCCGGTTTATTGATGGCAACCAGATATTCATCGCGGTAAATGATCGGCAGTATGTCAGTCATTGCATTGGCTTGTAGGTTGGTTTTGCTTGGTAATTATCTGGACTATAAAAACAAAAGCAGGCGAATGCCTGCTTTTGTATGTGAAGCGTAAAACTCTAAAAACTATTGTGCGCTTGCTGTCGCTTCAGTTATCTCGCTGCTTGCTTTACTGCTGCAGTTGAAACCCCAGCTGTTTTGCTTTTCGGCAAATTCTGCTGCTTTGGCTTCGCACTGGCCTTCCGTGTTTTCATAGGTCCACAGTGTTTGGCTTGCGCCATCTTTGGTGTAACTAACAGAACAGGGCACGGGTCTATCGGATGAGGCATAAACAACCTCAATAACGCGCTCTGCATTGTTCAAAGTGCAACTGTATTTAATAGCATCATTTGCTGTGGCAGACATGCTCACTGCCAACAAGCTACCTAAAAAAATAAATTTACGCATTTGATCTTTACTCCTTAAAAGTTAAATAGCGATACAAACCCTACAACCAACAACGCTTACAACAACACAAACGGTGACAGCTAAAGCATTAACCGATTTTCTTTTCGCCTGAATCTACGGTTTGGTAGATCAGGGTATTGATCGTCATTGGGCCAACACCGCCGGGAACCGGTGTGTATGCAGCAACGCGATCGACCAGTGGTTTCAATTCAATATCGCCTACACCGCCAGGGTGATAACCAGCATCAACCACTACAGCGCCATCTTTAATCCACTCGGCTTTAATAAATTCCGGTCTGCCAACCGCGCCTACCAAAATATCGGCCTGCTTAATTAATGCCGGTAAATTTTGGGTGCGCGAATGGCAGATAGTTACAGTGGCATTTGCATTGAGCAGCATCAGCGCCATTGGTTTACCTAAAATTGGGCTGCGACCTACTACTACGGCATGTTTGCCGGCGAGTTCAATTCCGTACGCTTCCAGCAAGCGCATAATGCCCTTTGGTGTTGCACAGCCATAGGCTTCTTCGCCCACGCTCATACGGCCAAAACCTAAACAGGTTACGCCGTCTACATCTTTTTCGGCGCTGATTGCATCAAAACACAGGCGCTCATCAATTTGGTGTGGAACCGGATGCTGCAACAAAATGCCGTGCACATTCGGGTTGTTGTTCAATTCCTGAATTTTGGCGAGCAATTGCTCGGTGGTGGTAGATGAAGGCATCTCCACTTTTAATGATTCCATCCCGATACGGGTGCAAGCATTGCCTTTCATTTTTACGTAGGTTGCAGAAGCCGGGTCATCGCCCACCAGAATGGTGGCCAAAATAGGCGTTTGGCCATTGCTGCGCGCCTTTAGCGCGGCGATACGAGCAGAGAGTTCCTGTTCAGTTTTTTCGGCAAGGGCTTTGCCATCCAATACAAGTGCAGACATGGGCGCTAATTACCTGTGTAGTAAATGAGAAGGGTATAAATCTGAGGTCGCGCATTTTCCCACAGTGAGGGAGGGGCGCCAAGGGAATTTCTTGATTGGGGGATTATGAGTTGGTGATAGAGGGAGGGAATACTTGTTCTGCACGGTAAATAAGGACTAGCGATCTGTTTTACGGGGCTTTGGCTTGGCTTCCAAGGCGCGCTTGGAAGCCCGCAACGTAAGTTTAATGTAAATATTCAAACTCATATTCACAGGTTTCCCGCCGCAACTTTCTTTCTTCCTTTTTTTCTTCCAGCTTGCGGCGGCATTCCATGTTGCGGCGCAGCTGTTGTTTTTTAGATTTTGATACGACTACGTCGGCGATAAAACTGGCCATGGCATTGTCGATCAGTTCCTGTTCACTCAGCGCATTCATGTTGTTCATGAAAAACTCCTTGATAGGTTGGAAGCTGGCTTGATGCTAGGCCAGGTGAGTGACAATTAGATTAAAAAATCGCGACAAATTGATTAAAGCGCAGGCAGCTTGGGCAAGTGTTTGCCATGCGGCAAAGGTTGGCCTGTTTTGTGCAATTTCTCCTGCAAAGACGGTTTGGCGACATTAATGCCAAATAATTGTCACTGTGAATTGCGTAAGTGAAGAGGGGCTCATCATGACTGATCGCGTAGATATCAACCGCTTATTAGGCGATATGCGTAGTTTGAAGGCGCAAACCCAAGTGTTTCAGCGCCCGCAAGGTGTGGGTGATACGCCTAACGGTATGCGCAACCTCGGCGCTGTGCCAGTTGAGGGGGCGACAAAAGCACCGAGTTTCGGCGATTTAATGACGCAAGCCGTGAATAAAGTGAACGAAGTGCAAAAGACCTCCAGCTCTATGGCGGATGCTTATGAGCGCGGTGTCGCCGGTGTGGATATTACCGATGTGATGATCGCCTCGCAGAAAGCGTCTGTGTCATTTCAGGCAATGGTGCAGGTGCGTAATAAATTAGTAGATGCCTATCGCGATGTGATGAATATGCCAATTTAGTGTTGGTTTCTCCTGCTGTTGCACCCTGTCATGTACGTTTTAAATTTGTTTAAGGTGTTGAGATTATGGCTACCAGTGCCGCCCCTGAATCCGAAAACTCACCTGCGCAGTCAAAACTTGGCGGCGATTTTTTGGAAGGCTTAAGCAACCTTAATTTGTTGCGTCAAGTTGGTTTGATGATCACGCTGGCTGCCAGTGTGGCGATTGGTTTTGCGATTGTGATGTGGATGCAGGGTGAAGATTACCGCCCGCTCTATGGCCGCATGGATAATCTGGATGCGGCCAATGTGGTGGATGTGCTGGAGCAAAATCGGATCAATTTTAAGGTTGATCAAAACAGCGGCGCCATTTTAGTGGCGAGTGAAGATGTGCACATGGCGCGGTTGAAACTCGCCGAGTTTGGTTTGCCGTCAAGCCCGACTCAGGGCTTCGAATTAATGGATAAAGAGCAGCCGCTAGGCACTAGTCAATTTGTAGAAAACACCCGTTATCAGCGCAGTATTGAGGGCGAACTTGCGCGCACTATTACCAGCATTACCAGTATTCGCAATGCTCGCGTGCATTTGGCGATTCCGAAAAAAACCGTATTTGTGCGCGATGCCGCAAATCCCACTGCTTCCGTTTTTGTAGAAGTGTTTGCCGGGCGGAGTGTGGAGCCAGCGCAGGTGAAAGCGATTATGAATTTAGTAGCCTCATCTGTGCCTGGAATGAAAATGGCTGATGTAACGG
>CAXAVL010000005.1:0-42877 GCA_963971905.1 uncultured Cellvibrio sp.
GGTGCTGGAGCCCGCTTCTGCGAGCCTTGCGTTAACCGCAAAGCGGATTGAATCCAGCACAGTGTTATCGGACTCAGTTGCCAAAGATGAGGGTGGCATTGGTTTTATTGGTTTGCCCTATGTGCGCCGTGCAAAATTGATGGCAATTTCTGCGACCAAAAGCTCCAAAGCTATATTGCCGACGCATTTTACTGTGAGCACGGAAGATTATCCGCTCGCGCGCCGTTTGTATTTTTACTTGCCGCAGAAAAATATCAATAACGATGCGGAAGATTTTGTACGTTTCAGTGCAACCGAGCGCGGCCAGAGTATCGTTGAGGATATAGGTCTGGTATCGCAAAATATTAAAACCGGCCAACCATTCAGCAATAATTTTTACCCGGAAGAAATGCGCAGCCTTACCATGCGCTCACAGCGGTTGTCGATTAATTTTCGTTTTAAAGATGGCAGCGATGAATTGGACACCAAAGGTATTTCTGATCTTGATCGCCTGGTGAAATATGTAGAAATTAATTCACCCAAGCGTGTTCAATTATTTGGTTTTTCCGATAGTGAAGGCGATAAAGCAGAAAATCTGGCTCTCTCACTGCGCCGCGCCCAGGTGGTGGAGCAGCAGTTAATTGCACGCGGTATCTATCCGCTAATAGCTCGCGGTTTAGGGGAGGTGGCGCCACTGGCGAGCAGTAAATCGGAAGGCGGGCGACGGATGAATCGCCGGGTTGAGGTGTGGATTTTATAGTAAAAATAAATCTTCCCTCAAAGCGCCTCAGCTAAACTCATTGTCACTCCCGCTTGCGGGAGTGTTTGATCTTAAAACCTATGGATCCCCGCACGCGGGGATGATGTTCATGGAGAATCGAATAAAAAACAACTACCGGCATTTTTCCTAATCAGGCAATTTTATTTTACTTTGAAAAACTCCATCATTTGTTGCAACTGCATTGCCTGGCTGGTGAGTTCTTCGGCGGTAGAATAAAGCTCTTCGGCGGATGATGAGTTTTGTTGGGTGGCAACACTGATTTGTGAAATGGCGATAGTGATTTGGTTGGCACCCATGGTTTGTTCATCGCTAGCGGCAGATATTTCTTGCACCAAATCTGCCGTTTTGCGAATCGCTGGAACAATTTCATCCAGTAATTGGCCCGCACTCTCAGCAAGTTTTACCGAACCACCCGCCAGTTCGCCAATTTCTTTTGCTGCTGTCTGGCTGCGCCCGGCTAGTTTGCGCACTTCACTGGCCACCACAGCAAACCCCCGGCCGTGTTCGCCCGCGCGCCCCGCTTCAATGGCCGCATTTAATGCGAGCAAATTAGTTTGGTAGGCAATGTCATCAATCACACTGATTTTTTGTGCAATTTTGCGCATGGCATCAACCGTATTTTTAACAGCATCGCCACCTTGATGCGCCTCTGCTGCGCTTTTGCTGGCGATGCTGTCGGTGACTTTTGCGTTGTCATTGTTCTGGCCAATAGAAGCGGTGATTTCTTCCATGGATGCGCTGGTTTCTTCAATGCTTGCCGCTTGTTGCGTTGCGGCTTGACTGAGCGATTGTGCTGTTGCACTGAGCTCTTCCGAGGCGGATGAAAGTGAATCAGCAGTGGAGCGAACATCCCCAATAATTTCTGAGAGTTTGCTGACCATTTGGCGAATCGCAAACAAAATACTGCTTTGGTCTTGGGGTTTGGTATCTACTTCTACCGATAAGTCGCCTTGAGCTATGCGGTAAATAACATTGGCGGTGTAGTTGGGTTCTCCGCCTAATTGTTTGAGCAGGCTGCGGGTAATTAAAAAACTTAAGCCCAAGGCGATTAGGATACTGGCCAAAATAATAATGCTATTGAGCATCATGGTGTTTTCATAGCGCTGGGTGGAAAGGTCGTATTCTTCTTTAGCAACATTAACTTGTAGTTTATTGAGTGCGGTAAAGACTTCATTGAGCGGGTCAAAAATAGGGTAAATGCCGGTTTGGGTGAAGTTGTTGATGGCATCCATATTTTTGCTGCTGTACCAGCCTTGTAAATCCTGTAGTTGTTGATGTGTTTGATGAATTAAGGGAGTGGCAGATTTGACGAGTTTTTTTTCATCGTCAATTAGATAGGTAGTGAGATAGTTTTCCCAGAGTGCATCGGTAGCGGGTAGAGTTGTTTGGGTAATTTGCAGTGCCTCTTCCAGGGTGATGATTCCCTTCACGACTTTTTGCGGCACATCCACCAAAATTAATGCAAAATTATCGATCACTTCTTTGAGGTCGCGCATGGGCTCGACCCGATCGACATATACGGTGCGCATGCCATGGTTGGCATCACGCATTCCCTGTATACCCAAAACCCCAATAATCACCATAAGGATAACCAAGGTACCTGCGAGGATCGCGAGGCGTAGGGCAACTTTCATATTGCTAAACATAGTGTACTCCTTGACTGCTTGTGCCATGGCCATGTTGGATAATCAAGGCTGTGGTGGGGCTACCAATTTACTGATGAAATAGAGCCCGAATACCTGATGATGAGTGTTCGGGGGAATGCTATGAACATTAGTAAGCGGAGTGATATTTGTCAAAAAGCGGCGGTTGGGTAGAACTACTCAACCTTAGATGCGGGTGAAGTTAATTTTTACTGAGCAGCCATGTTTTGGCGGAATCAATATCGGTAAACAATCTGCCGTAGCCAATCGAGCGGCTGGCGAGTACATTGCGTACAAATTGTGTGGTTTCACGAGTGCGTGGATTTTTATCTACCCAGGCAAAGCGATGCTTTTGGGTGATGCCGACTTTTTTGAAAAGCGCAGGGTGATCAAATGCTTCCAGTGTGGAGACCGAATCAAACAAGTATTGCTCGCCAAGCACTTTATAACATTGGTATTGCTCGCAGGCGTTTACCACGCTCTGCCACATAAATTCAGCATTTTCATAGGTGCCCATACCGCGCACTTCTACATGCAAGTAAGTGTCGCAATGGGTTATTTTCAGGTCGATGTCTGGCAATTAATGTAACTCTCTGTGTTTATGATGCTGTGTTGGTGAATGCCGTATTTACGAATGGCGTAAGTCGGCAAGTAGCGTTCCGGCAGCGAGAATTTCTTGCTCGTGTTCCAGTTCACGCCAGGTTTCTGCCAAACCACTGGCATACCATTCTTGCATGGCGGGAATAGTTAATAGGCGTGTTAAATATTCTGTTGCAGTTCCACTTAATGGTAAACCATAAGTTTGAAAGCGAAATGCAACCGGCGCAAAAAACGCATCGACAGCGGTAAAGGCATTGCCCGCTAAAAATGCTCCACCAAATTTACGTAGACCTTCACTCCAGAGTTCATCGATGCGGGCGATATCTTTTTGCTGTGCAGCGGAAATTTCACGCATTTGAATGCGGTGGCCGCAGCTCATGCTGCAATTATTGCGTAACGCTTGAAAACCTGAATGCATTTCGGCGCTGGCAGAGCGCGCCCAAGCGCGAGCGGTTTTGTCGGCGGGCCACACTTCAGGATGGGTCTCGGCCAGATATTCAGTGATCGCGAGTGAATCCCAAATATGAAGTTCACCGTCTTGCAAACAAGGCACTTTGCCCGAGGGGGAAAAGGTTCGGTATACATCCCAATTAGTGTCGCTGTTGAACGGATGTAGTTGTTCATCAAAGGGAATATCCAAAACACGCATCAGCACCCAGGGGCGCAGCGACCAGGACGAATAATTTTTGTTGGCGATATGCAGAGTAAGCATTGGGTGAACTCCTTGTGGTGATTTAGTCGCGCGGGGAGTAAACGCTATCACAGTTGCGTGTGGGGAAGATGCAAGAATTAACCAAACCTAACAAAAAGCCAGCGCGAAGCTGGCTTTGTTTATCGCGGCTGGTTTTGTTAATCAGAGCGCGGCGAGTGCGTTTAAGCTCCAGTCGATCGCTTCGCGGTAGTGATGCTCGGGCAATAAATCGCCGAGCAACACCAGTGTTTCGCGGATCTCGGTGATATTGGTGCTGACGATATTAATGTGCCCCACCTTGCGGCCAGCGCGAACTTCTTTGCCGTACCAATAGGTGCGGGCGCAGGGCAGGTCACGCCAAGCGGGATTATAGTCGGTGCCGATGAGATTGATCATCACATTCTGGCCGATCACTTGTGCGGCTGGCGTCGCCATTCCGGCTACCGCACGCAGGTGATATTCAAACTGGCTGATGCTCGCGCCCGCTTGCGTCCAGTGGCCAGAGTTGTGTACGCGCGGCGCCAGCTCGTTAATCAGCAATTGATCGCCCACGCGGAAGGTTTCCATCGCCATGACGCCGACATAATCCAGCGCATTTAAAATTTTGCCGAGCATCTCTTCAGCTTGCGTTTGCAGCGGTTGCAGGCGCTCCAGCGGCGCGACTGAAGCGTACAGAATGCCACTTAAATGCAGGTTCAAGGTGAGTGGATAAAACACGCATTCGCCTTGCGAGTTGCGCACGCCAACCAGAGACACTTCTTCATCAAAGTTGATTGCCTGTTCGGCGATGGCTTCGCCTTGCCAATCATCAGGTACTTCGTCTTCATCGGTGCGCAGCCAATGTTGGCCGCGGCCATCGTAACCACCGGTGCGGCGCTTGAGTAAAACGTGTTCGCTCAGTTGATCGCGCAATTCGTTGGCGGTGATATCGTTGGCGACATTGCGCCAAGGGGCGGTGGCGATGCCGAGTGAATCGATGAGTTCTTTTTGGGTTTTGCGGTCGGCCAAGCGGCCAAAAATCGCCTGATTAATAAAGCGCGGGTGTTGGGCAAGGGCGTGCGTCACTAGGGTTTCTGGCCACTGCTCGCGCTCGGCGGTGACCAGATCATCTGGCGCGAGTGCGGGGGCGGTTGCTTCATTGATATCTACCGGGCACACATCCAGCGCCAATGGCATACCGGCGTGCTTGAGCATCGCACCCAATTGACCTGCACCTAACACCCAAATTCGTTGACTCATGCCTAACCTCAAAAAGCGCTTACTGACTACCAAGGGAAACTATTAAATATGACTTATTGATCTCTTGCTATTGATCTCTAGGGTCCGGATTATCCAGAACCGCCTGCGTCTGGTCGTGGCGGAATTGTTCGATTTTGGCGGCCAACGCCGGATCAGTCACCGCCAGAATCTGGCAGGCAAGCAAACCGGCATTAAACGCACCGGCCACACCAATCGCCAAAGTACCTACCGCGACACCCTTGGGCATCTGCACAATAGAATAGAGGCTGTCTACACCGCTCAAGGCTTTGCTCTGCACGGGAACACCCAATACCGGCAAGCGAGTGTGCGCCGCTACCATGCCGGGCAAATGCGCCGCGCCACCAGCACCAGCGATAATCACCGCATAGCCATTATCCACCGCCGTTTCCGCGAATTCAGTCAGCTTCTGCGGAGTGCGGTGAGCAGACACCACTTCAGTATGGTACTCAACACCCATCTGCTCCAGTATCTCTACTGCCGCCTGCATAGTGGCCCAATCGCTCTTGGAGCCCATAATCACCGCAACTTTTCTTGCCATAACACTTGCCCGAATGCGTAAAACTCAATAAATGTAAGCTCAAAAAATGAGCCGGAAACGGAAAAAAGGCGCGCATATTAGCACGATGCTGGGGGGATGCCGAATGCATTCTTTGCCCAGCCTTGACTGATAGACGAACAACTGGATAAAGTGATCAAAATGATTAAATTAATCAAGGTGACCAATGTGAGGATCTGTAATGAAAACCCTAACCGCTAGTGATGCCAAACGCGAATTTGGTGATCTTCTCTTAAAAGTCCAAAGCACACCTGTAGGTATTAACAAAAATGGCAAGCCAGTCGCTGTGATGCTTTCATATACCGAATACGAGCAGCTTTCCGCTTATAAAACCGAGCAACTTAAAGCACAGATCCAGCAGGGCATTGCTGATTTAGAAGCTGGTCGTATTGCTAGCGGTAGCGATGTACTTGAACGTCTGCGCCAGCGAGTGAAATGATGGGGACTTTTTATTTCACGGAGCAAGCTGAAAAGGACTTGGAAGCCATTATCGATTTCACTTTCCAACGCTGGGGCGCTGCACAGTCTCATAACTATATAGATGATCTGGAAGCGCTTGCGCAGATTCTCGCCGATAACCCTCTGCTTGGAGCTGAGCGCGACGAGTTATCCCAAGGGCTGCGCAGCTTTCCCTATCAAAGCCATTTACTGTTTTACGTGCTGCAAAAAGAGGGCATCGCGATTGTGCGGGTGTTGCATACGAGTGTTGATGTGGTGCGATTTTTTTAAAATTGATGATTGGATTTATTTGTAGCGTTTACCGTTTTGAAGTTCTCGTATTCGGTGGAAGTCATGGGGACGTTACAAAGAAAAGACCAGTTTTCATGAAATGAGTACCTTCCGAATGCAACGATGTTATATGTTGTATCTTCCTTTTTTATAAGGGCCCATTCATGTAAGTCACCTTGGCTTCCGCCAGCATGATAGTAAATCCATTTGTTATATTCTTCATATTCGTAGCATTCATAAAATGAAAAATTGCGAAAAAAACTATCTTCTAACTTTCTTTGAGGAACCTTTAGTGGTACATCATCGAGATCTATTTTTTCTACCACGTCTAAAAGTATCCATGAGCAATGATCATCTGATTTAAGTGATTTCAGAATGTGACAAAGTAGAAAAGCTGAGTTGCTTATTCTTTCTTCGGTGTTTTGTTCATCCTCATAGAAGTCTTCATCAATATAAAAAGCCCAAAAATGATCACCAACTTTTTGATCGAAAGGGAATGAGACTTTAACGACTCGCATATTTCCTTGATCAGGTTTTTTCTTTCTTCCGCTGCTCCAGTGCTTATGGGTAATATCAGTCGAAATTAGATGGTCCGCGACTGACCATTTGATTGTTGGATAGTAATAAGCGTGGCATGAGGAGTTAAAAGACCGAGGTTTAACTATTTCACTGTCTGCGCAATTCCAGCACTTGGTGGGTATTTTCATAATCTTTTCTCGGCTATGTGGCCAGCAAGCTGGCCACAGAATTAAGCTTTCGCAGTTCTATCAGTAATTCTCACTAAATCATTCATCACACCATCCAAACCGCCATAGACGTTCAGCGTGTTAATTTTACCGGTGATTTTTTCCAGCACTTCCAGTTCTTTCAAGCGCAGAAGTACAGGGTTGCCTTCCATGACTTTGGCAGTGTTGTGCAGTGAACGGGTTGCCTGGGTTTCTTCTTGCCGTTTGATCAGATTGGCTTCAGCTAGTTTTTGCGCCTCGACTACCTGAGTCAAAATAGCTTTCATTTCCCCGGGCAAGATAATATCCCGCGCACCGACTGATTTCAGTGTGATTCCATAAGTCGCCGCCTTTTCTGCCACTATCGCCAGCACTTGTTGGTTGAGTGAATTTTTGTCGGCCAATAATTCATCCAGTGTTTGGGTGCTGACGATGGTGCGCAGAGCCAATTGCAGTTCGCGATACAGGTAATCTTTTGCGTCTGCTAATTCGCGTTTAACAGTGGCGGCATCGGTGATTTGCCACATGGCCGATAGGTTAATGCGCAAGCTGACGCGGTCCTTGGTTAATATTTCCTGACCGTTAACTTCCATGTTTTGTAAGCGCAAATCAAATTGTTTTACTTCAATTGCGCGGTTGAATTTCCACCACATGTGTAAGCCGGGTTGCAGGGCACTGATAGTATTTCCATCGACCATCAAAAAGCCAATATGACCTTCAGCAACGTTACTTAATGCAATAGCTGTTGCGGCTGCACGGCTCAGTAACTGTTCGCGTGCACCGGACAAAACGCGTAACAACTTTTCCGAGAGTGAAAAAATTTCGCTGATGTCCATTTTTTCGATAGTGATAGCCTGTTTCTGTTTCCAGTAAGCGCCCTGTTGGCCAGGTGCTTTAATGTCGCGCAGAATGCCTTGCTGATAAACCAAACCGATTTCATGCTCGCCGGTCTCCCAAATTTGCAAGTGATCGGTAAAAGCGGCTGAATGAATTTCAGCGAGATATAAAATATCTTTACTGACTCCATCGCTCAATGTAGTGGCGATATTGACTGATTGTAAGGTCAGACGATTCTGCCAATCCCAATATTCATGGGTGCCAGTGCTTAACATTTTTTGGAATTGCTGATCTTTGTACAGCAAGCCGACTTGACTATCGTTAATTAAATATTTTTTCTTGAATTTCATTTTCCTGTTTCCTTGTGTTGTTGGAGCAGAGCCTCCACATCGCGCCGGCATAACAGGTTTTTGTCAGAGGGCGTTTTTTGCATTCGTCTATCCGCTGAATCATTTCAGCATCCGATGCTGCTTGCATTAACGCGCTTTAACCAAGTATCTGTTATGGCATTGCCATGTTTGATAAATCGTTACTGGTGAAACCCTTTGCCAAAACCTGATTCCATTTTTAAGTAGCGATCTATCGCGGAGGTCTGCGGTACTACATTTTTTAAAGCTACCGTGATAGGGTAGTTTGCTAATCGGATTCGAACCGACGACACTCTGATTCTTGGTCAGATGCTCTACCAACCTGAGCTATAGCAAGTTGTGCCAGCTGGATTCGAACCAGCGCACACTGCCTGGGCAGCTGCTCTACCTGACTGAGCTATGGCAATCTGGTGCCTGCATGATCCCGATACACAAATAGCCAGAGGCGTTTGTGTCAGCCAGTAAACAACACTGCACCGCTGTGATCACACAGTGTTGTTATATTTCCATCTATAACAACACACCAAATTTTTATTTATCGCTTCATCCTTGTTGCGATATTTTTTAACCTTTCACACACAATACTTGTTTCAGTGTGTGTACGATTTCTACTAAATCTGCTTGCGCTTCCATTACTTTTTCGATGGGTTTGTATGCCGAAGGTGTTTCATCAATCACATCTTCATCTTTGCGGCACTCAACCCCTGTGGTTGCCTGCAAGTGCTCGCTCATTGATACGCGGCGTTTTGCTTCGGTGCGCGACATCACACGACCAGCACCGTGGCTGCAGCTACAAAAACTTTCATCGTTACCAAGGCCGCGCACAATAAAAGATTTGGCCCCCATGCTGCCTGGGATAATTCCCATTTCGCCTTTGCGCGCACTGACTGCACCTTTACGTGTTACCCACACATCTTCTCCGTAGTGATGTTCGCGACTGATGTAGTTGTGATGACAATTCACCGCTTCCACATGGGCTTCAAACGGCACTTGCAAAATATTGCGCATCGCTTGCAGCGTTCTCGCCATCATTACTTCGCGATTAGTGCGCGCGAAATCTTGTGCCCAAGCCACAGCTTTTACATAGTCGCTAAATTTTTCGCTGCCCTCGGGTATGTAAGCCAAATCCTTATCGGGCAAATGAATAAACCAGCGCTCCATATCTTTTTTGGCTTGTTCGATAAAGTGTGTCCCTATACGGTTGCCAACTCCGCGCGACCCACTGTGCAGCATCACCCAGACGGCGTTGGTTTCGTCTAAACAAATTTCAATAAAATGGTTGCCTGTTCCCAGAGTTCCCAAATGATTCATATTGTTGGTGTTTTTTAAAAACGGATGTTTTTCGCATAGCGTGGTGAATCCATCGTGCAAATGCGCCCAAGCATTAGTGACATCTTCCGGTGCGTTCGCCCAGCTACCTTTGTCGCGCACTCCGCGCAATTTCGGGCTGCTTCCGTGCGGTACTTTTTTCTCAATTTCGCTGCGCAGTGCTGCCAGTGAATCAGGCAATTGCGCTGCATTCAGAGTGGTTTTTGCGGCCATCATCCCACAACCTAAATCCACACCTACTGCCGCCGGAATGATAGCGCCAATAGTTGGAATTACGCTGCCGATAGTGGCGCCTTTACCCAGGTGTACATCGGGCATTACCGCAATCCATTTGTGTATGAATGGCATGCTCGCCATGTTGTTTACTTGCTGGCGTGCGTTTTCATCGAAGCTCACTCCGCGCGTCCATGATTTAACCGGTACCTGACCTTGGTTGTGCATGACTTCAAAATTATTCATATCCGTACCTATCTGTCGTTTTTACTTGAGTACCATTTCTTATTGGCTTACATGTCGGTTATTGCAGGCATGGTGCCAACTTTAGCTTGAGAAAATGTAATTTCTGATAAGTCATTGATTTGTATTGATTAAATTGTTTTGTTGAGTGTTTTCAGGGGCTGTCGTAAAATTTGCAAAATTCTATTATTTATCAAAATAGATAGGAAAATATCTAAATGAATAATGTGGTGGTAGGAATTCTGGGGTCTAGGCTAGATCATGGTGGTTTGGGTAAACGTCGGTGGGAGCGTTGGCGGCCGAGCATCGCATTATTGATGCACCCTGAATTTCAGGTCGATGAATATTTGTTGATGTATTTGCCGGAAGATCAGTTGCTGCTGGATCTAACGGTGCAGGATATGGCTCAGGTTTCGCCGCATACCAAAGTAACTGCGATCCCTATCGCCTGTGAGGACGCTTGGGATTTTGAGCAGGTGTACAGTCAGATTCATGCGGTGGCAGTGAGCCAAGCGTTTGATGTTGAGCAGAATAATTATTTTGTGAATATCACCACGGGTACTCACGTGGCGCAGATTTGTTTGTACTTGTTGGCCGAAGCGCATTATTTGCCTGGCAAATTGTTGCAGTCATCGCCCAGCAAAGAGGGTGTGCAAGGAACCTATCATGTTATTGATTTGGATCTCTCGCGCTACGATCAAATAGCATCGCGGTTTGCCAAAGAGTCGCGCGATGCAGTTACCCATCTAAAAAGTGGAATTCAAACCCGCAATGCAGCCTTTAATGAATTGATTGCGCAGGTTGAGCAGGTTTCGGTTAAATCAACTGCTCCCATGTTGTTGAATGGTCCCACAGGGGCAGGGAAATCGCAGTTGGCAAAACGAATCTACGAATTGAAAAAACAACGCGGACAATTAACGGGAAATTTAGTCGAAGTAAACTGCGCTACGCTGCGTGGCGATAATGCAATGTCCGCGCTCTTTGGTCATGTAAAAGGCGCGTTTACTGGTGCATTGAATGCGCGTGCAGGGCTGCTGCGTGAAGCTCATCAAGGCATGTTATTTCTGGATGAGATCGGCGAGTTAGGTTTGGATGAACAAGCTATGTTGTTGCGTGCGATTGAAGAAAAAATATTTATGCCTTTTGGTGGCGATCAAACTGTCACCAGTGATTTTCAATTGATCGCCGGTACGCATCGCGATTTATTTGAATTGGTGCGGCAAGGATTATTTCGCGAAGATTTATTGGCTCGCATCAATTTATGGACTTATGAATTGCCTTCGCTAAAGTTGCGCAGTGAGGATTTAGAGCCAAATATCGAGCATGAGTTAAATAATTATGCCCGCAAGGCGGGTCATAAAGTGAGTTTTAATAAAGGTGCGCGTGAAGCTTATTTGCAGTTTGCCTATTCGCCGCAAGCGCTCTGGCGCGCTAACTTTCGCGACTTAAATTCCAGTATTACACGCATGGCAACGCTTGCGGTTGGCGGGCGTATTACTGAGGATATTGTAGCGGGTGAAATTGTTCGCTTGCAGCATGCCTGGCGCGGTTTTCAGAGCCAAGCTGTGACTAAAAATAATAGTTTGCTAGAAAATTATTTGTCTCAAGCTCAGCTTGCGAATCTGGATTTATTTGATCGCTTACAGCTAAGCGAGGTTATAAAAGTATGCAAGACAAGCCGTTCCTTGGCTGAAGCCGGGCGCACATTATTTAATGTGAGTCGAGATAAAAAATCCTCTGTAAATGACTCTCATCGTGTTAAGCAGTATCTGGAAAAATTTGGATTGAATTTTTCCTCGCTAACAGATAATTAATGCAGACTCGGCGTCTCCCAATCCACCCAGCGCGAAACTTCCACCGGAAAGCCACCATCGGTTTGTTGCACTTGGGTGTTTGCAGTTTTGTCATTTAGTAAAAACTTCTGCACAAATGCATCCACAAAAGGTTGCTGGCTGGCGGGGAGTTGGCAGTGGTTGTGGCCGCCTATTTGGGTTACGCCCATATTGTCGGCTGCCCCTAATGCGTTCCAAATTTCGCGCGCTACAACGGCAGTAGTGTAAGTACTTTGATTGCCCAGCCATTCCATGCCGGTGTTTTCTACGACTAATAATCCGCGCGGTGCAATAAGCCCCATCAGACTGTGGTGATCAAAGGGCAGTTTGTTTGCGGCTTCGCTGAAAATTTTAAATTGCTCGGTAAACCACACATTTTCAGTCACGATTTGGCGCAGGGTTTGTACGTTTTGGCCTGCGGCTAATTGAGCGTCAGAGATGCGCCAGCTAGCGGCGCCGCCGGAACCTGATTCTTGCATGATGGTGAGTGCTAGTCGCTCATCAAATGCTCCTGCGATCAAGGCACCTTTGCCATTGCGCGAGCAACCGGTAACGCCTACTCGCTTCGGATCGATAAGGGTATTGCTAGTGTTGTGCAATACATCGAGCACACGGCTTACGCCCCAGGCCCAGGCCATCATGGCGCTGGCGCGGTGATCGCTGCCGTATATGTCATAGAACAAACCTTTGCCGCGCGATTGTCCATTGTGTTGTTCACCCAGTAAATTATTGGGAAATTGAATAACGGCGATTCCTTGGCGCGATAGCTCGTCATTATTCAAATAGGAATTGCCTATGCCAATCATTGCGGGGTAGGGCGCAACGCCGGTACGGGGTAGGGTGATGAGTGCATCAAAGGCGATTTGTTTGCCCTTGTCGCGCACAATGACGGTAATTTTTCCGCTGCTAACTGATCCAGCCACTTGCAGTGGCGCTAGCGGTTTTTCGCCTAGTTCATAGGCTTGCGCTTGTGCTGCAATTTCTGCACGACGACAAGACCATTGTTTTTTAGTCAATACAGGTGTGCCATCCATAAAAATAAATGGATTGGGCAGTTTGCCTATTTCGGGTAGATCGGCAAATGGTTTGAGTGCTGCAATCTCGCAGTCTTGAGTAGAATTTTCTACCGAAACCGTCGCGCTGGAATTGTTTGCGTTTACCGATACTGCAACCGCTGAAGCTGTGACTGGCACCATCGAACTAGCGGGGGTGATCTTTGCATCGCTGTTGCCACCGCATCCCAATAAATGAATGCAGAGCGCTGGGATAAAAAAATAATGTTTGAGTAAAACTCTCATGCCTGTTCCTTTCTTATGTTTAGGATTCTGCTGAGAGGTTGCGTTTGTTGTGTAATGTTTTTGTTGTTCGGCAACCATAATGGGTTTGCGCCTTATCTGCAATTTGCTAAACACGTCTTATCACTTCCCATCGTCTTTGGTTGCCGCTCGCGCTAAGCGGTCATTCACATCATTCCACTCATTTGATTGCGGTGGTTGTTCCATCCAAATTGCATCTATATCGAGTGCGTCCAACTCGTGCAATGTGCTGTATAACGCTTGGGCATAAAGTGCTTTGTTGGATGATGCGGCGCGATAAATTGGCGTGCTGCCAGATAAGTTTTCGATTGTGTCGCTCGCTGATTGAATGGCCTGGCTGTAAAAAACTACGGCGATGCGCTGGCTACTGCGCTTGAGCTGTTGCACAAGTTCTTCGGTGGCGAAAATATGCAGCGGTTTGCGCGGTTGATAGTGCTGTTTTTTATTGCCCGAGATGGCTACTTCATGGCGTTGCGGCGCGGCCACTGGCTGCCCTAAACGCTGGGCGATGGCATCGGCGGTAATGGGGCCTGCGCGCAGTATGCGCGGTTGTGATTGGGTCAAATCGACGATGGTGGATTCCAGCCCGAGTTGGCAGTTGCCGCCGTCTAGAATCGCCGCGATTTTGCCCGACAGCCCCTTGGCCACATGTGTTGCCTGAGTGGGGCTGAGTTGCTGGTAGGGGTTGGCCGAGGGCGCGGCTAGCCCGAGTTCGGTCATGCGCAACAGGCTTTGCATCACTGGGTGGGCGGGCATGCGCAGGGCGATATTGGGTTCGCCACCGGTGACACAAGAGTCTACATGGGCGGCTTTTTTGAGCAGCAGGGTGAGTGGCCCAGGCCAGAAATGGCTGGCGAGGGCAAATGCGCTGGGGGGTATTCGCTCAGCCCAGCGGTGCATATGCTCGGGGTTGGCGATATGTACAATCAGCGGGTGGTTGGCTGGGCGCCCCTTGGCCTTAAAAATCCGGGCGACCGCCTCTGGGTTGCTGGCGTCCGCCGCGAGACCATAAACAGTTTCGGTGGGCACCGCGACCAGTTTGCCCTCGATTAACAGTTGGGCTGCGCGCGCCAGTTGTAAGGGCTGGTCGGCGAACAAGTATTCAGTGTGCATAGCTCGCTGCTCTCATTACTCTCGTTATGTTCGTGACTTTAGGGGTTGCAGTGCGGGCAGAGGCTGGGGTCAGCCTCGGGTTCGGCGACTGGATAGGTCTGTTCAAATTGGCAATGACCGCAGCGCGCGGTACGCGCTTTTATGCTGTGGGTGGGGCTGCCACAGGCGCGGCAGGGCAGGCCGGGGTGTGCATGGTCGGGCCAAAAACCCGGGGTGTCGCACTGGGGGCAGGCAAGTTGCAGGCGTTCGATCAGATTTTCCATCGCCCTTCGGATATGTTCGCGCCGCTCTGGGCAGTGGTGTGCGCGCAGATCATCGCTAATCACTAGCTCTTGCGCGAACGCCGAGCCGAGTAACGCATAGTTACCAAACCAGTCTTTTAAGTGGCTTTCGATGGCATCTAGCCCATAAAGCCCCTTGGCGACTCCGGCTGGGCTGCGCAATAACAAACCTTGTCCAGCTGGGGTTTGCTCCACAAATCGATAGAGCTCAGCCATGGAATTTAGGGTCTGGCTGCGTACACGGCTAAAGCCATAGTAGTGCCCCACCACCGACCAGCCCGCTTGCCGATTGATGCAGGCAATCAGCTCGTGATTAGCAGTGCCAAAACCGTAGTGGCTGGGGCTAAAACTACCTTCGCTACCCAACCCAAGGTTGAGACCGGTAAGCTCGCAGGCCAGCTGTGCTTTTTTCAGTGCGCAATCGAGCGGGCTCAGCTCGCGTTCAACCTCGCCACTAAAGGTGCCGAGTAAATCGGTATCGAAATTCTCGGTGAGTAGCAGCGATGCGCCCAACTGCGTTTCCAGCAAAGGCGCGAATATCTTTTCTTTGCCGTGGCGAGTGAGTAGGGCAAATTGACTGTTGGCGAAGCGTGTTTGCATTAAAAGTAACCTTCACGTTTTTTCTTTTCCATCGAGCCAACTTGATCTTTATCCAGCATGCGGCCTTCGCGTTCGCTGGTTTTGCTCTGTACTAACTCATCAATAATATCGATGACTTGAGTGGCCTCGCTTAACACGGCGCCGGTTTGCGGGTAGCAGCCCAGTGTGCGGCAGCGCAGCGGGCGGTGGGCGAGGCTGGCGCGTTCGCGCTCGCTTAAAAACGGCAGCATGCGTTCGTCATCCAGAATTAAATATTGGCCGCCGTTATCGCTAACCCAGCTCATGCGCGGGGCGGATAAATACAGTGATACCAGCTCGATTTTTTCTTTGTGGATGTACTGCCAAATATCCAGTTCTGTCCAGTTCGATAAGGGAAATACACGCACCGATTCGCCTTTATCGATCTGGCAGTTGTAAATGTTCCATAACTCCGGACGCTGATTTTTCGGATCCCAGCCTTGATGGGCATCGCGCACTGAAAATACTCGCTCTTTAGCGCGGGATTTTTCTTCATCGCGCCGGGCACCGCCCAGTGCGGCATCGAAGCGGTATTGTTTCATCGCCTGTTTTAGTGCTTGGGTCTTCATCAAATCGTTGTATTTAACTGAGCCTGAATTAATGGGGTGAATGCCCAGCGCGAGCGCTTCTTCATTGGTGTGAACCAGTATTCTGAGTTGATGTTTAGCGGCCATGGCATCGCGAAAACGCGCCATCTCGGCAAACTCCCAAGTGGTATCCACATGTAGCAGCGTGAATGGCACGGGGGCGGGGTAAAAGGCTTTGCGCGCGAGGTGCAGCATCACCGTTGAGTCTTTGCCGATCGAATAAAAAAAGCAGGGATTGTCGAAACTGGCGGCCACTTCGCGGATGATAAAAATGGCTTCAGCTTCGAGTTGTTGCAAGTGTGTTTGTGAGTACATGGGGGCTCCGCAAGAGCCTTGCCCCCCAATTGAGACGCAAGGCAAAAAATGTTTTTCGTGGCTACTTAAGTGCTGAACCAGGTTAATAACTGGTAGTAAATCGGGATGCCCACCAGCACATTGAACGGAAAGGTCACACCCAGCGAGGCAAAGATGGAGAGACCGACATCGGCTTCGGGAATCGCACCGCGAATCGCCGCCGGTGCTGCGATATAAGAGGCACTCGCGACCAAGCTGCCGAGAATCAGGCTACTGCCTGCAGGTAAACCCAGTAACACACCGAGGCTGATACCTATAACCGCCAAAATCATCGGCGCGACCAGGGCAAAGCCAATCAAACGCCAATGTTTTAGCGGGAAGGGATTGAGGTGTTTGGATACACACAAACCCATCTCCAGTAAGAACAGGGCAAGCAAGGCTTTGAAGGCGCCGAGGAACAGCGGGGTAATCGCGGCGCTGCCTTCCGGCCCGTACCAGTAACCAATCAACAAACCACCGGCCAGTAGGACTACACCGCGGCTGGTCAGTGCCTCGTGCCAAATGGCACTGGCCTTGGCGGTGCTGCCGGTGACTTTGCGATAAATCATAATTGCCACCACGATGGCTGGCAGTTCCAGTAGAACAAGGTAGAGGGTCGTCTGCGGGGCTATCGTAAGGTTATTGGCTTCAGCAAACGCCAGCGCCACGGCAAATGTACCGGCGCTGGCTGAGCCGTAGTGGGCAGCCAAGCTTGCGCTGTCGGCTGGGTTAAGCCCCGCGAGCTTGCGCACCAGAGGATAAACAGCCAAGGGGATCGCAATACCGACCAAAATCACCACCACCACTTCAGGCAGCAATTGCCAGCTCACTTGCCCGTGCAACGCTAATCCACCTTTCAAACCAAGGGTCAGCATTAACAAAATACTCAGGGTGTCATAAGCCGCTTTAGGCACTTTCAGGTCGGACTTGGCTACCCCGGCAAGGGCTCCGAGCAGGAAAAACATGATGACTATATCGGGCATGGTGTTCTCCAGATGGTTTAAGTTGTCTGGCGCGCATTGTGATCGTTGCTTGAAATAGATGATAATTAATGTTTATGTATTTATTAATAGATAATTATCTATATTGTTTTTGCTATATGGGTGCTCCTATGAATATTCGCCATCTCACCTTTCGCCTATTGCAGGTGTATATCGCCGTGGTGCGTACCGGGTCTATCTCCCAAGCTGCGACGCAATTACACCTCACCCAGCCCACGGTTTCACTGCAGATCAAACGGCTGACAGAGGCTATAGGCGATACGCTGTTGGAGGTGCGCGATGGGCATTATCAAACCACCTTTGTGGGCACTGAGCTGTACCACGCCGCGCTCGATGCTCTAGGGCGCTTTGAAGACTTCAACAGTTTTTTAAGCGATGCAGCGCAGGGCAGCAAAGGCCACTTCGGGATTGGGGTAGTGACCACGGCGAAATATATTTTGCCGCGCTTGCTCAGCCCCTACGCGCAGCAATACCCCGCAGTGGATGTGACTTTGAATATCGGCAACCGCAGCAGTGTGTTGCAGCGCTTTGAAAGCCAGTTGGATGATTTGTATTTATTTAGTCATCCACCCACCGGCGAGCATGTGATTAGTGGGCGCTTTCTAAAAAATCCATTGGTGCTTATTGCCCCCATTCACCATTGGGCCGCACAACAACACCAAGTAGATTTTGCAGACTTAGTGAATGAGCGCTTTTTAATGCGCGAGCCGGGTAGCGCCACCCGCATGATGTTTGAAAATTGGCTGCGCGAAAATAATTTGCAGTTGCATAAGACCCTGCAAATCGAAAGTAACGAAGTGATTCGGATGAGTGTGGAAACGGGTTTGGGTTTGGCGGTTATTTCCGAACACACCCTGGCGCAAACCAATGCGCAAGTGGCGATTATTAATGTGCGCGATTTCCCGCTCACCAGTCACTGGTATTTGGTGCGTCACGGCGACCGGCGCTTGCCGGTCGCCGCGCATAATTTTATTGAGTTTATGAATGCGCAGTTGAGCGATTGGGTGGAAGAAAAATATATTCGCAACGAACTGTCGGTATTACTCGGTGCTCTTTAATGTGTCTGCAGTCGTGATAGCAGTATCGACTGTTACTATGACCGGGAAATGATCCGAAGGGTAGAGATTGTTATAAATAGTGGTGTCGATTTGATGACTGTGCACTTTCATTGATTTTTTTACAAAAATGAAATCAATTTTATTGCCCGGTTCTTTGTTTTCGCCAAAGCCATTAAAGGTTTTGTTGCCGCCCGTTGCTGGAGTAGTTGAGGTTTTTTCGGCGTCGGCTAGAGTTTCGGTGATGATGTCGTAACTAGGAGCGGGCGCGGTAAAATTAAAATCGCCGGTGACCACAACGGGTGCTGCAGCGTCGAGTTTGGCAATCTCATTGATTAATAATTTGGCGCCTTCCTGCCGCGCCACTTCGCCTTCGTTGTCCAGATGGGTGTTGAACACATATATAAATTGTTTGGTTTGCGCATCGAGTAATTTGGCGATGCTGAGCGTGCGGCGATAAGTTGCATCCCAACCGCGCGATGGTTGCAGTGGCGTTTGCGATAACCAGAGTGTTTGCTGCCCCTGCAGCGACAAGCGCGAAGTGCGAAATAAAATAGCTGTGGTTTCGCCTTTGTCCCTGCCGTCGTCACGGCCTACACCCATCCAGGAATAGTCATCCAGCATTTCTACCAAGTCTTCAATTTGATTGAGTTCCGCCTCCTGCAATCCGATGACATCCGGGTTGTGCATTTTGATCAAATGCCCTATCAGGTATTTACGTTTTTTCCAATTGTTAATGTTGTCTGGCGCTTCACATGGGCCGCAGCGAATGTTGTAGCTCATCACACTGAGTTGGGTGGTTTGTGCCCAGGCACTGGTAGCGAAAATCAATAATGCCAAGCTGCATAGAATCTGTTTCATCATGTGTGCTCCGGTTTTTCTGTTTGGCAATTCCAACAGGTTTCAAATGCTGCATCGTTCGGTTCGTTGCAGTGAGTGCAAGTCCAATCTGGTGCGTTAGTGGCACTCAGCGCGTGAGTAATAATTTCTATTGCGCGATCATAGTCGGCATCGTCTATCACCCATAATTCTGGCCAGGTATCAAACGGTGAAATTTCACCAATCGCACCGGAAGCAAATTCGTTTTTCCACACCACACGAATCCCGGCTTGTTCAAGAATGTTGTGCGCATTAGCAACCAAAAAACGGTTTTCGTGGGTGTAGATGAGTTTCATGCTAAGCGCGCCTTTTATTTGTTGTGTTGTGTTTGCTCAAGCAATTCTGCTCGTTCACGCTCTAACTCTTGCCGTAACTCTTCTTCAGATGGCAGTATCAATTTATAGCGGCTGGCAAATAATTGCTCGCTTCCGTTGAGGACTGAATAGCGCACTACAGATGAGTCTTTTTGTGAGCAGAGAATAATACCAACAGTAGGGTTGTCATCTTCACCCCGTTTCAAATCATCGTACATTCGAACATACATATCCATTTGGCCAATATCCTGATGGCTTAGCTCTCCGGTTTTTAAGTCGAATAATACGAAGCACTTGAGTAGATAGTTATAAAAAACCAAATCGATGTAGAAGTCTTTATTGTCAGTGCTAATCCGTTGTTGACGAGCGACGAATGCAAAGCCGCTGCCAAGTTCCAGTAAAAAGCTTTGTAGTTTATTCATCAGCCCTTGTTCTAAATCACTCTCTAGTAGACGCCCGGCTTCGGGTAGCCCCAGAAATTCTAATACCACCGGGTCGCGCACAAACTCTCTTGGCGTTTTGCTCAGCGGCTCGGTTAAGTTTGCTGCTTCAAGTGCAACGGCTGACTGATCTTGGCTGGTTAGTAATCGCTCGTAGTAGAGTGTGGAAATTTGGCGCTCAAGCGCACGTGAACTCCAATTTTGGCGGATGCTTTCTTCTATGTACCATTCGCGAGAAGACGAACTTTCAACTTTGAGTAAGGTGCGGTAATGCGTCCAGCTCAATTCGTGACGCACTGCGTCACGAATTGGAAATGCTTTGTAGAATAACCGCATATAGCGCAAGTTAGATGAATCAAAACCTTTCCCAAATTCTTTTGTTAATTGAGTAGCTAGATCCGTCAGCAAGCGTTTTCCATATTCTGCTCGCGCTTGTCCATTTTGTTCAAACTCAACGATGTGATGACCTATTTCCCAGCAAGTGCGAATCTGCACTGTGTCAACTGCGCGCAGTGCCTGCCGACGCGCATCGATAATCAACTGGCGTAAATTCCCCAGCAAATTATTAAGGTCATGAACGTCTTTGGTCATTTTCTTCCTCGTTGAAAAATGTTGCCTTAGTGATGCTTTACTCGATGCGAATGTTGAGTTAAGGGTTATTGAGGCTCACACCCTTCATTTCATTCATCGCGTTGCTGCGGGTTTCTATCAGCTCATCGCCTTGTTGGTCGATGAACAGTACCGCGAGATTATTATCGTTTGCGACTTTTAAACCTTCGCTGCTGCCCAAGCATAGCAGTGCGGTAGACCAGCCGTCGGCAATCGTGGGGTTTTCGTGCAGTATGGCCGCAGAAACTGTGTTGTGTTCGACAGGTTTGCCGCTGCGTGCATCAAGAATATGGCTGTAGCGTTTGCCGTTACTGTCAAAGTAGTGGCGATAGGTGCCCGATGCCATAAGCGACATAGGTGCGCCCGAATCAAAGCTGACGATTTTATGCATCTTGCGCTCGTTCGGCAGTGGTTTTTCCAGTGCAATTTTCCACGGCTCGCCGTCCGGTTTTTTGCCGCTGATTTTTAATTCGCCGCCGATCTCTACTAAATATTGTTGTACGCCATATTGCGCAAGTATTTTTACAATTTGGCCGACTGCATAACCTTGGCCAATTGAAGATACGTCGATACGCAAATTGGGAATCTGTTTGCGCAAATGCGTTGCATCGACCGTTTCAATATTATCCAAACCGATGACTGCCATGGTCTGGGCAAGGTCGGCATCGCTCGGTGGGCTGAATTCATCTTTTTTAAAGCCCCACAAATCAAACAAGGGCTTGATGGTGAGATCGTAACAACCGTTACTGGCGCGATGAATTTTGCGCGCTTCTTCAAGCAGCGCGACTAGTTCGGTATCTACCTCATAAACATCGGTGGTCTGTTGAGCGTTAAAGGCTTCAATCATTGAATCATCGCGATAATTGGAGAGCGATTTATCGATGCGCGCAAATTCAGTTTCTACTGCTTGCTCGATGGTGGATAGCGCGGTACTGGAGCCCTGCGGTAATACAAAACTGAGGTTGTAGGTAGTGCCCTGTGCAAAGCCCGAAATTTTGCTAATCTCGGGGCTTTTGCTGCAACCAGTGTTTACCAGTGCCAGCAGTATCAGACTTATTGCAACAATTGAACGAGCGCGAAAAGGGTTAATCCTAGAGCCTAGTGAGGTGAGCATGAGAAAATCCTATGACATAAAAAAGGTGAAATAGAGTGGCCGGCATTATAGCGGCATAATTCCTGCTGGTTTGCTTATTAACTTTGGTGAAAGGCGCGCAGTTTGATTTGCTGACTATACTTTGAAAACCTATTCAGCCTTCAAGTCTGCGGAAAGTCCATGCTTCAATTGTTGTCCCGATTGTGTAATCCCCTTTCTTTAAGCCCTTTAGTGCGGATGAAACTAATAGGCTGGATCTTGCCTCCTGCCTTACTGATTGCGCTGCTTGCATTATGTGAATTGGCGGTAAAAGCTGAGTTCCAATCAGACCGTCAAGCGCGTCTGGTGGCGATGAATCAGGATCTGGCAGGCTTGGCCAGTCTGCTCACTTACGAGCTTAATGCGGCGCAGTATTTCACTCTAGGCTTAAAAGCTTATCTAGAAGCAAACGATGGGCTTGTGGATGAAAAAGCTTTGGCGCCTTGGTTGACCGAGTTGCAGGAGCGCGGGGCTCACATTCGCAACATCGCTTTGGCGCCAGATAATCGCATTGCTTACATCTATCCATTAAAGGCTAATAAGGCTGCACTCGGACTATATTATCCCGATGTCCCTACACAGTGGCCAGGAGTCAAAGCGGTAATAGAAACCCGTCAGCCGAAATTGATTGGCCCTTTTGAATTGCGTCAGGGGGGCATTGGGCTGGTGTATCGCGAGGCCATTTTTTTACATGAAAATCAATATTGGGGATTAGTCAGCACGGCGATTAATGCTGATAGTCTATTTGCGGCTCTGCTGGAGCGCGCGCATCGCAGTGCGATGAGTATTAATATTTATGACCGCGGACAGGATCAATGGTTAATGGAGGGTGATGGGGTTTCCGGTGATTTGCAAGAGCTGATTGCCATTCCAGTTGTGGGGCGGCAATGGGATCTAGTGGTGGGTGCCGATATGACACAAATTCCGTTGCGACTAAATATTGCTCGCTGGGGTGGATGGTTGGTCGCTTTATTCAGTGCATATTTATTGTTTCAATTTATTCGCTCGTTAAGCGCGCGTATGCAGGCTAATCGCGCGTTGGAAGATAGTCAGAAACGGTTTCAGCGAGTGTTTTCAGCATCGCCTCAAGCCATGGCATTGATAGAAAACGATGCGCTATGGCTGGAAGTGAATTCCAGTTTTTGCACGCTAACGGGGTTGCAGCCCGATGAGCTGCAGGGCAAAACAATTGTGGATTTATTTGACTCGGCGGAGCAGGCACGTGTGCTGGCTGCAATGCAGGAAATTGATACCAGTTTTGTGATCAATAATGCGCACTTTAAGCAATTTGAAGCGCATCTGGCATCCCCCGGTGCGGATAAGTTAATGGGTTTGGTGAGTTTGGGCATTTGTTATCGCACTGCGAAAAAAACCCATTGGACATTGCAGATTATCGATATCAGCGAGCGCATTCGGCTGGGTAATTTGAAACGCGATTTTGTTTCAATGGTCAGCCATGAATTGCGCACACCACTCACATCGATTTTAGGTGGCTTGAAATTATTGGCGAGTGGCAGTTTTTCAGGGTTCGATGAGAACGCAACAAAAATTATTAATATTGCTCTGCACAATGGAGAGCGCTTGTCGCTTTTGATTAATGATTTGTTGGATATGGAAAAACTAGTAGCTGGAAAAATGCAATTTCAATTGCAAAAACACGATTTGATATCACTATTAAAGCAGTCATTGGAATCTATTGAACCCTATGCCGCACAGTATCAAGTGCGTGTGGTTTTTAATACTCCCGATAGTGGACTCTGGGTTAAAGTCGATGATTCTCGCCTGTTGCAAGTGATGGCCAATCTGCTCTCCAATGCGGTGAAATTTTCTCCGCCGGATGGTGAGGTCAGCTTGAATATCGAGGTAGATGGTACTCGAGCGAAAGTGGTTATTTGCGATCAGGGCGAAGGTGTTGCACTGGCGGATCAGAGCAAGTTATTTAAACGCTTTTCCCAGGTGGACTCATACTCTACCCGTAAAAAAGGGGGAACCGGTTTAGGGTTAGCGATTAGTAAAGAATTGATTGAAATGATGGAAGGGACTATCGGCTATCAACCAGCACCAGATGGTGGTTCTTGTTTCTATTTTGAGTTGGCACTGGCTGATGGACAGGAAAAAAATTCATCGGGTGGCGAGATTGGTGGTGAAACTGAGCGCGAATAATTATTCGCGCTCAGTTTCACCACCAAAGGCCGCTAGTAGGGCAACAATGAAGTTTTTTAACTCCATTGCCATAATGGCAAAGTCTGCGTCGAATTGTTCCGCTTTGCTTTCCGGATTGCGCTCGTTGGCTTTATCGCTAATCACATCTTCAAACTTTACGCGTTTAACGGCGACTTGATCGTCGATGATGCAGCTGATCGATTCCCTCCATACCAAACCAATTTTGCTGACGTGCATGCCGCTTTCCAAATGATTGCGGATTTCGCTTGCGGTTAAGTCCTGTTTTTTACAGCGAATTACACGGCCATCTTTCGCCGCTTGTAATTCCACTTCTTCGCCCAATTCAAACTGGTGCGGCGCTTGGCTTTCTCGCAGCCAATGAGTCATCACTTGGGTGGGAGTATTCTTGGGTGCTATAGGTAAACAGCGCAGGCTGCCAATCGCCTCGCGCAATTTGCTCAGCAAATCTTCCGCACGTTTGGCGGAGGATGAATTCACTACAATTAAATTTTCTTGCGGTGCGATATAGGCGTAATCCAGCGATGAGCGGGTAAAGGCTTTTGGTAGCAGCGAAAAAATAATTTCGTCTTTTAAAGTGTCGCGCTCTTTGCGGCTGACAGAGCGCGCTTCGGCATCGCTAATGGCGAGAATTTTTTCTTCCAGTTGTTCTTTGATCACACCGCCGGGCAGAATTTTTTCCTGCTTCTTGGCGCAAATCATAATGTAGCCGTTGGTTACATGAATATATTCTCTGCCGTGGCGGCCCAGCGGAAATTCAAAACCATAACGCATAGGGTCGAGGCTGCCGCAGGGGTTAAAACAAAACTCGGCCAGCTTCTCATTCAATTCTTCAGCGGAAATAGTCCACTCTTCGGTCAGGCGATATAAACGTAAATTTTTAAACCACATGGAGAATCCAATAGTTACAAAAAATAAATTAAGAATGTTGATCAGGTGCGATGAAGCGAGGATTTCGGGATTTTTTCCGAGACCGTCTGAGACATGGATGTCGAAGATGAGCCTCCAAGGAAGGATTCACGGCGTGTCTTGGAAAAGATCGCGGAATCCTCGCTGGAGGCTAGGGTTGAATCAATTAACCAACAATATCAATCAACTCAACATCAAAAATCAGCGTCGAGAAAGGTGCAATGCTGGCACCGGCGCCGCGCTCACCGTAGGCGAGGTTTTGCGGTACATACAAACGCCATTTAGAACCCACTGGCATCAATTGCAATGCTTCAGTCCAGCCTGCGATTACACCGTTCACTGGGAAATCAATTGGCTGACCGCGATTTACCGAACTATCAAACACAGTGCCGTCGATCAGGGTGCCGTGGTAATGGGTTTTCACTTTGGATGTCGCGGTTGGAACAGCACCAGTACCCTGAGTGATCACTTCGTATTGCAAGCCAGATGCAGTCACAGTGATGCCGGCTTTTTTCGCATTCTCAGCCAGGAAGGCTTCGCCCGCACCCGCCAGTGCCTTGTGCTTATCAGATTCTTTAGCTTGCATTTGAGTATTGATCACTTCAAATGCATTTTGCATTTCTTCGTTGCTGTAAGGCATGGCCACGCCATTCAGAGCATCCATAACACCCTGCGCAACGGCCGCGGCAGAAACACCATCAAACGGATTGCTTGCCAATTGATCGCCCATTTGGCGGCCAATGCCGTAGCTTACGAGTTCTTCAACAGTCTTGTATTGGTTAGACATAAATCAACTTCCAATCGATAAAATGGCCGCGCAGTCTAGCAGATCAAGCGCGCTATGCCTCGGGCTTTTGTTCAGCTTGGGGTTCATTGCTGGCATCGGGTACGTTGACTTCGCGGATAAAAATCTCCCAAAAAGCGATAAACAGAGCCGCCACCAATGGGCCAATCACAAAGCCATTAATGCCAAACAAACCAAGGCCGCCAAGGGTGGAGAGCAGCACAATATAGTCGGGCAGCTTGGTGTCGCGCCCCACCAAAATCGGGCGCAGAATATTGTCAATCAGACCAATTACACCCATGCCAACCCCAACTAGAATCATGCCTTTGATATTGTCGCCTGTGGCAAATAGGTAGACGGCAACCGGTGCCCAGACAATCGCCGGGCCCACGGCCGGTATCAGAGACATGACCGCCATCACCACGCCCCACAGCAGCGCGCCTGGAATGCCCAGCGCCCAAAAGACCAAACCGCCGAGTGAGCCTTGCACCACCGCAATCACCATATTGCCCTTGATGGTAGCGCGGGTGACTTCACCAAATTTGGCAAATAACATGCGCTCCCGTGTGTCGCCGAGCGGTAGTGCGCGGATTAACAACTCCAGCAGGTAATTGCCATCGCGCAGCAGGAAAAATGTCAGGTACAACATCAAGCAGATATTCAGCAATAGTTTGAAGGTGTTCTGGCCAATGCTGAGAGCATGCTGTGCGATCCACTTGCCGCCGCTCATGCTCACGCTCAGCACGCCTTCTTTCATTTTGGCAAAGTCGATACCAAAGCGCTCCAGCGTTTGCTGTACAGCCGGGAAGGCGGTGCGCACCTGATCGATATACTGGGCAGGATTGACCTCGCCCGATTCGAGCTTGCTGTAGTAGTCAGCACCTTCAGATACCACTGAGCTGATCAATAGCGTAACCGGCAAGACCACCACCAATATGCATGTGGTTAAGGTCAGCAGGGCGCAGATAGTGCTGCGACCATTGAGATACTTAAGTAGTCGCGTTTGCATGGGATAAAAAATAATGGTGATGGCGCACGCCCAAAAAATCGTCCCGAAGAAGGGTTTTAATATCATTAAAAACCCAACGGAAATGATGAATAAAAACAGTAAAAACGTGCGTGTTTCCAATTTTTCTTGCATGGCGCTAATCCTTAAAGAAACTGTGCGGATGTTATCGCGCTGACTATACGGGAGCCGACGGAAGGTGTCATCACTGGTATTTGTGTAGCCTATTCGGCAGGATGGCCGCTTTTCTTCTATGCTTCGTGGATGTTTATTGTTGCAGATGAGCCTTTATGCCTATGCTCAGGTTTGATTGTCGGTTTTTCGCGTTGCGCCCCCGAGTGTCGCTGTGGTGCATTCTATTTGCTTTTATCTCGCCATCTGCGGCGCTAGCCAACGCAGAGCAAGTGCGTATTCCAGTGAAAGTGCAAGGCACGGCACTGGAGCAACCAAGTGATTACTTTACGACTTTATTGGTGATGGCATTGAATGCCAGCAAGGCTGATAACGAAGTGATTGATATAGTTTTTTCCCAGCGCGATTACTCGCAAGCGCGCTGGATTAATATGCTGGAAAATGACAGTAGTGATTTTGTAATCTGGACCATGACTGATAAAGAGCGCGAGCAACAATTGCGCCCTATACGCATCCCCTTGTTTAAAGGTTTGTTTGGTTATCGCGTATTGTTGATTCGCAAACACGAGCAAGCACGGTTTGATCAAATAAAAAAACGGCAAGATTTGGCGAAGTTTCTCGGCGGGCAGGGCACTCACTGGCCGGATACGTTAATTTTGCAAGCGAATGGTTTGCGTTTGACCACGTCCGAGACAACCGAATCGCTGTTTCGGATGATCAATGCCCGCCGCTTTGATTATTTTCCGCGCGGTGTATCTGAAGCCTGGTTTGAATTGCTGCAGCGCAAAGAGACGCGCCTGGAAGTAGAAGACAACTTGCTCATCTACTACCCCTCGGCGATTTACTTTTTTGTGAATAAAAACAATGAAGCGCTCGCGCAGCGCATCGAAAAGGGTATGGAATTACTGATCGATAACGGTAAATTTGACCAGTTTTTTTACAATCATCCAAGAGTCAGCTCGGGACTGGAGCGATTAAAAAACCGTCGGATTATTACACTAAAAAATCCGTATTTACCGGCTGAAACACCGGTTGATAATCCGCGCTATTGGATCGATTTGTCGAAGTTGGTAAGCGAACAGTAAATCATTTTGGTATGGGCGTGAGCCGATTAAATTATCTATTCGGCTCACCAGATGAGCCGAATAGATTAGTGGAATTGCATCAATGCTGCCCCTTCTCCGTTGGATTGGCACAACTTGATTCACTGGTCTTATCGCAGCCGCCGCACTCACCGCAAGCGGCGGATTTTTTAGTGGAGGGGAATAGCCAGCGGCGCACTAAAAAGTACACGGCGGCGAGGACGCATAAGCCAACAATCACTTCTTGCCACGGGATTTGCTGCCACATAGTGCTTCCCCCCAATTCCAATTAGCCTACCAGTGCGCTGGCGATTTGGTACGTCGCCCAAGCGGCAAAGTAGGCGAGTGCAAATAAATAGATGGTGAAAAATGCGGTTGCTTTGGCCGAGTTGGTTTCGCGCTTTACCACGGCGATGGTCGATATACATTGTGGTGCATAAACAAACCAAGCGAGGTAAGCGTAAGCCACGGGTAGCGACCAGCTTGCGGCAAGTGCGGAGCCGAGTGCGACATCAATCGATTCTTCACCCACGGCGTAAACCGTTGCCAAGGCACTTACGGCCACTTCGCGCGCGCCCATGGCGGGAATCAGTGCAATACACATCTGCCAGTTAAAACCGAGCGGAGCAAACAGCGGCTGCATAAAGTGACCGAGTTGGCCAGCAAAGCTGTAGTCAATGGCAGGCTGGGTCGCATCTGCCGGCGCACCGGGGAAGGTCGCTAAAAACCAGAGCACAATCGAGAGTGCGAGAATGATGGTGCCCACCCGGCGGATAAAAATCCACGCGCGCTCACGCAAGCCCAACAATAGGTGATAGGTCATTGGCCATCGATAAGTGGGCAATTCGAGCAGCAGCGGATACTCTTCGCGGCCACTGGCACGGCGACGCATCAGCCAAGCGATTAGTGCAGCGCTGGCGACACCGGCAAAGTAAAGCGCAAATAGGGTTAGGCCTTGCAGGTTAAAAATCCCCCAAGCTGCTTGCTCAGGAATAAACGCGGCAATGATCAGCGCATACACCGGCAGGCGCGCCGAGCAGGTCATTAGCGGTGCGACCATAATGGTGATAAAACGCTCGCGCGGGTCGGCGATAGTGCGAGTCGCCATAATGCCGGGTACGGCGCAGGCAAAACTGGATAGCAGCGGGATAAATGAGCGGCCGGATAAACCCAATCCTCGCATCGGGCGGTCAAGCAAAAACGCAGCGCGGGTGAGGTAGCCGGTATCTTCCAGCAGCAAAATAAAAAAGAACAAGATGATAATTTGCGGCAGAAAAACCAGTACACCGCCAACACCAGCAATCATCCCCTCAACAATAAAATCCTTGAGTATGCCATCGGGCAGTAAGGTGGCGACTAACTCGCCAAGGCCGCTGAATCCGGCATCAATTAAATCTACCACTGGTGATGCCCAGGCAAATACCGCTTGAAAGATCACCAACAAAATACTGAACAACACCACTAAACCCAACAGTGGATGCATCACCAAAGAGTCGAGGCGATCCTGCCAGCGCGGCAAATGAGCCGGTTGAATCACATGTTGGCTGATGATGCTTTCGATCTCGGCGTAGAGCGCCTCTACCGATTCCTGACGGTCGCTCAGAGTGAGTGCTTGCTCGCCTTCGGGCATCGCTGGCTGCTGGGCATAGTCATCCAACACCTTGCGCAGATCGGCTACACCCTGACTGTTAACCGCCACAGTTTCGATAATCGGTATGCCAATGGCATTGGCTAATGCGGCGGTATTGATGCTGATGCCGCGGCGTTTGGCTTCATCCATTTGGTTCAGCGCAAGAATGATGGGGCGATTGAGGCTTTTAAGCTCCATCACCAAACGCAAGCCCAAACGCAGGTTGCAGGCGTCGATCACCGCGATCAACAAATCCGGGCGGCGCTCGCCAGCTAGTTGACCGAGAATCACATCGCGCGCGACTTGTTCGTCGGGCGAGGTGACAAAAAGGCTGTAGGTGCCGGGTAAATCGAGCAGCTCGGCGGGTTGTGTTAAGCCAGTCACCATACCGGAGCGGCGTTCAACGGTCACACCTGGGTAGTTGGCAACTTTGGCGCGGGCGCCGGTTAGGCGATTAAATAAGGAGGTCTTGCCGCAATTGGGGTTGCCAATCAGCGCGAAACGAATAGGGGTGGACATTATTGCTACCTGAAAAAGGCCTGGTTAGTTATTAAATGGCTAGGCTTGAATCAGCTCAACACAAATTTTGGCGGCTTCTGCGCGGCGCAAGGCAAACTTGGTGCCGTTGACCTGTACCGCGAGCGGGTCTGAACCCAACAGCCCAAAGCCGATCACCTTTAGCGGAGCCCCCGGTAAAAAGCCCAGTTCCTTTAAGCGCAGGCCGACACGCTCATCTTGTGCACCAAATAACGGCTGTTCAATCAACCCTGTTACTCGCACCGTTGCACCTTTACGACATTGATCAAGGCGAAGTGTAAGAGGGTGCGTATTGGCAAACACGGCAGTATTCATAGATAAGCTCATTGCGAATGTAAATGAGAGTGATTATTAGGAAGGATACTGTATTTGCCCCCAAGCCGCAATTTGCGCTTGGGGCTTTTGTGTACTTTGTGTGCCTCAGTCATTAGTCATTACCTCAATTCCTAAATTGTTCTGTCGTAATTCGGCTGACGGCTGCGAATAGGGCGGAACTGGTGCATGAGAAGACTGTCACCTTATAGAGGTTTAGGCCATAATCTTGCAGCTCTGTTAATTATTAACAGGCGTTGCCATATAAAGTCGCCAACTAAAAAGGTATTGCTATGAGTGATGACTATCAACCGCGCAAAAATTCATCGACCACTATGATTGTTATCGTGGTGCTGGCCTTGATTGCTGTTGCGGCTGCCTTCTTCTTTTTACGTAATGATGCACCAGTTGCATCACAAACTGTCAGTACGCCGGTAGCTGTGGCGCCACAAGTTGCCGCCGTGGCCACCAGTTCGGCAGCGCCACTGGTTGAATATGTACCTCCCCAACCGGTTGTTGAAGTCGAACCCTTGCCAGCCTTAAGCGAAAGTGACAGCAGCATTTTAGCTGCGCTGCAGCAGTTGCGCGGTGAGGGCTTGGTGAAGTTGTTGGTGCCGCAAGAGGTGCTGCGCAAATTCGTATTGGCGGTCAATAATGTGGCTGAAGGCAAAGTCATTCATGAATACCGCCCTGTGGTATCGCCACCACTGCCTTTTATCTCAGAAACTTTCTCGGTCGTGATTGAAGGCTCTGCTGCAGATCAGGAGCGTGTCTCTCCCAATAATTTTCAGCGCTACGAGCCTTATGTAACCACTCTGGCATTGATTGATAGTGACGCCGCGGTTGCGGTGTATCGCCGTTTTTATCCGCTGTTAGAAGAAGCATTTCGCGAATTGGGTTTAAAGAAACCCAACTTCCACAGTGTGATGGTTGCCGCTATCGATAATATTTTGGCCGCCCCCGATGCGCAGGGCGACCTGTTGTTAGTGCGCCCGAAAGTGTTCTACCAATATGCAGATCCCGCACTCGAAACTATGCCGCAAACCCACAAGCTGATGTTGCGTATGGGCCCTGAAAACGCGCGCAGTGTTAAGGCAAGTTTGCGCCAATTGCGGGCACGCATTGTAGATTAGTGACGCAAATTTGTGCGCCAGTCATTGGCGCTATTCGTAACTAAAAGCCGCCTTTGCGCGGCTTTTTTATTGCCCCCGGTTTAATGTGTGTATTTTGGTAATCCTTCCTATATCACTGCAAAATATATTTTTTTCGCTGTATGTGGCGCCAATGGTGCCTAATTATTTGATTTTTAAGAAAAACCTACAAGACTCTAAATGATTTGTTTGCGTAACGTTGTTTTGCATTGCCTTACAAAGCCGTTGACAACGTTGTCCTGTGTGGGTAGTGTTGGTTTATCGACAACGTTGTCTTGTGTCCCCAGTTGTTGAAAAGTTAGTTCATCATTAAATACACACAAATGCCAAGTCACGGGAGAATAACCATGCGTAACAAGTTAAGTGATGCGATCAAGCTGGCCAATAAGAGTGCACTGATGCTCGGTTCGGTAGCCGCTGTCGCCATGATGGGTTTTGCAGTTACTGCCAATGCACAAGGTGCAGGCGCAGAGCCAGAAGAAGTATTGGTAACAGGCATTCGCGGCGCGTTGAAAAACGCTGTTGATATCAAACGTAACTCTACTGCGGTAGTAGATGCTGTATCGGCAGAAGATGTGGGCAAGTTCCCTGATTCGGACGTTGGCCAATCTTTGGGTCGTATTCCTGGTGTGACAGTTGGCCGTGAATTTGGTCAAGGTGCATCTGTTTCTATCCGTGGCGCAGCGCCACAACTGACATTGACCACATTGAATGGTCAAACAGTTGCTTCAACGGGTTGGTATGATCAGAAGTCAACGGATCGCAGCTTCAACTACTCTTTGCTGCCCTCTCAGCTCATTGGCGGTATGGACGTTTATAAATCTTCGCAAGCAGATATTGCTGAGGGCGGTGCTGGTGGTACTGTAATCATCAAGACTCGCAAGCCTTTAGATATGGAAGCTAATTCTGTTTATGTGGGCGTAAAAGCGAAAACCGGCACTATCGCTGATGATGTATCGCCAGAAGTGTCAGGCTTATACAGCTGGAAAAACGATGCAGAAACATTTGGTGTCTTGGTTGCCGGTGCATTTGAAGACGCTGATTATGTTCGTCGTGGCACTGAGTCAGATTACCGTTGGTGGTCAGATGTTTCTCCGACGACTTTTACACAAGAGCGCGAACGTACCGCCTTGGATATCACCGCGCAATTCAAGCCAACCGATGAGTTGAGTTTTGGCGTGCATGCGCTGTCTTTAGATTTGGTGGGAAATAATACCAATACCAGCATGTATCTTTTCAATAGCGATGCTTCTGGTTTCCCAAATACTTATACCTGTGAGAAAAAGAATGAAGCTGGTGCTTGTATTAAAAGCACCACCCAGCCAAAAGATGGTGATTTGGGTGTGGGCTGGGCTTCAGGAACTCTCGGAACTGAGACTTTTACTCAGACTTGGGGGCGTGTAGCAAGCATGACATCTGAAACAATCGATTTGGATGGTGAGTATGCAACCGATGGTTTTACCCTGACTGCTCGCGTTGGCCAGACTAAAGCGGAAGGCGGTACTGATCTGACCACCAACTTCCAACACTTCCCCAGTCTAGGCGACAATATGTCTGTTTGGGGTGGCAAGATTGATGCTACCGGTAAGAAAATTAAAATCGATGCCTCAGTAGACCCGAGTCTTACCTTGAGCGATTACAGACAAACTGCTTCTGCAGAAGGTTGGTCTATTGGCCGCGGTCCTAACTCTGATGAAGAAACCTATGCTCAGGTAGACTTGGAGTTTGAATTGGATGCCGGCCCGCTGACCGCATTTAAAACCGGTGTTCGTACCACAGATCACGATGTAAACAGACAGTCCTTCAAACCTACTCTGAAAGCTGATGTTCCTCCCGCTCAGACCTCGTCGCTTTATAGCGGTACCTATGAGGTGGGTGAGAATGGTTTTACTGCACCTGAGCCTAATTTGTCCGCAATGATTGCTCAAACCAAGAAGCAAATCGCAGGCTGGAATGAAGTTCGTGCTGGCTATGTGGACCTTAATGAGCAGAACGATGCGCTTTACGGTATGTTCACTTTTGAAGCTGAGGGGGTAAGAGGTAATTTTGGTCTTCGTTACATTAGTAGTGATATTTCATCTAATCAGTATGAGTTAGATGGCACTGTCGATGCTGCCAACGGTGGCTTGAATGAAGGTTTCAGCAAAACTCTTACTGAAAGATCTGCAAGCTATCATGATGTATTGCCAAGTTTGAACGTGGCATTTGATGTTACAGATGATGTTGTTGTTAGAATGTCAGCAAGCCAAGCAATTAATCGTCCAAGCTACGATGACATGATTAATATCACCAGTGGTTTTGCGGATGATAGAGCAGACAACCAGACTCGCCGTATCGGTAATGTTGGTTTCGAGCCGGTTAAATCCTCGCAAGCGGATGTTGGCGTAGAGTATTACTACGGCGACGGCAACATGGTTTCCGCGACCTATTTTGTTAAAACGCTTTCAAATACTATGACCTCTTCGTTTGAAATCAACCAACCGCTGATTTTTGACCCTAGAGCAAACAACAACTCGTGGACCATTGAAACTTTGTCTAACTCAGGTTCTGCACAGATTAACGGTATCGAGTTGCAGGTGAATCATGCTTTTGATAACGGTTTCGGCGTAGCAGCGAACGTGACATTGACTGATGCTGATGTTCCAGTGAATACCTATAGTGATGAGATTGGTGTTTTCACAGAATCTTCTGAGAAGAGTGCTAACCTTGTTGGTTATTGGGAGAATGATATTTTCTCAGCTCGTGCTGCGTACAACTGGCGCTCAGAGTATATGTTGCGTGAAGGCTCTTATTACTATGGTAACCGTATGCACGATGATTTCGGTACTTTGGATTTGAGTTTTGGTTGGAATCTGACTGATACCCTCAATTTGACTTTTGAAGCGATTAATATTTTTGAGGAAGATGATGTTCAGTATGGTGTGGCCGATAAATCAACTTCAAAAAATGGCGTGAAGTTGCCGTTGCAAGAGGGGTTCCCGGCTTGGTCATCACAAGGCGAAGCAACCTACATGCTGGGCTTGAACTTCAAATACTAATCACTGAAATTTTTAGCTGAGTAGTTAAAAAGCCCAGCTTATGCTGGGCTTTTTTGTTGTAAATATTTGTGGCAGGTAATTCATGAAAATCAAACGTGTGGCAATTGTAGGTGGTGGAACGGCTGGGTGGTTGGCGGCAAATCATCTGGGGGTGGAGTTAGCTCGTGACCCTGAAATTGAAATTACGTTGATTGAATCCAAAGATATCCCGATTATCGGGGTGGGAGAGGGAACCGTTCCGCAAATAAAAGCGACATTAAAGAAATTTGGTATTGCAGAAGTTGATTTGCTTTCTTGCTGTGACGCAACTTTTAAACAAGGCATTAAGTTTGCAAACTGGATGGATGCAGATAAGCACGGCCATAATCATTTCTATTACCATCCCTTTAGTTCCCCTTTCCCATCTGGATACGATGTCACCAATTATTGGCTTAACAATACGGCTGATTTTGAGTTTTCCAGATTGTCGGAAATTTATTCAGTGGCAGAGCTGAATCGCTCGCCCAAGCAAAAATCATCGCCACCCTATGTAGGGGCGGTCGATTATGCCTACCATTTTAATGCAGTAAAATTTGCAGAATTATTAGCGAAAAATGCCCGCGAAAAATTTTCAGTCAAGCATACAGTGGAAACTATTGAGCAAGTAAAAATAAAACCAGATGGCAATATCGATGGTTTTGTTTATGCCGATGGAAGAACAGAGTTGTTTGATTTTTTTGTCGATTGTTCTGGTTTCTCATCGTTGCTACTGGGGAAAACGCTGGCGGTTCCGTTTTTAGATAAATCCGCACAAGTATTAACAGACGCTGCCTTGGCACTTCAGGAACCGATTGCTGAGACCGATGAGATAAAACCTTACACCTTGGCCACCGCGCATAGTACGGGTTGGATTTGGGATATCCCGCTCACCCCGCGCCGCGGAATTGGTTTTGTGTACTCGTCCCAACACATGAGTGAAAGTGAAGCGGTCGCCAACTTTTCTGATTATATGGGGCGCGATCTGCAAAATGCTAATCTGCGAAAAATTCCTATGGCAATTGGCTATAGAGAATCTTTCTGGCTGAAAAACTGCGCTGCATTGGGGCTGGCGCAAGGGTTTGTGGAGCCCTTGGAAGCAACATCAATTTTAGTGACCGATTTTGCGGCATTGCAGTTGGCGCGAAATTTCCCCAAGTTTGCAGATGACATTCCCTTGGTCGCTGATTACTGCAATAAAGTAATGCGCTACACCTGGGAGCGTGTGATTGACTTTGTTCAGTTGCATTATTTGATTTCAGATAGGCGCGACTCTTCTTTCTGGCGAGAGAGCACTGAAAATAGGGTGGTTTCCGATATTTTGCAGGAGCGCTTGGCAATGTGGACTATCGCCCCGCCTAAAAAATCCGACTTTTTTAGCGCGTTTGATATTTTCGGAGTGGAAAATTATTTATTTGTTCTTTATGGCATGAACTATCCAACCCGTCCCGGGGTGATGGCATTGCCAGAAAAAAATAGATCGCAAGAGTTGGTGCGGCAGGTGCAAGAAAAATCTATGCAAATGGGCGATGCTTTATTATCGCATCGCCAATGGCTGACAGAATTAAAAAGGGCGCTTGATTCCCGTTAATTGCCATTATCGGTTTCAAAGTAAAATAACAGGCTATCCTTGAGGCTCGCTATGGTTAATGAATCACTCAGTTTGCAAATTCTGCGTATGGGCGACGAGAATAATAAAGTACTTTGTTTTGATGATTTTCTTGCGGAGCCAATGCAATTGGTGGAGTTTGCTCAGCATGCAACCTTTACGCATTACGCTGCAGCAGTGCAGCGCAAAGGTTATCCCGGTGTGCGTACTGCGGCACCGGCGGGACTAGGCGAGCAAATAAGGGCTCAGCTTGAACCCATTGTGAAGCGTGAATATAACATTCCTGCGGAGCGAAAAATAAAACCGCTGCAAGACGCCATGTGCATGATGACGGTACCTGAAGTAGAGCTGGGGCCGCTGCAGCGAATCCCGCATTTTGATGCGAGTAGTCCATACTTTTTTGCAACACTTCTCTATCTGTGCGATGAGCAGCATGGAGGTACGGGATTCTATCGTCATAATCACACAGGGTATGAAGCTATAACTCCCGAGCGGTCAGAGCAATATTTGGATATTTCTTACGATGAATTAAATAGCAAAAAAACAGAGCGGCGCTATTTTTCGGAGTCCAATGAGTTATTCACAAAGGTTGGTTTTGTGCCTGCTAGATTTAATCGCCTGATAGTGTACCGCGGCAATATATTGCACTCAGCCAATATTCTATCAAGTCTCAGCCTTAATCCTGATCCCCGGGTTGGGCGCTTAACAGCAAATATATTTTTTAGTTATGACGAATAAAATTAATTGTTGTTTTTCTTGCGCAAATTTTTGTCTGTATTCACGGTGCGCTGGTTTGAAGTTGGCTGCAGATTTTCTTTTTCCGGTTCTTCGCCGGCTGTTTTTTTACATTTGATTGGGTGAGTGCAAAAAAGTCAAAAATCCCTTTGACAACGTTGTCCGTAGAGCGTAATCTAAATCTGTCCGATGATGAAAGCCGCGCTTGATAACTCTCCTTGTCAAGCAAGGTATCATGGGGCATGAGTTCTCTAGAGCTGTAGTAGTGGTCTTGTGGTTAGTGTCCTGTGGGGCACTAACCTTTTTTAACTCTCTGCTATCATCATAGTTTAATTGAGAGCTCTATCTTGTTCATTGGATGAGTCGAATTCTGAATGTCTGGTTGTTATCTAATTAGCTGGATATTTGCGCTAAAAATAAAGAGGTAGATCATGGCAAAGATGCCACTCGGCGAACAAACCTTGTATATAGGGATTGATGGCGGCGGCACTAAATGCCGCGCAAGTATCATGACCGCAGATTTGCAAGTGCTGGGTACCGGCGTCGGCGGCCCTGCCAATCCTTTTCAAGGTGTTCAACAAGCCAAAGACTCTATCCGCACCGCTGCTGAGCTGGCGCTGATCGATGCCGGTTTGCCACCGTCAGCGATGGGCGAGTTAATCGCAGGTGCTGGTCTTGCTGGCGTTAATGTTCCGAGTCTTTATGATGTGATGTCAGCTTGGGAGCATCCCTTTAAAGAAATGTATCTCACCACCGATCTTCATATTGCCTGTCTGGGTGCGCACAATCGTGATGAAGGTGCGGTGATGATTTGTGGAACTGGCTCCTGTGGCTATTCTTACGTGGGTGATCAATCGCTGTTTATTGGTGGTCATGGCTTCCCTATAGGTGATAAAGGCAGTGGTGCCTGGATGGGCTTGCAAGCTATTCAGGCAATTTTGCTTGCGTCCGATGATTTGGGGCCGCAAACCAGTTTAAGTAAATCCATTGGCGATTTTTTGCAAGCCTCTGGTGTCATGATCGTTGACCGCATGTTTGGTGCTAAACAAGGTGATTACGCCAAGTTTGCTATTTTTGTGGTGGACGCCGCCGATGCCGGTGACGCAGTTGCCATCAGTATTGCTAAAGAAGGTGCCGCTTATATGAGTGGCATTGCGCGCAAGCTCTGGGCAACCAGCCCTGGGCGTATGTCGATCATCGGTGGTCTTGCGCCGCGTCTTATTCCCTGGATGGAACCAGCGATGTCTGCCCACCTTTCTCCCGCTTTATACCAACCGGAATTTGGCGCCGTGTATTTCGCCAAGCAGCGTTTCAAGCTAGCCAATAATAATCAAAGTGTTTTAGCCACCACTATTTAACGCGAGAAATAGATCATGAATAACGAAGCTATAGCTATTCACGTGCCGCATACCAATGAAAGAGGTTCTGCACTTCCTTTGGTGATGATTGCGGGTTTGTTTTTTATTTTCGGATTTGTCACTTGGCTGAATGGTTCACTGATGCCATATCTGGAAATTGTATTAGCGCTGACGCCATTTCAAGCTTCGTTTATTTTGTTTTCTTTTTATATTGCGGTAACGGTTTTTTCACTGCCATCTTCCTGGGTTATTCGTAAAGTTGGCTACAAAAATGGTATGGCAATTGGTTTAGGGGTGATGGCATCTGCTGCGTTTTTATATATTCCCGCAGCAAAAACCCACTGGTTTGGCTTATTTTTAATTGCTCAATTTATGATGGGTGCCGGGCAGACACTGGTACAGACAGCGGTAAATCCCTATGTTGTAAAAATGGGGCCGGAAGAGTCTGCTGCGCGTCGCATTAGCTTGATGGGAATCCTCAATAAATCTGCCGGCATTGTTGCTCCCTTGGTATTTACTGCCTTAATTTTAGGGGGCATGTCCGGTCACCCGACTACCACTCCTTCGGCTGAAGAAATTGAACAAATGGCCAATAATTTGGTGATGCCTTACATTTATATGGGGCTGGTGATTGGTGTTGTCGCGCTTCTGGTGCGTTTGTCTTCGTTGCCCGAGCTGGTATCAGAGGAAGATAAAGAAGAAAAATTACCTCTGCGCGGTGCACTGCAATTTCCAAATTTGGTATTGGGTGTAATTGCATTATTCCTTTATGTTGGTGTTGAAGTTATTGCTGGCGATACGATTGGTGCTTACGGTCGCAGTATTGGTTTTAGCAATTTCTCTATTCTCACCTCTATCACTATGTCCTGTATGGTGTTTGGATACATTTTGGGAATATTGTTAATTCCGCGCGTGATCTCGCAACAAAACATGCTGCTTGTTTCTTCCGTCCTGGGTGTATTCCTTAGCTTGAGTATTGTGTTTGGCAGTAATGAATCAACCTCAATTTCATCACTGTTTGCCTTCCTTGGCGTCCCGTCAATCCCTAATACCATTCTTTGTATTGCCTTGCTTGGTTTGGCAAATGCGATTGTGTGGCCCGCCATTTGGCCCTTGGCATTAAGTGGTGTAGGCAAATACACCGCAACTGGTTCTGCACTGTTGATTATGGCAATCGCCGGTGGCGCGGTATTGCCCGTAATAATGGGCGCATTGTCAACCGTTATAGATCGCCAAACCGCTTACATTGTGATGACACCTTGCTACCTGTTCCTTCTCTTTTATGCAGCTAAAGGATACAAACTGCGCAGTTGGAAATAGTTTTTACCTAGGATTTTTCCGCCGTACTGTTCCACACAAATAGCACTATTAGATCAGCTGCGAGGTATCCGATGGTCAAGCAACGTTTTCTAGCTTTGGATGTCATGCGTGGTTTGACCCTCGCACTGATGATTTTGGTAAACACTCCCGGTTCTTGGGAGTTCGTGTACGCGCCGTTGCTGCATGCTGATTGGCATGGCGCAACGCCCACCGATTTTGTTTTTCCCTTTTTTATGTTTATTGTCGGCTCTGCCATGTACTTTTCAGTACGTGGCCTGAGCCAACTGACCTTTGCCGAGCAATCCAAAAAGATCTTACGCCGCGCTGCGCTAATGTTTTTAATTGGTGTGTTGCTCGCTGCTTATCCCTTTACTGAAAGTCTTGCGCAGTGGCGAGTAATGGGCGTGCTGCAACGTATCGCCATCGCCTACGCTTTTGCGTCATTTATTATTTTGTATTTTGGTTTCAGCGGGCGCGTAATCATCAGTGCAATTCTATTGATTGGCTATTGGGGTTTGTTAAATCTTTCCGCTGATCCTTATAGTCTGGAGCACAGTATTGTGCGCCAGTTTGATTTGAGTGTGCTGGGTGCAAGTCATTTATGGCAGGGCAAGGGCATGCCATTTGACCCTGAAGGAATTTTGAGTACCTTTCCGGCCATAGTGAATGTGATTATCGGTTTTGAAGCCGCGAGGGTTTTGCTCGCAAGTGAAGATAAACAGCAAGCATTGAGTAAATTATTTGTGGCGGCACTGGCGTTAATTGGCGCAGCGATGTTGTGGAATACGGTATTCCCGATTAATAAATCCCTGTGGACCAGCTCGTTTGTTTTACTGACTTGTGGTGTGGCGATTTTGCTGTTGATTCTACTGGTCAAGATTGAGCAGTCAGCTGCAGCCAATGCGATTAAACCGGTGTATCACTTCTTTGAAATTATCGGTAAAAACCCGCTCTTTATTTATGTGTTGTCCGGTGTTTTGGCAACTACGCTGTATTTAATTCCGGTAGCAGGCGTATCTGCTTATGCAGCACTTTATGGCGTGTTCCGTAGCATTGCCGATCCTTATTTTGCATCGCTACTTTTTGCGCTGTTAATGGTGGGGGTTTTATGGCTCGTTGCATGGGTTTTACATAAGCGTAATATTATTATCAGCTTGTAGTTTTCCGATTAATTTGATGCGACAAAGTATTTTTACAGGTGTTGTTTAAAGGTGTTGTTATGAACCAAGCGTTAGTAGGCGCACGCATTTTTACCGGCGAAGAGTTTCTGGATAATTATGCGCTAGTGATTGCAGGCGAGCAGATTACCGCGCTGGTTCCTGTTGCTGGGCTGGATCAAAACATTCCGCAAATTTTGTTGGATGGCGGTGTAATTGCACCGGGATTTATTGATTTGCAAGTCAACGGCGGCGGTGGCGCTTTTTTTACGAACGATACCAGTGTCAATGCTATTCAAACCATGTTGAATGGTCATCGTCCAACTGGCACCACCTCGCTGTTACCTACCTTGATCAGCGACACCCGCGAAGTACATCAAGCTGGTGTTAAAGCGGTTGCGGATGCGGTCGCTGCGGGAATAAAAGGTGTTTTAGGCGTTCATGTCGAAGGGCCATTTTTTGATATGGCGCGACGCGGTGCGCACAACGAGCGTTATATTCGCGTAATGGAACAGGCAGATATCGATTGGCTGGTGGCCTCGGTAAAAGGCCAACACAATTTTAAAGTCATGCTCACACTTGCACCTGAGCATGCGGCGCCCGGTCAAATTAAACAATTAACCTCCGCTGGTGTGGTGGTTTGCGCCGGTCATACGGATGCACATTACGAATCAGTGGTAAACGCATTAAAAGAGGGTCTCTCCGGATTTACCCATTTATACAATGCGATGCGCCCAACCACTGGCCGTGAGCCGGGTGTTGTTGGTGCAGCCTTGGAAGATGCAAATAGCTGGTGCGGAATTATTATCGATACCTATCACGTGCACGCTGCCTCCGCGCGCATTGCCTGCGCAGCAAAACCGAGAGGTAAAATCTATTTAGTGACCGATGCTATGTCTACCGTTGGCTCGGCTGAAAAATCATTTCAAATTTATGGTGAAACGATTTTTGAAAAAGACGGCTGTCTGGTAAACGCTGAAGGCCGTTTGGCCGGCAGCGCAATCGGTATGGTTGATGCGGTGCGGTTAAATACCGAATGGGTGGGCATGGAGTTGAGTGAAAGTTTGCGCATGGCGTCACTTTATCCTGCTGAATATATGCAGGTTGATAATTATTTGGGCCGTATTCAACCGGGTTTTCGTGCGGACTTGGTGCACTTTACCGATGATTATCGCGTGACTCATACGTGGATAGCGGGCGATTTTTTACGGCACGGCTAGGTGTTGAAAAATTTAGTTTTAGATGCTTTTAGTTATTTTTATTCGGTCAATACCACTCACTGGAGTGTTCAATGAAAGTTGTTATTTTGAAAGATGCTGCTGCGGTTGCTCAATACGGCGCAAATATTTTTATTAAACAAATTAGCCGCAAACCTGATTCAGTGTTGGGTTTGGCAACTGGCTCAACGCCGGTGGCGCTTTACAAAGAATTAATTGAAGCTTACAAAAGTGGCCGGGTTTCTTTTAAGAAAGTTAGCAGTTTTAATCTGGATGAATATCTGGGTTTGCCGTCGAATCATCCGCAAAGCTATCGCTTTTTCATGAATCAACAATTATTTGATCATGTGGATATAGATAAAGCCTCTACCTTTGTTCCACCGGGTGATGCGGAAGATCCATTTACTGCTTGTGCACTATACGAAACGGCGATCAAGCAAAAAGGTGGGATTGATATTCAGTTGCTGGGTATAGGCCGCAACGGTCACATAGGTTTTAATGAGCCATCGTCATCGTTAATGTCGCGCACGCGTATCAAGACCCTGACTCGTGCAACCATTGATGATAACGCACGCTTTTTTGGCCCAGACGAATATCAACCACATTTATCCATCACCATGGGCATTGGTACTATTCTCGAATCTAAAAAAGTGGTGCTGTTGGCGACCGGTGAAAATAAAGCGGAGGCAATTAAAGCGACGGTAGAAGGCCCGCTGACTGCCGCATGCCCTGCGTCGGCTCTGCAACTGCATGAACAAGTGGTATTGGTAATTGATGAGGCGGCGGCGTCTCTACTCTCGGATGTTGACTTGTACAAACACATCGAAATTGAAAACCAAAAATTACTGGAGCGACTAGGTCGCGCGTAATTTTTTATCGTTACGGCTATAAAGCAAAAAGGCCGACTTGGTAGCAAGTCGGCCTTTTTGGTTTTAAAAAACGCATAAGATCCTTACAATCGTTAGTTTAATATTTGTTCAAAGTGGCGCGATCTGTTTGGGCACAGTGCTCATTTTTTGCGATACCCCAGCATAAAAAAACAATCTGTAATATCATCCCGCCGCAGTTTTTCCCTCCTGTTTTTAACCCTGTCACTCAAGGATCACAACCAATATGTGGATAAGCTCTCTATTTCAAACCGGTATGAGCAAGCTCTTTATTCTAGGCCTGATCAGCTCATTGGCTGCCTGTGGTGGTGGTGGCGGCAGCGGTAAAAAACCTGACCCGGTTCCCCCTAGTT
>CAXAVL010000006.1:0-39653 GCA_963971905.1 uncultured Cellvibrio sp.
TTATCATCAGCTTCGCTCGTTTGAGTCGCCTATCGATAAACATATTTATCTGCGCAATATTCAGGATACTAACGAGACCGCGTATTTTCGTTTGGTGACTGATCATCTGACAGAGATTATGCCGCTGATTTATACCCCTACAGTCGGTTTGGCTTGCCAGCAGTTTTCTAAAATATACCGGCGTAAACGCGGGTTGTTTATCTCTTATCCCGATCGTGATCGCATCGAAGATATGTTGCAAAATGCGACCAAACAAAACGTCAAAGTGATCGTGGTTACCGATGGCGAGCGTATCCTGGGGCTGGGTGATCAAGGTATTGGCGGCATGGGGATTCCAATTGGCAAGCTTGCCCTTTACACCGCTTGTGGCGGTATAAGCCCTGCGTATACCTTGCCGGTTATGTTAGACGTGGGTACCAATAATCCTGCACTGTTGGATGATCCTATGTATATGGGGTGGCGTCATCCGCGTATTACTGGCGACGAATATTACCAATTCGTCGATGAATTTATTCAAGCCGTTAAAGTTCGCTGGCCAAATGTACTGCTTCAATTTGAAGATTTTGCGCAGGATCATGCAACTCCGCTTTTGAACCGTTATCGTGACCAGCTCTGCTGCTTTAACGATGATATCCAAGGGACCGCTGCAGTTGCTGTCGGAACCTTAATGGCTGCGTGCAAAGCCAAAGGTGAGCAACTCAAAGACCAACGAATTGTGTTTGCTGGCGCTGGTTCTGCAGGATGTGGCATCGCCGATCAAATCATTAAACAAATGAAAGCAGAAGGTGCTAGTGACGCAGAGGCGCGCAGCAGAGTTTTTTTGATTAGTCGCGATGGCTTACTGCAAAGACAAATGCCGGGGCTGTTCGATTTCCAGCTTCCGTTTTGCACGCCCGATGAAGTAGTAAATAGCTGGGTGTTAACTCATAAGCTAGGAGATGGATGCATCAACTTATTAGATGCGGTCAGTAATGCTCACCCCACAGTACTGATTGGTGTCTCGGGTCAAGCCGGTTTATTTACCAAAGCGGTAGTTGAGGCGATGCAGGCTCACTGCGAACGCCCCTTGATACTGCCGCTGTCCAACCCTACATCACAGGTAGAGGCTCAGCCGGTAGATATACTGCGCTGGACGTCTGGTAAGGCTATGGTTGCTACTGGCAGCCCCTTTCAGCCAGTCGACATGGGGGGGCAGACAATTGAAATAGCCCAATGTAATAACAGTTACATATTTCCTGGTATTGGTTTGGGTGTTATCACAGCGAAGGCTGCGCGTGTGACCGATAATATGATGATGGCCGCGAGTAAGGCACTGGCCGAGTCATCACCTATTGCTCAAACCGGGAGCGGGGCTTTACTGCCCCCCTTGGAGAGCATTCGGGAGGTAAGTAAAGTCATTGCCAGAACTGTCATCCTTCAAGCAATTACAGATGGTGTTGCTCTGCCTATTCCGCTTGAATTAATTGACGAAAAGATCGAAAAGAACTTCTGGTATCCAGAGTATCGAGAGTATAGGCGTACGTCGTTCTAGGTGTTTTTAACGATATACAAATAATATATATGCAATTACTCACTAAGCTCATATATGCTAGTCTTCAGTTGAGAGTGTAAGAAATTGCGACACATCTTCCGAACCTAAAAAAGTATGTAATTTTGATTGGATTTGTGAAGCAGGCGGGATGAGTAGTGGTCGCATTGACCATAAAATAGCCGCCAAAATAAAATTAGATGAATTCTGCGCCATTCTTGCTATCGTTTCTCGCGCGGGTGATGCAGAATAAGCACTAGGTGAAGGAGCAGGCCGATCATGTTGGTGACAAATACAATTTGTTTTTTGGTGCCTATACTTGTGAGGTATTGCATGTAGGAACTTGCAGTAGCAAAAGATTATGAATGTAAGTGTTCGACCTTAACCCTATATATAGCTTTTTAATCGACCCGAGTTGTTCGATAAAGGACTAAAACATGGATTTTCTTTCCGCACAGAAATACCTTTTAACTAAACATCAAGCCAAGGAAATGTTTCCCTCTGGCCCAGATATGGCGGTTTATAAAGTTTGCCATAAGATGTTCTCTACTCTCACCGCAGAGGGGGGAGTGCCGCGTATCAGCCTGAAATGCGATCCTGATCTTGCGTTGCAGTTGCGAGAGCAATATCCGGCTGTTCGCCCAGGCTTTCAAATGAACAAAAAGCACTGGAATACCATTATTTTGGATGGCACTGTTCCTAGTGACCAGATCCAGCGCATGATTGATCATTCTTATCAGTTGATTGTGGATAATCTGCCAACAGCTGAGCGAGATCAATTGCTCGCCTCCAAAAAGTAAATTCCGCGTCTGGCACTGGGTGTTTAACCCAGTGCTTTTCTTTGTTTTGGTACCAAGCATGTCGAATGATGCAACTGGTATAGAATCCTCCCTGAATATTACTATTATCTCCAGTGAATCGGTTGACACTGCCTCCTCCAGCTCTGTTCTTTTGGATACGGCGGCCCGGATTAAGCTGATTCGCGAGGCTTTTGGTTTTTCTCAGCGTGAACTGGCCAAGCGTGCAGGTGTGACCAATAGCAGTATTTCAATGATTGAGCAGGGGCAGGTAAGCCCAAGTATCCAATCGCTTAGCCGTATACTTGCTGTATTTCCGATTAGTCTGGCCGATTTTTTTTATTTTCAGCTTTCTGTTGATCGCCAAGCAAAGGTTGTCACTGCGTCGGATGCGGATGGTCACGATTCTAAAATGCAGCAACGGCAGTTGGATGCTCGAATCGAATGCCTGTCGGCAGGGCAGTTCACCGCGTTTAGTGCCGCCGCTGTAGATAGTTGTGGTGTGCTATTGAGTGGTTGCTTGCAGTTGACCCTGCTAAGTGGAAGGCAGATGCTAAACCAAGGCGATAGTTTTTATGTCCCTGCCAGTCAACCGTATCGCTTAATCAACCTTTCCTCACATGATGCGAGCCTATTTCATTGTTCGCTTTTTGTGCACCAACGGTGATGTGCGTAATTTTTTGTGCGTTAAAGCCCAGCAGTTTGCACTCCTATAAGGCAACTCTACGCCAGCCTGCTACACTCAAAACCATGTTTCCCTCCTCGTTCCTTACTAGAAAGAGAGATTTATTATGTTTCAAGGAAAAGCCTTAAAGGTGTCATTACTACCTGATGGTATTGCTGAGTTAACTTTTGATTTACAAGGTGAATCGGTAAACAAGTTCAGTCTGCTTGTTGTTTCTGAGCTTCAGCAAGTACTCGATTTGCTCGAAAATGAAAAAAATATTCAAGGATTGTTGGTCAAGAGTGCAAAGGATGTGTTTATTGTAGGCGCCGATATTATGGAGTTCGGAGCAGTATTTGCCTCTGGCCCTGAACAAATTACTGGCCATTTGGCGACTAATAATCTCAACTTTTGTCGCCTTGAGGATCTGCCATTTCCTACTGTTGTGGCGATTAATGGTTTCGCATTGGGCGGTGGCTTGGAGTTTTGTTTGTCATGCGATTACCGCATCGCCAGCACGGCTGCCAAAGTCGGGTTGCCCGAGACTAAATTAGGCATTATTCCTGGTTGGGGCGGCACTGTACGCTTACCGCGAGTGGCCGGCCTTGATACAGCAGTTGAATGGATTGCTGCGGGGAAAGAAAATGATGCAGAAGCTGCATTAACCGCGCGTGTTGTTGATGCGGTTGTTGAACCAGAAAAACTACATGATGCGGCACTGCATTGTTTGCAGCAGTGTATTAATGGCAAGTTCGATTACCAAGCTCGCCGCGCGCAGAAAAAAGCCCCGTTAAAATTAAACTTTATCGAATCCATGATGGCATTTGAGACTTCAAAAGCGTTTGTGGGTGGGCAAGCCGGGCGCAACTATCCAGCGCCTGTTTCGGCGATTAAAGCGATGCAAAAAGCAGCCGATAAGGGGCGCGATGAAGCATTGCAAATCGAAGCGGAAAACTTTGCCAAAATGGCGCAGACCCCAGTCGCTCAATCCCTAGTGGGTATTTTCATCAACGAGCAAGTGCTGAGCAAAAAAGCCAAGGGTTGGGAGAAAAAAGCCGATAAAAAAATTGCACGCGGAGCGGTACTTGGCGCTGGGATTATGGGCGGCGGTATTGCCTATCAATCGGCGCTAAAAGGTGTGCCGATTAAAATGAAAGACATCGCCCAGCAGGGCATTGATCTGGGTTTATCCGAGGCCAATAAATTATTAAGTAAACGTGTTGAGCGTAAAAAATTAACCGCAACTGAAATGGGCAACGTACTGAATCGTATTGAGCCTGCACTGACTTACGATGGCTTTGACCAAGTTGATATCGTGGTTGAGGCGGTTGTTGAGAACCCAAAAGTAAAAAAAGCGGTGTTGGCCGAAGTTGAAACCAAAGTCAGCAGCGATACAGTGATCGCCTCTAATACCTCGACTATATCGATAACTTATCTTGCCGAAGATTTAGCGCGGCCAGAAAATTTCTGCGGCATGCACTTTTTTAACCCCGTCCACATGATGCCTCTGGTGGAAGTGATTCGCGGTGAAAAGACATCGGACAACGCTGTCGCTCACACCGTAGCTTATGCCAATGCCATGGGTAAAAAGCCTATCGTGGTAAAAGATTGCCCCGGCTTTTTAGTCAATCGCGTGCTGTTCCCCTATTTGGCTGGTTTTGCGATGTTACTGCGCGACGGTGTTGATTTTCAGCGTATCGATAAATTGATGGAAACCTGGGGCTGGCCAATGGGACCTGCGTATTTATTGGACGTGGTGGGGATAGATACCGCAGTCCACGCCGAAAAAGTGATGGCCAATGGTTTCCCCGATCGTATGCGGCGTGACTTTACCTCGTGTACCGATGCGCTTTTTGCTGCGGGTCGCCTCGGTCAGAAAAACGAGAAGGGCTTTTACAATTACGTGTTGGATAAAAAAGGTAAGCCAGCGAAAGTGGCGGCCGCTGAAGTGGCCGATATTCTTAAGCCATGTATTCAAGGTGCGATTGACATCAGCGATGAAGATATTGTCGCGCGCATGATGATTCCAATGGCCACCGAATTAACGCGCTGTCTCGACGAAGGTATAGTGGAAACAGCTGCTGAAGCCGATATGGCATTGGTGTATGGCACTGGCTTCCCTCCGTTCCGCGGTGGCGTTTTCCGTTGGATTGATGCAATCGGTGCGCAAACTTTCTGTGATATGGCCGCAAAATTCGCCGCCTTGGGTGCTCTTTATCAAGCACCGGAAAGTCTCAAAGCCAAAGCGGCTAACAACCAAAAATTTTACGGCTAAGGAGTCATACGAATGAGCTTACAACCACGCGACGCCGTCATTGTTGACTTTGCCCGCAGTGCCATGGGGCGCTCTAAAAACGGTTGCTTTCGTCATATGCGTGCCGATGATATTTCAGCTGCGATTATCAAAGGTTTGCTGGCGCGCAATCCAGAACTCGACCCCGGTACTATTGATGACCTGTTGTGGGGCTGCGTTATGCAGCGCGAAGAGCAGGCGTTTAATATCGCGCGCAATATTCTGTTGTTGGCCGGTTTGCCGCACACCATTCCGGCGCAAACGATCAATCGTCTTTGCGGCTCTTCTATGTCAGCGCTACATACCGCAACAGTGAATATTCGCGCTGGGCAGGGTGATGTGTATCTGATCGGTGGTGTTGAACATATGGGGCATTTGCCCATGTATGAGTCGGTCAGTATCAATCCCTTATTGGGTTTATCTGTCGCCAAAGCGGCGGGCAACATGGGTATGACAGCTGAGTATCTCGCGCTCTTGCACGGCATCAATCGCCAGCAAATGGATGAGTTCGGTGCGCGCTCCCATCAACTGGCCGCTCATGCACGTGAAACGGGTAAGTTTAGCCGCGAAATTATTGCGGTTGATGGTCATAACAGCGATGGTTTTTTAATCTCCGTCGATCAGGACGAAACTATTCGACCAGAAACAACGGTAGAAGCCTTGTCTAAATTGTCACCTGTGTTTGACCCTAAAAATGGGCAAGTCACTGCTGGCACCTCATCGCAATTAAGTGATGGGGCTTCGGTGATGCTGGTGATGTCGGCAGAGCGCGCGAAATCATTGGGTTTAAAGCCTATCGCCAAAGTGGTTTCATTGGGGCTTGCGGGTGTTGATCCGTCGATTATGGGTTATGGCCCTGTGCCATCAACTGAAAAAGCGTTGAAGGCGGCCAATTTAACTATCGACGATATAGATGCTGTTGAACTGAATGAGGCGTTTGCTGCTCAAGCATTACCGGTGTTGAAGGATCTCAAATTGCTTGAAGTGATGAACGATAAGGTTAATTTACACGGCGGCGCAATTGCACTGGGGCATCCATTCGGTTGCTCGGGAACTCGTATCACCGGTTCACTATTGACGGTGATGCAGGATCGCGATTTAAATTTGGGTGTCTCCACTATGTGCATAGGCTTGGGGCAGGGGATTACCACTGTGTTAGAGCGCCTGAATTAATCAGTCGGATCAAACCTGTGGTGTCGATAGAGGGTCAACATGAGTTGGCCCTTTATTTTTGGCGGGGACCACCGGTTCTGCCCTTGTCTATAGCCGCTTCCCTCCGACAGTCCGTTAAATAGGCTTTGAGGTAATTGGGTGTTAGAATGCGCCCCCCATTTTAAGTTGAGGCAGCTGAGGTAGTCATGTCGTCTTTTTATGAAATTGTTGAATTGCTGAATGGTGATGTGGCTTTGGCGCGTGCTGATGATGAGAAGAATGAGCCTCTGGTGACAATTCGTTTTTCAGAAGAATCTCTGGCTTTTTTGGGTGAAGAAAAGTTTTTAGTTGCCAAAGCAATGATTGAAGCAGGGATGGAAGCTGCAGGCGATATTGCTGATCAACAGGCGGAAGCTATGTTAGATGACATAGTTGAAGAGTTGAGTGATACCGAAAAATTAATGCTGCATTAACTTCAGCTATACAGGCTGAGGCTGCCTCCCTGCGATACTTCATTTATTCGAAGTACAATCCCATCACTAACTGCGTTTAATTAACGCGCGATTAGCTTAGCGCACTCTGAGCAGTAATCCCTGACACTCACCGATCTTGGCTGCCATCTCAAGTTGGGCAAGCTCTTTATCTGCCAGCTTTCCCGGGCTTGATATCACTGTGTGGCTGTTGCCTGCCGAGAGCGCTTCCCACGTAATCCATAAGAGTGTTTGCGGGTTTTGGCAGTGAATAACTCGAATATAGCGCGTATTAACACCATAAGATTCCAGTAATTCACGGCTGATATTGTGGGGTGCGATCCAGGTAATCCAGCGATCGCTGCATGCATTGCTAAGAAAGGCAATCATTGGTAGTAGCAGTGCAACCTGTTCAGGGGAGTCACTGGTTAATACCAGCTCGGTGACGCCGCTCGCGGGTTGCTGCCGAGTAGTAGTGGTGGGGATGACGTGGGCGATGTTAGTCACGGCGAATTACTCCTACACTGAGGCCTTCGATACTGAATTCCTGGTCGCGCATATCAACCAAGATGACATCAAATTCCGGGTTTTCTGGCCATAACTCAACTTCTGCTTTGTTGCCTGAGCGCTTGAAGCGCTTAACGGTAACTTCTTCACCTATGCGTGCAACAACAATTTGGCCGTTGCGAACCTGATCAGTTTTATGAACCGCGAGCAAGTCGCCATCGAGAATGCCGGCATCCTTCATGCTCATGCCGTGAACGCGCAGGAAAAAATCCGCACTGGGTGAGAAAAAGCTCTGGGGGATATTGCAATAATCTTCAATATGCTCTTGTGCAAGAATCGGATTGCCTGCTGCAACGCGTCCAACAATTGGGATGCCTGCTTGTATCTCTGGCAATTTTATTCCGCGTGATGCGCCGGGAATGATTTCGATCGCACCTTTGCGAGCCAGAGCCTTAATATGCTCTTCAGCGGCATTGGCTGACTTAAAGCCGAGAATTCGTGCGATCTCGGCGCGCGTGGGCGGATAACCTGTTTCATCTGCGTATTGACGAATAAGTTGCAGTACCTGTTCTTGGCGCGGTGTTAAGTCAGACATGATGCACTCCCCTATCTGTTTATTTGTACAGTAGTTGTGATTATATACAGTAAATCGGGTTGTGCAATAGTTTTTCAATGTGCTCTTATTTCACCCTGTCGCCATAGCGAATACTCTGCAGCTGGCCCCGAGCAAAATACAGGTGGGTGATGAATTTGCCTTTGCCGGGGTTGTAGGTCCAGATATCTATGTTTTCACATGTCGCTATAGCGATATTGTTTTGTACATTGTTATCGCCATTTTGTATTCCCTGAGCTTGGGTAGTGGTTGCGATTGGTTGGCAGAAGCTGTCGGTCATTATGGGGTTGCCGCACTTGTCGAGAACTTCGGCTTTAGTGTCACCGAGGTGCGTGAGCTTCGTTTTACAGCGTAAAGACTCGGCAACACATGTGCTGGAGATGCCTGCAAGAATCGTTGCATACAACAGTGAAACAAAATGGTTTTTCATGAATATCTCCTTTGCGATGGTTACATTAACTTTAGTTGTTGTGGCTGAATCCGAAATGAATTTATCAGCTGGCTAGCAGAGTACTCCCGCAAATGGCGGCACCGTCTTTTTTACATGTTCTCGGTTTCTGATTAAAGGTTTTGCGATTGGTGCCGTTAGCTTATAGGGTTGGGGTTGTTTGGTCGCTCCGGCCAGCAAAGCAAAATTCAAACACTCTGTGGTGATATATGAATTCTTATTCTGCCGTTCAAAATTATGCCAGCGTCAAAGTTCATTCCAGTGTTGAAACAGCATCTCCTCACCGTTTAATACAGATGTTGTTTGAAGGCGCATTAGAACGCATCGCCCAAGCTAAAGGTGCCATGGCGCAAAATCAGATTGCCCGTAAAGGTGAGTTAATTGGCAAGGCAGTAGCCATAGTGGGCGGGTTACAGGGTAGCTTGAATGACAAAGAGGGCGGTGCTCTTGCCGCTAATCTTGACGGTTTATACGACTATGTCATTCGCCGCCTTAGTCAGGCGAATTATGAAAACAATCCGGAGTATCTGGATGAGTGCGGTCGTTTGCTGGGCGAGATAAAAACCGCCTGGGATGCGATTGGAAGTCACGTGTAACGAGGGGTTTATTATGGCGATTCAGTTGGTGTCTGCTCCTGAATACCGTGGCGAAGCTGGCATTATGGCTATGCGTCATCTGCAGCTAGAATTAACCACCGCATTACAGCAGGAGGATTGGGAAAAAGTTCGGCATTTGGATCGCATTTGCATATTGTTGATCGATAAAGTGATCGCAGCAAATCGCGATGACAAGTCTACATTGGTATGTGCGTTAGGGGAGTTGAAAGGTGTTTATGCTGGCCTGATAGCCCAATGTCAGCGTGAAGTGACGCTTCTTCATGCGACCTAAGTAGGCTGGTATGGATCTGCCCTTGCTTAAAATTGTGAAATAAGTGTTAAAAGCACTAGTTCATAAGGTTTTTAAAACAACTCTCTTATAGCAAAACTCGCAAAAGCCTCTTAGCCCTGCTAGCCTTAAGATACATAACTGCTCGCAGGGGATAGTCCGTGTCTAACTACAAACCACAAGAAGCGCTGAAACAATATCGTCAGTTGGGTATTGAATCAGAAATTAACAATGCTTCGCCACATCGTTTAATTCAATTGCTATTTGAAGGTGCACTTGGGCGTTTGGCGGCAGCTCAAGGAGCTATTGAGCGCGGAGATCTTGCGGCAAAAGGCGAGTTGTTGGGAAAGGCCATCAGCATTATTGGCGGCTTGCGTAGCTCGTTGGATATGGATGCTGGAGAGTTATCTGAGCGACTTGATCAGCTTTATGAGTACATTAACCTTAAGTTGTTGGAAGCATCCAAGTTGAATGATGTCGAAAAAGTTAATGAAGCGATTCAATTATTAAAGACAATTAAATCCGGGTGGGATGAAATTGCCCCACAAGTGGCATCGCCCAAGTCATAAAATTATTTGTCATAAAATAACAAACCATAAAAACAATTTGTGTGGTTTCCGCGTAGTTGCACCATATGTGTTGTTGATTGTCTTTATTTTGTTCGAAGCTGAAAAGGCGTAAATTTGGCGAATAATTATTCTGGTTGATTAAATGCTGTTAAAACGCCAAAAACATTTCGCCATAAGTTTGACTAAGATCAGTGTCTCGTCTATTACTTACTCCAAGTAGCCGTTTCTTTGCCTTGACTGATATTTTATCTGTCGTCGGGGTGTTGGTATGAAATGAAAAAGGTCTTGGGGTATGTGGCGCAACAATAAAGTTCTTGTTATAGACGATAATCAGTCACGCAGGCACGATTTAAAAATTTTGCTGGATTTCCTTAGCGAAACTACACGCACAACCGCTAGCAATACTTGGCAGGCCGCTGTTGCCGAGGAAAATAACGGCGAAGACTATGTTGCGATCTTGATTGGTGATTATCGTGACAGTAATCAATCCCTTGTGCAGCTGCTTAAAGAAATCCGCTCTTGGAATGATGAGGTGGCAGTTGTCTTAGTTGGCGATGAAAATCAAAATGCGGATGAGGGATTGGATGATCTCTATCGCTTTATGATTATTGCTACTCTTTCTCTGCCTCCTACCTATAATAAGCTGGTTGATACACTGCATCGCGCCCAGTTATATCGCGAAGCGCAATCTACCAGTAAACGACAGCCTCAGCGGCGCCCCGTGCATTTATTTCGCAGTCTGGTAGGTACCAGTCGCGAAATTCAAAACGTACGTGAAATGATGGCGCAGGTGGCTGATAAAGATGTTTCAGTGTTGATTACTGGTGAGTCGGGTACGGGTAAAGAAGTAGTTGCGCGCAACTTGCACTATAACTCGCCACGTCGCGACAAGCCTTTTGTTCCCGTTAACTGCGGTGCAATTCCAGCGGAGTTACTCGAAAGTGAATTGTTTGGTCATGAAAAAGGGGCATTTACTGGTGCGATTAATTCGCGCGCTGGCCGCTTTGAAATGGCAGAGGGCGGCACCTTATTTTTAGATGAAATTGGCGATATGCCGCTTAATATGCAAGTTAAAATTCTGCGCGTATTGCAAGAGCGTTGCTTCGAGCGTGTTGGTAGCAACAAAACCCAGCCGGTCGATGTTAGGGTAATTGCTGCAACCCATCGTAATCTTGAGCAGATGATTGCGGATAATACTTTCCGCGAGGATTTGTTCTATCGTTTGAATGTATTTCCTATCGAGCTACCATCACTAAAAGATCGGTCTGAAGATATTCCTTTATTGATGAACGAGTTAGTGTCGCGCATGGAAAGCGAGCAGCGTGGCTCCATTCGTTTTAATTCGGCAGCAATTATGTCGCTCTGCCAGCATGAATGGAGCGGTAATGTGCGCGAGCTTGCTAACCTGGTTGAGCGCATGGCAATCATGCATCCGTTTGGTGTAATTGGTGTGCAAGATTTACCGGCAAAGTATCGTCATGTGGATGTAACCGATGAAGATTTCGTGCACGCGCCAGCAAATGCAAATGGTACTGCAGTATCAGGTAGTACCAGTTATGTAAATATGAACGACACTCCGCTTTTGCCCGAACAAGGTATTGACTTACGTGAGTACATTACCAATTTAGAGATGAGTTTAATTCAGCAAGCGTTGAATGATTGCGGTGGTGTTGTTGCTCGGGCAGCAGATAAGCTTTGCGTGCGCCGCACCACCCTGGTAGAAAAAATGCGCAAGTATGAAATGCAGCGGTAGCGATAGTATCTTGCTTGCCTAATGCTAAAGAGGTGGGTTGAATCGGGGAGCTGGCTCCCCTTGACCCTCGCGGCTACTTTGTGAGTGTTGCGACTACTTTCAATATTGATGATGTTAATTTGCTTAATTCATCTTTGCTGATGATGAAGGGCGGCATTAAATAGATAACATTGCCAAATGGGCGGATCCACACTCCCAATTCGATAAACAGCGGCATTAACTTGCTCGTATCCACTGCGTTTTCTAATTCGACCACCCCTATAGCACCCAGCACGCGCACATCGCGCACGTATGAAAAATCTTTGCATGGTGCCAATTCATCGCGCATTTGTTGCGCGATGTTCGCAACTGTTGTCTGCCAATCGGAGTTGAGCAGCAGATCAATACTGGCATTGGCCACAGCACAGGCAAGCGGGTTGGCCATATAGGTCGGCCCATGCATAAAAATGCCACTCTCACCACTGCAGATGCCGTTGCTCACCTTGTCGTTGCAGAGTGTTGCTGCCAGAGTGATGTAACCTGCGGTCAGTGCTTTGCCTATACATAAAATATCCGGGCTGATACCGGCGTGCTCACAAGCAAATAGTTTTCCAGTGCGGCCAAAGCCGGTGGCGATTTCGTCGACGATTAAAAGAATTTCATTTTTATTGCAGAGCTCGCGTACACGCCGTAAATAATCCGGTGAATAAAAACGCATTCCTCCAGCACCCTGAACAATCGGTTCAAGAATGACTGCCGCAATCTTTTGGCGATGTTGTTGGATGAGCTGTGCAAAATTCGCAATATGGGATTCTTGAAACGTCTCATCAAAACTGCAAGGTGGCGCTTCTGCAAATAAATGATGTGAAAGCGAGCGGTGAAAGAGATGGTGCATACCTGAGTGTGGATCGCAAACTGACATGGCACCAAAAGTGTCGCCATGATAACCGCGCTTTAATGTTAGAAACATGGTGCGCTGAGCCTGACCTTGAGAATGCCAATATTGAATTGCCATCTTAAGTGCAACTTCAACTGCAACAGAGCCGGAGTCAGAAAAGAAAACTTTATTTAATCCATCGGGAGTTATTTTAGCGAGTGAGCTGGCGAGCTTTACTGCAGGTTCATGTGTAATTCCGGCAAACATCACGTGCGCCATTTTACCAACTTGATCAATCACTGCTTGATTTAATACCGGATGATTGTAGCCGTGCAGTGTGCTCCACCAGGAGGACATGCCGTCAACCAAAACGCGGCCATCTGCCAGATGTAATTCTGCCCCCTGTGCGTGGCTTACTGCTGCAACAGTACCGGGTTGGGTAAATGATGTGTAAGGGTGCCATACGTGAGCACGATCTAGGCGCAGTAAATCTTGGTTGGCAATTTCTTGGCTGTATATCATGAGGGTTCCATATCATCCGCAGAAAATAATTAGTCGTTTGCCCCAAGCTTAACGAAATTTTTTGTAAAAAGCTGAATCAATTGCGTTAATTCACGGTGGCATTAATTAAATCTGAGAATCAAATCCAGTTGTTTGTGCGATAGTTTATCCGTCCTGTTGATGTGATTGGTGATGCCGCGAATTACATCTTCAGCATTGGTGTTTCTATCTTAGTTCAGAACAAGAGAATCAGTAGCTTTCTTCTACTGGTTTATTTTCACGATTGCCTGTCCTCAGGCGGCGTAGCTGTTGATGGGTTCTGGGGCGCAGTGTCCACTATGGCTGAGTTGCGATTCGCGCAGAAATCGGGCGAGCGCGGCGCGCGTCTCTTCCTCCATATCGATAAACTCAACACTGATTTGGGTGTGGCGATAAGGGCTGCGCCCTATACGAAACGCGCAGATACGCGCGCGGCAACGAATTTGTAGCTCATTGCTAATATCCACCTCGCACATAGGCAGGAGTGCGCCATGGCGCAGGTAGGGCAGCATATTGCCCGCTACTATCAAGCGCAGTCCGCCTGTTGAAATGTCCTGCAATGTGCCGTAACTGGGTTCTTGTCCAAGGGTCCGAATTTTGACCGAGAGTGGTGATTGATGGCCTATTATAAAGCGGGGCGAGGAGCGTCTGGGCATGTAATAAACAAACTCAGGCAGGGCGATGGCAAATCCTATTGCGTCATAGGTAGAGCCCATGGCGACTATAGGGGCGCGAATGACCAGCTGCTCGCCATTGCGATGGTGGCGCAGGGTAATTTCATCGCCCGCGTCTAATAATAGTTGTTGCGGGAAAAGGTCATCCAGCCAGAGTAGGCCGCGTTCGACATCAATCGCCAGAATCATGCTCTGATAAACACGGCTGGTGCCGGTAATTTTTATCTCCAGTAATTGCCTCTGTGCGTGTAACTCCGCTAGTGGGAGATACCGCTCAGGGATGTTATTTGCGGACGATACATCCTCTTGTCCAGCGGCTGGTGCTTTGGTTGGTGCAGATGAGCGAGCACCTTTTCTAAACAGTTTGTCGAAAAACGACATGACTACCTCCTCACGGCAAAAATTCTCCCCTGGTACTGCTTTCGGTGGGGGCTTGATAGGGGTAAGAGCAAGCCCTATGCCAGATGCTGGAGGTGCCAGTCTGTATAGGGTATCCAGACAATAGTTGTAGCGATTTCAGTTGCTTAGCCGGTAATAACCCTATTATAGACCGGCAAAATCTTGCCGTGATATGGGGGATTCGTTTCAACTTGCGCGCAAAATCCGTACAATGCGCCGCTCGCCGACCCAGTCGCCGATTGAGCTACCTTCCCGCATGAGTTTTGAGTCCATGAAAGAGTTACACGAACGCAAAGATCGCCTTGAATTTAACAAGCTGCAAAAACGCTTGCGCCGCCTGACGGGCACAGCCATTGTCGATTACAACATGATCGAGGATGGCGATAAGGTGATGGTGTGTTTGTCGGGGGGTAAGGACTCTTACACCATGCTCGATATTTTAATGAGCTTGCAAAAGACGGCACCGATTTCGTTTGAATTGGTTGCAGTAAATATGGATCAGAAGCAGCCCGGTTTCCCAGAGCATATATTGCCGCAGTATTTGGAGCGGGTCGGCGTGCCTTACCATATCATCGAGCGTGATACTTACAGCATCGTCAAAGAAGTGATTCCGGAAGGCAAAACCACCTGTGGCTTATGCTCCCGTCTGCGTCGCGGTACGCTGTATGGTTTTGCAGAGGAAATTGGTGCAACGAAAATTGCGCTTGGGCATCACCGCGACGATATTATCGAAACCTTATTTTTGAATATGTTTTTCGGTGGCAAGCTAAAAGCTATGCCGCCCAAACTCTTGGCCGATGATAAACGCAATATAGTGATTCGCCCGCTGAGTTACTGCGCGGAGGAAGATATTGCCCATTTTGCTGAGCTAAAAGGCTTCCCGATCATTCCGTGTAATCTCTGCGGTTCACAAGAAAACCTGCAGCGTCAGGTTGTTAAAGACATGTTGCAGCAATGGGAGCGTCAATTTCCCGGCCGTACCGAAACAATTTTCTCGGCTATCCGCAATACCCAACCATCGCAATTGGCCGATTTAAATTTATTCGATTTTGTGAACCTTAAAACCAATAAAAATGCCCCCGCAGTTGATGATGAGGCAGATGCTTGCGGCATAGCGTCACCCGTAAATCACAGCGACAATGCAGTTCAGTATGTGGATGTATTGGATATTCATTAATCTGGATTTAACCCGCTAATAACCAAAAAGGCTGCATTTTGCAGCCTTTTTGGTTTTTTATATTCTGAGTTCATGCCACCAGTTTTTTCGAGTTATCCATCACCCGGGTGCGATAGCTTTGTATAAATTCATCGGTATTGCGAGCGCAGCCTGTACCGTTGTCAAAGTGGTTGGCCCAGAGTTGGGCGAGGGTGGATATATCAACAGGTTTGCTGATGTCTATCGCGCTACGGCGGTAAATCATCCAGGCCATACCGGTGCTGTAAGTTAAATTGCTGATCAATTCACCGTGTGGATTTTTTAAAAATTGCTGCTGGCTGGCTAAACCGCGCTGTTGCGAAGCTAAATCGGGAAACTGCACTAAATAGGTATCCCACAGCTCCTGATGTTTTTCGGCAGTGATGCGATACAGTCCTAAGCCTTTGGTTTGCGCGCAATAACAATGCAGTCCCAAAAATGATTCTTGTGCTGCGGTGCCGAGCAGCAGGTTCTCGGCAATCTCTGAATGCTCCCCTAAACCGTGCAAATAAGGTTTGATAATCAACTCGCGTAAATCACTGACATCGATACCCATAACTACCTCAATGGCCTCATTTTTGTCACCGCAGTGCCCCAAATTGTCAGTATTAGCGGTAAATAACTCACTTTTGCGCGATTTCTGATTCAAATTGAGTGTCAAAAAACTGTACATAACTTATGCAGCATAAGTTGCGCCAACTTGCTGCAAGCTGAATGAGTTTGTATGAGTCCTTTGGCTATACTCAGTTGGGTAGTAATTGATGACAGGAAAAGCGCTTATGCGTATCGGTATCCCAAGAGAGATAAAAGCAGGTGAGAATCGGGTTGCTTTAACACCGGCAGGCGCGGCTGAATTACATCGGCGTGGCCACAGTGTTTATGTGATGAGTGGTGCGGGGCAGGCGGCGGGTTTTAGTGATGCGCGCTACCAACAAGCAGGTGCAAGTCTGGTGGATTCTTTAGCCGAGGTTTACGTCAGTGCGGATTTGATTGTGAAAGTCAAAGAGCCGCAACCTGAAGAATATCCATTACTGAATAATCGCCATCTACTGTTTACTTATTTGCATCTGGCCGCCAATCGCACCTTAACCGAGGCGCTACTCGCATCTGATGCAAGCTGCATCGCCTACGAAACCTTGACGGATACGCAGGGGCGATTGCCTTTGCTTGCACCTATGTCGGAAATTGCCGGGCGCATGGCTGTGCAGGCGGGTGCCCATCATCTGGAAATGGCGCAGGGTGGCAAGGGGGTGTTATTGGGTGGTATCCCAGGTGTCGCACCGGCCAATGTGTTGATATTGGGTGGAGGTGTCGTGGGGGCAAATGCCGCAGCTATGGCGGTTGGTTTAGGCGCCCAAGTGCATTTAATGGATAAATCTTTGGCGCGTTTGCGGCAGCTGGATGAGCAATGGCGCGGCCGTGTGATCTGTGAATATGCAACCCAAGAGCGCATCGAGTTGATAGCACTGCAGTCGGATTTGATTATTGGCAGCGTATTGAACGCAGGTGCTAGCGCGCCTAAATTGTTGAGTCGGGATCTGATCGCACAGATGGAAAACGGCAGCGTTCTAGCCGATGTTGCAATCGATCAAGGCGGGTGTTTTGCAACATCCAAACCGACCACACATCAACACCCAACCTATATCGAAGAGGGGGTGGTGCATTATTGTGTTGCGAATATCCCTAGCGCGGTAGGCCGCACAGCAACTCTGGGGCTGACTAATGCAACCTTGCCCTACATTATCCGTTTGGCGGAAGAGGGTATGGGGGCACTGCAATCAGATACTGGCCTGCTTGCGGGGCTGAACATTTATCGCGGGCAGCTCACTCAGGTGGGTGTTGCGAAATCATTTTCCATGCCTTGTGGTGATGCTGCATTGTTACTATCAAAAAGTTAATTTTCCTATAGAAAATAACACTATAGATTTAGGTGACATGGATAATCTTGTTCTATACTCACGCAAGACTGAGCGTAAATTGCCAGTGTAAGGCACTCACTATCCCACCCATATAACTGATAAAGTCCTTCGGAAACCCTAGGTCAATGAGAGATAAAGCGCCTTCCTTTTTTAATGGCATCTCTTTCCAGCTTGCCAAGATTGGCATCATTCTGGCGTTTGTTTTGAGCTTCTTATTGAGTTCAGTACAGTTGTATCTTGATTTTTTAAATCAGGAAAAAGAACTCAAAACATTGATCGACCGTGTAATTCAAGTTGCCACACCTCCTGCTGTACGTTCCGTATCGACTCTGGATGATGAGCTTTCCTACGAAGTGGTTAACGGCTTATTGCGCTATGGTTTTATTTATGAAGTCGTAATTTACGATGATACTGGCAATGTGCTTGCACAAGGTAGCAGCACGCGCTCGGAAGTAAAAACCCGCTGGCTCACTAATAAAATCGCTGAAAATACCCGTGAATACACCGCGAATCTGTTGTTGCCCGGCTACAGCGATGGTACTTCGGGGAGTATTCGTTTCTCGGTAGATATGGATTTGGCCTTGGAGGGTTTTTACAATCGCTCGCAAACCGCGTTGATGACAGGTTTGTTGCGCAATATGTTCTTGGTGTTGCTGCTGTTCGTGGTTTTTTATTACACCCTCACTAAACCGTTAGTACGGCTATCGCGTGAAATTAATAGTATTAATCCCGATCATCCCGGCGTTAATCGCCTCACGCAATTGCCAGCGCAACGTAAAGACGAGCTTGCGCAACTAATCGCCAGTTCTAATCAATTGTTGGATGTGGTTGAGCTTTCCCTCGCCAAGCGTCGCGCAGTTGAGTTGGCTCTGCGTAAAAGCGAAGAGCATTTACGTCAAATCATCGATCACTTACCGGTAATGATCGGCGCGCGCAATATCGCTGGTTATTATTTATTTGCTAACAAAGCGCTCGCTAATGAATTGGGTTATACCCCTGAACAAATGCGCAACTTGCATGTTCGCCAGCTACTTAAAGATTCAGTGTTCGATATAGACACCATGCTGCAAAATGATTACCGGGTCATTCGTGGCAATGAAGAGTTGGATGTAATTGAAGAGCGTTTTGTGACATCAACCGGGAAACAACTATTTTTGCAAACGCACATTATGCCGCTCGCGTTTTACGACGAGCGAGTTGCGTTAATTGTGTCGGTCGATATTACCGAGCGAAAAAATGCCCAAGCCAAAATGGAATTTATGGCGCACCACGATGCCCTTACTGGCTTGCCCAATCGTTTGCAATTAGTCGAGCGCCTTGAGCATGAATTGCGTCGTGCAGAGCGGCATGGGTATTTTGGGGCGGTATTGTTTATCGATCTCGACCAGTTTAAAACTATCAATGATTCGCTTGGTCATCCAGTTGGCGATCGGGTATTGGAAGTGGTTGCAAACAGATTATTGCAATCCGTGCGAGAGGAGGATTTGGTCGCGCGTTTGAGTGGCGATGAGTTTGTCGTAGTGCTCACTGTGCTGGATCAAAATATCGAAACCGCAGCATTACGCGCAGGTGAGATCAGCGAAAAAATTCGCGCTATCATTTCCCAGCCCTATATGTATGACAACATGGAACTGCGGGTGACCTGTAGTGTGGGCGTGGTGGTTTACCCGGAAAAAAATAATTCTGTTCATGAATTGCTGCGCTACGCCGACACCGCTATGTATCAGGTGAAAGAAAAGGGGCGCGACTCAATTGAATTTTTTAACGAAGAGATGGCCGATAAAGTGAGCCGCCAATTAACCATGGAAGGTGATTTGCATCGCGCACTGGAAGAGTCGCAATTTGAATTGTATTACCAGCCTAAAATTGATATTCCCAGTGGTCGTGTTGTAGGTGCTGAAGCACTGCTGCGCTGGAATCATCCTACCAAGGGTATGGTTTCACCGGTTGATTTTATTCCTGTGTTAGAAACTTCAGGAATGATCATTGATGTTGGTCAATGGGTGTTGGATGCTGCCTGCAAAACGCTGGTGAGATGGGATAAGGCAGGGTTATGGAAGCAAGGCATGACAATGAGTATTAATATCAGCCCGCGTCAATTTCGCCGTGCGGCATTTGTTGATGATGTATTGGCAACTCTGGAAAAATATCCAATTCCAACCGCATCATTGGATATGGAAATTACCGAAGGCATTGTTATTCAGCGTGTTGATGATGCCATTGTCACTATGACAACCCTGAGTGAACGAGGTATCAGTTTTTCACTCGATGACTTTGGCACTGGCTACTCCTCAATTAGCTACCTCAAACGTTTGCCGGTAAGTACATTAAAAATTGATAAAGGGTTTGTGCGCGATATTATTGATGACCGCAACGATAGAGTATTGGTCGAAACCATTATCACCATGGGGCGCTTGCTGGATATGAAATTAGTTGCAGAGGGCGTAGAAGAGGCCGAACAATTGGCGATTCTGGCATCGTTTGGTTGTGATTATTATCAGGGCTATTTATCAAGCCAGGCAGTACCGGTCGCCGAATTTGAAACCATTTTGCAGCGCGAACTAGCCAGCGAATAAGACTGAACATTTTTTTAATTAAAATAATCTGCCGAGTAAATAGGGTACCGCTGTTTCCACCCGCATAATTCTCTCCCCCAAATGCACCGCTTCAAAACCGCATTTTTCCAGCAAATCAATTTCGTAAGGAATAAATCCGCCTTCAGGGCCTACTGCTAATGTCAGTGAATAATCTATCTGGCAGGGGCAAACGGTGGGTGTATAGGGGTGTGCAACCAGCGCGCGGCTACCGGCCACAATTGTTGGCAGCTCATCTTCTACAAAAGGTTTAAAACGTTTGTGTAAGTGCACTTGCGGTAATTGGGTGTCGCAGCCTTGTTCTAACCCTAAAACCAATTGCTCACGAATGCTCTGTTCATCTAGGAAGGGTGTTTGCCAATAGCTTTTTTCTACGCGGTAAGAATGGATCAAATGCAGTTGTTTAACGCCGAGCGTGGCAATGGTTTGCAATATACGGCGCATCATTTTTGGCCGTGGCAAACCGAGCACTAGCGTTAATGGCAGCGCGCGCGGTGCTGGCTGGTGTAGGTCTATTTCCAGCGATATTGCGTCATCGCGCAATTCGGTAATCAGCCCGCTGCCCATATTCCCATTGATCAAGCCAACTTTTAATTTATCGCCCAAGGCGGCGCCGTGAACCTGCTTGATATGTGCAAGCTGGCGCGGATTTTTAATGCAAGCGCGGTTATCGGCGAGCAAGTCGTCTGGTGATAGCAAAATGAGATTCATAATGGACGCAGGCTTGAGGGCTGCTTAGGTTTTCTCTGTTGGCGTGTCGCCCAGAAATGGGCGCTGGGCTGCTTGTTCAGGGCGAATCGAAAATTCAGATGGCGTCCCTGGAGGGATTCTAACCCCCGACCTGACTCTTAGGAGGAGCCCGCTCTATACAGCTGAGCTACAGGGACGTGCGGGCGCATTATATGCAAATTTGTGCATAAAAATTAAATTTTGTTTGATGTTTAGTCTTAGTTGCAACAAATGGGTGGCTGTTACACAACTTTGGTTAGTTATTTGAAGTGGGATAGGGCTCAGTAGAAGTGGATTAAGCAGTTCATGCAGATGCAATCTAACTCTAGCTCCATAGTGTTCAATTGAAAGCCAGTTGAATTTATAAAAGTCTTTAACTCTACTAATAATCGCTGATTGACCCCGAATTCCTTCACATCGCCACAGGTTCCGCAGATGAGAAATTGTGATACTTGTTCACAATTTGCTTCCAGCTTTGGGGTTATAGCCAGATATTTCCCCGCCGACTTTAATTTCCGCACCAAATGTTTTTGCTCCAAAAACTCCAGCATCCGATAAATGGAAATAGGGGTTAGGTGGCGCGCAAACTCCGCGTTTACTGCCTCGATCAGATCATAAGCACTCATAGGCTGGCCTGCCTTGAGCAGGGCGGTATAGACCTCCAAGCGTTTTGGGGTGATTACTACTTGTGAGCCATTACATATTGCTCTTGCTTTGGTTTGCCAATCAGTAATAGAGCGATCGCTTTGCATAACCGTAACCCTTGTTTTTGTTGACTGGATAATTGCCCTTTAAATATTATGTGTTACATTATAACATCCCATTTGGTGCGCTACAGAGGATATTTAATGGCTAAGCCCGAGGTTCAAGTGCTCTGTACGCCGCTTACTGCCGCAGAGCTTCTAAAAATGCCGGCGAGCGATTACATGAATGAGCTGCAGTTGGCGTTTTTCAAGCAGATTTTGTTGGATTTAAAACATCAAACCAGTGAACACATAGAAAGTATCAAACAGGAAATTGCAGCGCCTATTGCAGAGGCCGATGAATTGGATCGCGCGCTGCTGGAGGAAGATAACCGCCAGCGGATGCGAATTGCGGAGCGCGAATATTTTTTGCTGCGCAAGATCGATAAGGCGTTGGAGCGAATTGAGCGCAATGACTATGGCTACTGCGAAGCCTCGGGCGTGGAGATTGGTCTGCAGCGGTTGCTCGCGCGGCCAACAACTGAATACAGTACTGAAGAAAAAACGCGTCAGGAAAAGTTGGAACGAAATTTTTCCAAACAACGCAATTAATTATTAACACTAAAAAATATCAGGCAATCGATAATGAGTTTACTTCCCGTAACCGTTCTTTCCGGCTTTTTAGGCGCCGGTAAAACCACGCTGCTTAACCATATTTTAAACAACCGCGAGAATCGCCGTGTCGCCGTTATAGTGAACGACATGAGTGAGGTGAATATTGATTCTTCGTTGATCCAAAATCAGGTGGAGTTAAATCGCGCTGAAGAAAAATTGGTAGAGATGAGCAATGGCTGTATTTGCTGCACACTGCGCGAGGATTTATTAATCGAAGTGAAGCGCATGGCGGAAGAAGGGCGTTTTGATTATTTGGTGATTGAATCCACCGGTATTTCTGAGCCCCTGCCCATTGCCGAAACCTTCACATTTGAAGATGAGGACGGCCAAAGTCTTTCGCAGGTTGCGCGCTTGGATACCATGGTCACAATGGTCGATGCGGTGAATTTTCTAAGTGACTATTACGATGCGTTTTCACTGCAGGAAACCGGTGAGAGTCTGGGCGAAGAGGATGAGCGCAATGTGGCTGATTTACTGGTAGATCAAATCGAATTTTGCGATGTGTTGCTAATCAGTAAAACGGACTTAATTACCGCCGAACAGCTTGCCGAGCTTTATGCCATTTTAACCAAGCTAAATCCCGATGCAGAAATTATCCCCGTGGAGCGCGGCAAGGTACCGCTTGATAAGGTGCTTAATACAGGAAAATTTAATTTTGACAAAGCCCAGCAGGCACCGGGTTGGTTAAAAGAAATGCGCGGTGAACACACGCCGGAAACGGAAGAGTATGGCATTAGCAGTTTTTCTTATCATGCGCGCCGTCCGTTTCATCCAGAAAAAATTTACCAGTTCTTTTCAAGTCCAGCAGTAAAAGGAAAGTTACTTCGATCAAAAGGATTTTTTTGGTTGGCATCGCGCCCGCAGTGGGCGGGACAGTGGAGTCAAGCGGGCGGCATCGCCCAGCACGGCGCTGCTGGAATGTTCTGGAAAGCCATTCCCAAAGAGCGCTGGCCTGAAGATGAGGAGCACGTCAATTACATTATGGATAAGTGGGTGGAGCCCTTTGGCGATATGCGCCAGGAGTTGGTATTTATTGGCCAAAATATTGATAAGGACTTTGTTATAGAGCAGCTGGATAAATGTTTACTCAGCGAAGAGGAGGTATTGCAGGGACAGGATTATTGGAAAACATTACCCGATCCTTTCCCCGCATGGACCCAAGGGCATGCTCACTAAGGATAGGGGTTAATCATGAATGTAATTTCACCATTAACAACAATCGCCGATGATTGGGCAATCGAGCAAGATGCCTCCGTGCTGGCGCGCATTTATGATGATGCCGTCAGTATCGCGATTTGGCAGCGGCATTTGCAGCAGGAAGTTCAAGCTTACTTAAACGAACTCCTGTGTAAATCCAACACCATTGCGCTTAAATTATCGGGTTCACCGGAACAACTGATGGAGGAAATTCAGCGCGTATTTCCGTCGGCATTAATCAGCGAGCAAAGCTCCTGCATCAGTGCCGCTGCATTTTATGCTGACGTTCATCAAGTACTTGAGATGTTTACCTGCCTGTTCGATGCAAAAATTCTCGGCCTGCGCATTAACACTCTTGAGCATGCCATGTGCCCGCGCTTCCATACCGATAATGTCGCTATTCGATTAATTACCAGCTATTACGGTATAGCCACCGAATGGCTGTCAGATCAACTGGCCGATCGCTCGGCATTAGCCACAGTGCGCGCCAGTCAAATCGGCACGCCCGGCGCAATCACTGCCAGTGAACATCATATTCAGCGTATGGGTATTGGCGACGTCGCTCTCTTCAAGGGTGAGCTATGGGCAGGCAATGAAGGTCACGGCATCATCCACCGCTCACCAGTCCCAACTATTGAACAACCCAAGCGCCTGGTGCTGACTTGCGATTTGATTGAGCATGCTTAGCGAGTGATTGCAAATATTGCGGCTCGCAATTAAAAGCGGCAGTACCCCACATCAAGCGCGCCCCGCGTTCCAAAAACGGAAACTAAACTTTTTTCTGGTCGAGATATCGCTTAGAGATAACGTTATCGATTGTTAATTTAAGAACTCCGGCTCTTCTGGTTCTTCATAGCGAGTGAGTTTGACGTTGCGCATAGAGTAAGACGATAGCCCCAATTCATTTTCCTGAGTTTCCAATGCTAGCGTGCCTTCAACCCAAAAGGGCGTATAAAGGTCTGGTAACTGAAAACCTTTGGGGTGTTTCACATAAATTAATTGGTTGGGTGGCGGCGGTGGAACATGGATGCAGGCGCCGAAGTATGGCACCAGAAAAAATTCGGTGATGATTTGTTTCTCGTCGTATTCAATCGGTACTATATAACCGGCAATGCGGATGCGTTTATTGTTAAATTCGGGGCGCACATTGGTTGATTTCAGTGCGTCGCGCCAATCGCGGCCGGATTTTTTTTCATCGGCGAGCATTTGTTTTGATTCGGCAATCGCATTGGCAATTTGGTTTTCAAATGCCGAGGTGTCGGCATTAAAGCCATCGACTGGTAAGTCCTGCGCTAGCTCGTCTTCACTTAGTGATTCGTGATCGACCTGCGGGATGGATTCCAACAAGCGTAAATCTTCATCGGGTAATAATTCTATCCACTCGATAGTCACCGCTGGGCGCATTAGATTTTCGGGCACTGCGTGAGCTGCACTGGCGAGAACCAAGAGCAAACATAAGGGCGCAAAAAAAGTGGCTGAAAAAAAACAAAGTACGTTAGAGTAAGGCACAAAAACGTAACGCGCTAAAAAATTACATTGCATTGAATAGATTCCGTCATTAGTTGTCTCAAATTGCCTGCGTGCTTACAGTGTCTGAATTAATCACCCAATCATACAAGCCTTTCTTATGAATGACAGCATGAGTAACAACATGAGTAATAACATACGTAGCAATGCGATTAACCACAGCGATATGGCGGATGCCAGTGCGATTTCAGTGCAGTCTGTGCAATACGCTTGGAATAAACAGCATGCGCCTCTGTTGGTAATTGATGACTTGCGTATCGCCCTCGGGGAAAAAGTATTTTTATACGGTGCTTCGGGTTCTGGCAAGAGTACGCTGCTGAATTTGATGGCTGGGGTCGTGTCGCCACGCACGGGCAGCATCAAATTATTGGGCACAGATATAGTCGGTTTAAGCAATCGCCAACGCGACCAATTTCGTGCACATCATATGGGTATTATTTTTCAGCAGTTCAATTTAATTCCCTACTTGAATTGTGTCGATAATTTACGCATGCGCATCGAGTTTTTGCCGCGAGCGCAACAAGCTAGTGCCAAGGAACAAATTCCATTATTGCTAGAGCGTTTGGGTATCGCCGCTGTGGCGCAGCAGCCGGCTCATCAACTCAGTGTAGGGCAGCAGCAGCGTGTTGCTCTGGCGCGTGCTCTGTTGGGTAGCCCGCGCATTATTATCGCCGACGAGCCAACTTCTGCATTAGATGCAGATATGCGTGAAGCGTTTATGACGTTGTTGTTTGAATTGCTGGATCAAAAAACCTGTCTGGTATTTGTAAGTCACGATAAGACATTGGTGTCGCGTTTTGATCGTGTGCTCAATATGCAAGATTTTCGTACAAAAGCCATTGCTGCATCGGATCAGAGTGAGGTGCAAGCATGATGCGTATACGCCTTGCTGGTAAGAGTTTACTGAATCGCCGCGGCACTGTTTTGCTTACTATTCTTTCGCTCACGATTGGAATTTTGCTGGTGCTTGGTGTTAGCCATTTGCGCACGCAAGTGAAAGAGAGCTTTAACAATACGCTATCGGGAACTGATTTGATTGTGGGCGCGCGCGGAGGTGCATTAAATTTATTGTTGTATTCCGTATTTCATATGGGCAGCAGCACGCACAATATTCGCTGGCAAACCTATGAAGAATTGGCCAAACACAGCCAGGTGAAATGGCTTATTCCACTGGCTATGGGCGATTCACACAAGGGGCACAGAGTAGTCGCCACTACGCCAGATTTTTTTGCGCACTATGCTTATGGCAAAAAACAACCGCTGGATTTTGCGGCAGGAAAAGCCTTTGCAGGAAAATACGATGTAGTGATTGGAGCAGCGGTAGCGCGAAAATTACATTATCACGTGGGCGATAAAATCGTATTGGCGCACGGCATCGCTGAGGTATCGCTTGCCAAACACGACGACTCGCCTTTTATTGTCGCCGGTATACTTGCTCCTACTGGGACACCTGTCGATAAAAGCTTATATATCTCCCTTGCCGGAATGGCTGCCATTCATGATGAATGGCAAACAGGTGTGCACATTCCTTCCACGCAAAAATCAGCCGCCCACAAATCCGATTCTCATGCCCATCACCAGCATAGCGATGAAGAACATGTTCATCATGATGAAGAACCAAATCATGTCGATGAAAATGATCACGCTCATGAGCAAGCATTGACGGCAATTCTTGTTGGATTGAATACACGCGCGTCAACCTTTGCGGTACAGCGACAAATTAATCAGTACACCGGTGAGCCGCTGCAAGCCATTATCCCCGGCCTTGCATTGACCGAGTTATGGCAGCTGGTTGGTTCGGTAGAAGCTGCTTTCAATTTGATTGCGTGGTTGGTGCTATTGGCGAGTTTGCTGGGCATGACAACCAGTTTGCTTGCGGCGCTGAACGAGCGTCATCGGGAATTTGCCATACTGCGAGCATTAGGCGCTGGGCCTGTGTATCTGTTTATGTTGATTGTCAGTGAAGTATTTCTGATGTGTCTGGTGTCGGTGGCATCGGCGCAGTTGTTGTTAATCGTCGGGATTAAACTCCTGCAACCCTGGCTCATCAGCGAGTGGGGCTTGCATATCGCAGCAAGTGTTTTGACGATCCAACAACTGCAGTATTTACTGGCAATATTTGCCATAGCCCTAGTGTTGGCGATTATCCCATCCTTAATAGCATCATGGCGCAGCCTTGCGAATGGTTTAACGGTTCGTCATTAGGAGGCGTGATGGCTCTTGGGTGTGCATCTTCAATGGCATTCTGAGAGTTGTGCACCAAAAATGACCCATCGTTTGCACTATGTGTTTGCGTGGTGCGACTTTGTCCTGCTTTTTTCGTAACTTTATTTGTATCTATCTGAATAATAATTAAAAAATAAATATGGTTTGTTTTTTGCTGTAGTTGGATTCCTTTTGATTACAACCTAAAAATGAGTAAATCGTGCTTTAGATTGGTGCATTGCCAGTTGAGGGTAAAGACCATTTAAACTGATTTCTGCCATTAAGAAATTAACTTTGTATCAAAAGAGAGCAGGCCCTACTGCAGGGGTTGGGTTGTATTGAGAACATCCTATTAACGATAAAGAACCATCATGGGGTTACTATGAAAAAGCTAAATTTCAAACTCGTTGCATTGCTGGGAGGGGTTTTGGCCGTTTTCTGTCAGAGTGCTTTTGCCCAGGAGGCAGCTCTTAATGGCGCCAATACGGCTTGGATTTTGACTTCAACAGCCTTGGTTCTGTTTATGACTCTGCCCGGCTTGGCACTGTTCTACGGTGGCTTGGTTCGAGTTAAAAACATTCTGTCGGTGCTGATGCAATGTTTTGCGATTGCTTGTCTGGTGTCGATTCTATGGTTGATTGCCGGTTATAGCTTGGCGTTTGGAACTGGAAACGCATGGATTGGCGACTTAAGTATGGTGTTTATGGCGAATATTACTGAGGATGCCTTGGCAGGGGATATCCCGCTTAGCCTGCATGCGATGTATCAGATGACGTTTGCCATTATCACCCCCGCGCTGATTGTTGGTGCGTTCGCTGAGCGGATGAAGTTTTCATCAATGCTTATCTTTTCTGCACTTTGGTTGTTTGCGGTTTACATCCCTGTTTGTCACTGGGTGTGGGCTGGTTCAGGTTGGTTGTTTGAGAAAGGCCTGTTGGATTTTGCTGGCGGTACTGTAGTGCACATCACTGCAGGTGTTGCGGCGCTGGTTGCGGCTGTCGTGATTGGTAAACGCAACGGTTTTCCTACCACACCTATGCCTCCGCACAATATGACCATGACGGTAACAGGTGCTGGCATGCTGTGGGTAGGTTGGTTTGGTTTTAATGCGGGTAGTGCGCTGGCAGCCAATGGCAATGCAGCAATGGCGATGTTGGTGACGCATATTTCCGCCGCCGCAGGTGCATTGGCTTGGATGACGATTGAGTGGTTGCGTTTTAGAAAGCCAAGCGTGTTAGGTATTGTTACCGGCATGGTGGCAGGTTTGGGAACAATTACACCGGCATCGGGTTATGTTGGCCCTGGCGGTGCATTAATTATTGGGCTCGTCGCAGGTGTAGTTTGTTTTGTGATGACGCAGCTGGTAAAGCGCGTATGGAAAATTGATGATTCGCTCGATGTATTTCCCGTACATGGTATAGGTGGTGTGTTGGGTACTATTCTTGCCGGTATTTTTGCATCTACTGAGCTAGGCGTGTTCAGTGGTCAAGGGTTTGCCTCTGGCATTACCACTATGGGTGAACAGTTGGGTGTGCAATTTTTAGGTGTGGTGGTTACGTTTGTTTATACCGCTGTGGTCACTTATGTTTTGCTGAAACTTACCGGTGTGTTCACTTCAGGTTTACGTGTAACGGCAGAAGAGGAAAGTATCGGCTTGGATTTAAGTCTGCATGAGGAAGACGGTTACAAGCTGTAAGTTGAGCTGTTTTGAGTCTAAAAAGAGGGGCAATTGCTCCTCTTTTTTTTTATGCTTTTTTATGTCTGTTTTTTTGTACTTGATGCCTGAGTTGGGTTATTTAAATGCAATTAATGCGGCAGTAACTGCAACGTTTAATGATTCAACGCAATTGTTCATCGGGATGCAAATTTGCTCGTTACACAACTGGGTTACTTCGCGAGAAACGCCGTCCGACTCATTGCCTAAAACATAAATACAAGGTGCGGTAGGAGTAAATTTTTTTAACTCGGTTGAAGCGTGGGATGATAGCGCGCAGACCACTGCTCCCGACTGCTTAAAGTCAGCCAAGGCTTGTGCCAGATCTTTGCAGCGTAATAGGGGTGCGCGAAAAACCGTGCCAGCACTCGCTTTAATTACCAGCGGGTCAATCTGGGCATTGCCTTTTTGCGGTAGCAAAATACCATCAATATTACCTGCGCAAGCTGACCGAATGATCATGCCCAGGTTTTGCGGATTTTGTACGCCATCGAGCGCGAGCAGCGTGTAATTTTTGTTGTTGTTTTCAGCGAGAAATTGATCGTAAAGTTGATAGCCGCGCAATTGTAAATCGGCTGCTACACCTTGATCTTGCGATGCATTTTTGGAGATGCGCGATAAGGCTTGTCGTTCGTGATACACAATTTCTGCGCCCTTTGCCTGTGCCAGCGAAATAATTTCATCAAGAATGGCTGCGGATTTATTACTGCTGGCCAAGTGCAAGCGATAAATAAATGTTGCCGGGTCTTGCAGTGCTTCCAATACCGTTTTGCGGCCATAGACAGTCATAAGTGAATCAAAAAAACGTCTTTTTTCCAGATAGGCCGGACTGTCTTCAGTGGGTTTGTTCATGTTGGGTTTCTTGCGCTAGAAAAGTAGATGAGGATTATGCAGTGCAGAGTTTTTTGTATGCGGTTACTGCAGTGGGCATACCCATCGCAATCGCGTCGACCGTTAATGCATGACCAATTGAAACTTCCAATAGGGATGGCACTTGGCGGAAGTGTGCAAGGTTATCTAAATTTAAATCATGCCCTGCGTTTAAGCCTATCTCTATTTTTTTAGCGTGCTCTGCCGCGTCGAAATAAGTTTTAAACAATGCATGAAATTTTTCATCTTGTTGTTTGTAAGCGTCGGCATAGGGGCCGGTATAGAGTTCAATGCGATCGGCACCCAATTCTTTGGCGAGACTAATTTGCTCGATATCGGGATCCATAAACAAACTGACGCGTACCCCCAAATCTTGCAGCTCGCGAATGAGCGGGCCTAATTTTTTGCCGGCGATATTTAAATCAAATCCGTGGTCAGAGGTGAGCTGGTCATTGGAGTCGGGCACCAGCGTACATTGATGTGGGCGTACATCCTGCACCAATTTAATAAACCCCGGAAAATCACCGAGTGACTCAGCGTAGGGATTTCCTTCAATATTAAATTCAATACCTTGGTGAGCTTGAACCAGCTCACTGAGTTCGTAAACATCTCTGGGGCGAATGTGGCGCTGATCGGGGCGCGGGTGAACAGTAAGTCCATCTGCGCCTGATTTAATACAGGTCTCACCGTGTGCGACTACGCTGGGGTAATCGCCGGGGCGTGAGTTTCTAAGCAGCGCAATTTTATTTAAATTAACGCTGAGTGCAGTGCTATTGTTGTAATTCATTTATGGGTACCAATGCATCTTTAATGCTGGATGGTTTTGGTGCGTTTTGTGATTCAATAAGTGTACGCAAACCATTTGCATCGGTGCGTGTGGCGCTTAATATACGGATAGCATAATTGGGCGCCTCAGGGAACGCTTTAAACATACCGCGCGGCTCCTGTGCAATCTTCTCAATCACCTTCATTCCGGCGACGACCTTGCCGAATACGGTATAGCCGGGTTTTGTTTCGGTGGCATTTAATCCGGAGTTGTTTTTCAGGTTGATATAAAACTGCGCAGTGGCACTGTCCGGGTTTTGTTGCCTTGCCATAGCGACGCTTTTGTAATCATTTGCCAACCCATTAATAGACTCGTTAGGGATAGCTTTGCGCGTTTCTTTTTCGGCAAAATCAAACGTCATGCCGCCGCCTTGAACAACAAAACCAGGAACGACACGATGAAAAATAGTGCCGTCATAAAATTTCGCATCCACATAGCCAAGAAAATTTTGCACGGTCTGCGGTGCTGCTTTGGGATATGTTTCAATCACGAATGTACCTAGGTCCGTTTTTATGGCGACTAAGGTGTTTTCAGTTGCAAATGTGTACGAGCTAGTAACCAAACTAAAACCTAGCAATAAAGAGGCGAGTTTTTTAAGCATAATATTTCCCCCTAACGCCACTCTGATCTGCGCTTGCGACGGCCAAAGGCCTGCAGAATAAATGATAGAAAAACGCCGCCAAAAACGAGTCCACCACCGTAAACCCAGTGATTAAAACGGTCAGTGTTTTTGAGTTTTTCATTTTCCGCCTTCAGTACATCTGCGTGCGTTTGCAAAAGCTGGTTCTCTTTTAGCATGCGCTGATGTTCTTCTTCCAAGTTAAATGCGGTGGTGGCTGCTTGGCGCATGTCTTCAGTGTCAGCTAACAGCTGTTGATGTTCTTGTTGGGCTTTTGCGAGCTGCTCTTTGAGTTGGGCATTTTCAGTTTGCAGTGCCATCAGATCGCGCGATGAGTTAGATAATGCTGCTAGCTGTAAAGCGGCGGTGGGTTTCGCTGTGATATTTTGGCTGCGCACCCAACCTTCGGTACCATCGGGAGTGATGACTAATGACCATTTGTTGTTGTCGGTGCCTGTTTCTTCACGAATAAAATTCAGTTTGGTGCCGCTTGCCAAGCCTTGCTGCAGAATACTTGCTTGTGGGTTTTTGTCGCTGCGCAAGGGAATGTAAATTACGTCAGAAACATATTTATCAGCAGCCATACTGGGGGCGCTAAAGAACGGCAGTGTAAACATCGATAGCGTACAGCCAAGCAGAAAGGTTTTTTTCACGGTTGTTCAGATCCTTAAAAATGAAAAGTAAAAAGACTTAAGGCAACACTTTTTTAAACGGTTTTACAACTACCTTGGCATAAACACCTGCGCTGACATAGGGATCTGTGTCAGCCCAGGATTGCGCCTGCTCGAGGGAAGCGAACTCTGCAACTACAAGACTGCCGGTAAATCCGGCTGTACCTGGGTCATTATTGTCTATTGCTGGATGCGGGCCTGCGACAAAAAGGCGGCCTTCATCATTTAATTGCTGCAAGCGTGCTATGTGGGCTGGGCGCGCTAACTTGCGCTGTTCCAAACTGTTGTTGATGTCTTCACTAATTATCGCGTAAAGCATGAAGTTTTCTCTTAGATAATAAGGTGGTGCACTTATTTGGCGATAAAAACGTTGGCTTGCGCTTAATCTTCGCTGCCATCGTTAATAACGTCTTCCAGTGTCAAATGCGTGAGCACGCGAATGCTGCGAAATACGTAAAACAAGGTGCCCATCATGATAATCATCATCGGCAGCGCGATCACTGGGTAGCTCAGTGCGGTCATTTTACCTAATTCAGCGTTGAATGCTGCAGTGCCCGGCTGGCTGACCAAGATAATTTTAGCGAGCACGTAATTTAAAACGGACGATAAGAAGAACGAAGCAGCAATCATCAATGATGCTGTGGTCAGTGTCCGTTCGAACGACTTTTGTGTGCCGTAGTGTTGGAGGGCGGCATCGACTTTATGAATCTTTAGAACTTTATCGTTATAGATAAACGTTTTCACCAATGGATAGCGAGTTCTAATCGATATAAGTGTGACTATGCCAAGAATGCCGGGAATAGCGGCTTCTTTAATTGCAAAATACTTCGGTGCTAGATGTAGGAGGCTTAGTCCACCGGTGAGTAGTACGCTCACAATTCCCAGGGCGGAAAAAACATTAATTTTTTTGTTGATCACAAAATCGCGCACGCCGTAACTGATAGGAAAGGCGAGTGCAACAATTAACCCCCAAGTCGCTCCCAGATATTCATCGTCACTGAGTTTGGTCAAAATCAGTGTGGGAATAACAATGTTCATTAGCAGATTGGCTAAAAAACTTTCTTTTTTGGGTTTTGGTTGCGAATTTACGGGCTCCGCTGGTGGTTTATCGGCTAACATGCTCGCATTCTTTTCAGTGTTGTTGTCGGTCATGACCAATCCTGGTGATGTACTTATTTGGAGTTTGAGTGATATTTGATCTGCACTGCCACACCTATTTTTCTGACGGCATACTTAGCCCTGAGGCGGTAGTTGCGCGAGCCAAAGAGCGTGGTGTGGCGGTGCTGGCGATTACGGATCACGATACCATAGCTGCTATAGCGATTACACAAAAAGCCGCATCGGATGCAGGGATCAGCTTGATATCTGGCATAGAATTTTCCAGTCAATGGGGTAGGGGTGGCGTACACATTGTTGGGCTGGGGGTTGATATTCACTCTCCCTCGTTGCTTGCCGCGATAGAATTTCAAGAGCAATCACGCAATGCGCGCGCGCTGGCAATTGGCGATCGTTTATCAAGGGCGGGATTTCCCGGTGCCTTAGCGGGTGCTCAGGCCCTTGCGGGTAGCGGAACCTTGGGGCGACCACATTTCGCGCAATATTTAGTTTCCATAGGCGCAGTTAAAAATATCAATGCGGCCTTTAAAAAGTATTTGGGTGCTGGTAAACCAGCTGATGTGAAATACCAATGGCCCTTGATGGATCAGGTTATTGGTTGGATTCATGCCGCAGGTGGGGTGGCGGTGTTAGCGCATCCTGCCAAATACGAATTAACGCGAACCAAAATGTGTGCACTGGCCGATTCGTTTGTTGCTGCAGGTGGCGATGCAATAGAAGTGATTAGTGGCTTGCAGCCAGCAGCGCAGACGGAAGATTTATTGCGGATCGCGAATGAGCGATCACTCTATGCATCCTGCGGTTCCGATTTTCATATCCCTGATCAGCCCTGGCAGGAATTGGGCAGCTTTGGGCGTTTGCCTGCCCATGCCAAACCGGTTTGGGAATTATTAGGCTATAACCAACATTAGTTATTAACATTATTTTCGCAGACCGATGCATTAGTGTCGGTAGGTGTGCCGTAAAAGGAGTCATCACAATGGCCCAGTTTTTTCAGATCCATGCGGAAAATCCGCAGCACCGTTTGATCGTTCAGGCGGCCGATATTATTCGCAAAGGCGGCTTGGTGGTTTATCCAACAGATTCCGCCTATGCATTGGGCTGCCATATTGGCGATAAAGATGCGTTGGAGCGCATTCGCACCCTGCGTAAACTGGATAAAAACCATAATTTTACCTTGATGTGCCGCGATTTATCCGAAATCGCGACCTATGCACGCGTTAACAATCAGGCGTTCCGGTTGATTAAAAACCACACTCCGGGGGCTTATACTTTTATCCTTGAGGCGACTGCCGATGTGCCGCGTCGCTTGATGCACCCGAAGCGCAAGACGATTGGTTTGCGTGTACCAGATAATCCAATTGCCTTGGCATTGCTGGAGGAGTTGGGTGAGCCGTTGATGACCAGCAGCTTGCTCATGCCGGGAGAAGAGTTTCCCATGACGGACCCTTACGATATTCGCGATACACTTGAGCACTTCGTCGAATTGGTAATTGATGGTGGTTATTGCGGCTTGGAGCCGACCACGGTGATTGATTTAACCGAAGACTTGCCACAACTCGTGCGCCAAGGGAAAGGTGACTTCTCACCTTTTGAATCTAACTAATTGATCTATAAAGAAGTTGTTTGTAAGGCGTTCGCGCTGTCCGGCGCCTCCTGAAATGGCTATAATGCCGCCCTTGTTATCCGGCTTACACTAAAGCCGCTGATTTAATTGGCCAACCTGTGAGTTACCTTGCGTGAGTGAAACCCTCGACAACACGACTTCTTCGGCAGCATCTTTGGATGTTGTTGCCGCTGCGCAAGCGGCTTGCGAAGAAACAGCGAGTGCAAATGCCACTGCGGTGGCCGAGGGGCAAACTGCAGCGCAACAAGGGCCGCAGCAGGGGGAGATGCCCTTTGCGATGGTTCATGGCAAGGCCTATACCCAGTTACCACAGGATTTATATATCCCGCCCGATGCACTGGAAGTCTTTCTGGAAGCGTTTGAAGGGCCGCTGGATTTATTGCTGTACCTGATTCGCCGTCAAAATATCGATATTCTCGATATTAATGTCTCGGAAATTACCTCGCAGTACATGGCCTATGTCGATTTGATGGAAACCCATCAATTTGAACTGGCAGCAGAATATTTGGTGATGGCTGCCATGCTCGCCGAGATCAAATCGCGCATGTTATTGCCGCGTTCATCCGAAGAGCATGAAGAAGAGGAGGATCCGCGGGCATCACTTATTCGTCGCTTGCAGGAATATGAGCGCTTTAAGCAGGCCGCTGTGGATTTGGATCATGTGCCGCGAGTCGCGCGCGATGTGTTCCCTGTCACTGCAGCAGGTCCGGATCGCAGCTTGACGCGACTTGATCCGGATGTAGAACTACAGGAATTATTATTGGCGCTATCAGAAGTGCTGCGCCGCGCCGATATGTTTGAAAGTCACCACGTATCCAAAGAAAAGTTGTCTACCCGAGAGCGTATGGCGCAAGTATTGGATACGCTGGCACATCAACATTTTGTACCCTTTGTCAGCCTGTTTAAGGCGGAAGAGGGGCGCCTTGGAGTTGTTGTCACCTTTCTTGCGGTGATGGAATTGATTAAAGAGTCGCTGGTGGAAATTGTCCAAAGCGAGTCCTTTGCACCTATTCATGTAAAAGCCAGAACACAATGACAAACGAAATCGATCACACGGAAGATACTCTTGATGAGGATCTGCAATCGTCAGTAGAAATTGGCGAGGAACTGCGCGCGGCACACGAGGAATCTGACACCGAAGAATCGGCGACTGTACCCGTAACGCAAATGCCAGTTGATGCTGAATTGCTGCGCAAGATTATTGAAGGTGCAATCCTCGCCGCTGGTCAGCCGATGACTATCGCCCGCTTGCTGGATTTATTTGATGCCGAAGTGGCACCGAGCAAAGAAGAGATTGCTGCCGCATTAGCAGACATTCAAGCCGCCAGTGCCGAGCGCGGCTTTGAATTGAAAGAAGTGGCATCCGGTTGGCGTTTCCAGGTACGCGATAATCTTGCGCCTTGGGTGAACCGCCTGTGGGAAGAAAAACCGCAAAAATATTCCCGCGCATTACTCGAAACACTGGCACTGGTGGCTTATCGCCAACCGATTACCCGCGGTGATATTGAAGAAATTCGCGGCGTAGCAGTTAGCTCGCACATTATGAAAACCCTGTTGGAGCGCGATTGGGTGAAAGTCGTTGGGCATCGCGATGTTCCCGGTCGCCCCTCGCTGTTTGCTACCACGCGCCAGTTTTTGGACTATTTCAATTTAAAAAGTTTGGATGAATTGCCTTCACTCAGTGAAATTCGCGATTTGGATGAATTAAATCCAGTGCTGGATTTGGGTGAGGCCGGTTTAGGTGAAAAAGATACAGATGCACCTATTCCAGATACTCCGACTTTAGATGCGACCCCTCCTGTTGCTATCCCTGACAGTGATGCTGAACCGATAGATGCACAAAGTGTTGTTTACGAAGAAGGTTTTGTAGATGGCGAAGAGGCATTTGTCGATGCAGATCAAGATACTGCGCCTGCAAATACGGAAGCTGCAACAGATAATGAAGAAGAGCCCCGCAGTGAATAACTGCTTAATAACCTATGGTGAAGAAAATCAACCAAGATAAACCCGAAAAACCTACCAAGGCTGTGAAGCCAGTAGTTGCAGGAAAAGCGAAATCTGCCGATAAAAAAGCAGCTACAGCAAAACCTGCAAAAAGTAATGCAGCGCATAAGCGTGATGCATCCGAACGCCCTGCGAAATCGGCAGCAGGTAAACCTGCACAGTCTTCTAGAGCCTCATCCAAACCAAAAGCAACACCGGCCGCCAGTGAAAAAACCTTGGCACCTGCCGCGCCTGGCGATGAAAAATTACAGAAAGTACTTGCCCGTGCTGGCATGGGTTCGCGCCGTGAAATGGAGCGAGCGATTGAAGCGGGGCAGGTTAAGGTGAATGACAAAATCGCCAAATTGGGCGATAGAGTTCTGCCGCAAGATAAAATTTTTGTAAACGGTCAGCGAGTGGTATTGCGCAGTGAATTAACGCGTCGCCGTGTGATTCTCTACAACAAGCCCGAAGGTGAAATTTGCTCGCGCTCTGACCCGGAAGGTCGCCCGACTGTTTACGATCACTTGCCGGCATTAAAAGGTGAGCGTTGGATTTCAGTTGGCCGTTTGGATTTTAATACCAGCGGGCTGTTGCTGTTTACCAATGATGGTGAATTGGCGAACAAACTTATGCATCCATCGTCGGTGATTGATCGTGAATACCTTGTTCGTATTCAAGGTGAAGTAACCGATGAAATGCGTGCAAGTCTATTAAAAGGTGTTGCGCTGGATGATGGTGTTGCCCGTTTTACCGATATAGTTGACGGTGCTGGTGAGGGTAAAAACCGCTGGTTCTATTGTGTGGTAATGGAAGGCCGCAATCGCGAAGTGCGTCGCTTGTGGGAATCACAAGGGGTAAAAGTGAGCCGCTTGAAGCGGGTTCGCTACGCTAATATTTTTATTCCCTCCCATGTACGGGTTGGCCAGTGGGTAGATCTTACCGAGCGAGAAATTCAGGATCTGTGTATGACAGCAGGTTTTGATAGTTCAACCTATACGCGCATGATGGAACCTACCCGCGATGAAGCGGCACAGCGTGAACGTCACGACAAAAAATTACGCGCTGCCTCTGCTGCACCTCGTCGTCCCAAGGTGCCGCCGCGCAAGCGCCCGCCGATTGTGGAGTAGACAAACAAGTCTTTTATTTACTCTAAAAAAATCCCCGCATTGATGTTTTTCAATGCGGGGATTTTTTTTAAGGCTTGCGCCTTATTTTTACAACTTATACAGCAACAGTTTGAATTTCTACCGCTGCAATACGCTTGCCTTCGTTGGCGGCGTTTTGGTAGCTCTCAATTTCATTGAAATTGAGGTAGCGATAAATATCAGCAGACATGCTGTTGATCTTGCTGGCGTACTCTTGGTATTCCGCGGGTGTTGGCAGTTTGCCGATAATTGCAGAAATTGCGGCTAATTCAGCTGATGCCAAATACACGTTAGCGCCTTCACCTAAACGGTTCGGGAAGTTACGGGTAGAGGTAGATACCACAGTCGACCTCGGAGCCACGCGCGCTTGGTTACCCATGCACAGTGAACAGCCAGGCATTTCGGTGCGGGCACCTTTAACGCCGTAAATGCTGTAGTAACCTTCTTCCATCAATTGATGCTCATCCATTTTGGTTGGCGGAGCGATCCACAGACGAGTGGTCAATTCTTCTTTGGTAGAAGCCAACAACTTGCCGGCAGCGCGGAAGTGACCAATGTTGGTCATGCACGAACCGATAAAGACTTCGTCAATCTTCACGCCTTGGACATCAGACAATACTTTCACATCATCCGGATCGTTAGGGCAGGCAAGGATTGGTTCTTTGATGTCGGCCAGATCGATATCGATAACCGCGGCGTATTCTGCATCGGCATCTGCTTCCATCAACTCTGGGTTAGCAATCCACTCTTCCATTTTCTGTGCACGGCGCTCAAGGGTGCGGATATCGCCGTAACCTTGTTCGATCATCCAGCGCAGCATGGTGATGTTAGAGGTCATGTATTCAATGATGGGCGCTTTGTCTAACTTGATGGTGCAGCCAGCCGCTGAACGCTCAGCCGATGCGTCAGAGATTTCAAACGCTTGTTCTACTTTCAGGTTGGGCAAACCTTCTACTTCGAGAATACGGCCAGAGAAGATGTTCTTCTTGCCCTTCTTCTCTACGGTCAACAAACCGGCTTTGATTGCATACAAAGGAATTGCGTTAACCAAGTCACGCAGGGTGATGCCCGGTTGCAATTCACCTTTAAAGCGAACCAATACAGATTCAGGCATATCCAATGGCATAACACCGGTCGCTGCGGCAAATGCCACCAAGCCAGAACCCGCTGGAAAGGAGATGCCGATTGGGAAGCGGGTATGTGAATCGCCACCAGTACCTACTGTGTCAGGCAGCAGCATACGGTTCAACCAAGAGTGGATGATGCCGTCGCCTGGGCGCAGGGAAACGCCGCCGCGAGTCATAATGAAGTCGGGCAAGGTGTGCTGGGTTTGGATATCCACTGGCTTAGGATAAGCAGCGGTGTGGCAGAAGGACTGCATGGTCAGGTCGGCAGAGAAACCTAAACAAGCCAAGTCTTTCAGTTCGTCGCGGGTCATTGGGCCGGTGGTGTCCTGTGAACCTACGGTGGTCATGTAGGGTTCGCAGTAAGTGCCAGGGCGAATGCCGGTAGTGCCGCAAGCTTTGCCTACCATTTTTTGTGCGAGGGTGAAGCCTTTGCCGCTGTCAGCTGGTGCTTCTGGCAAGCGGAACAATGTGCTTGCAGGCAAGCCCAGTGATGCGCGTGCTTTCGTGGTCAGGCCGCGACCGATAATCAACGGGATACGGCCGCCGGCTTGAACTTCATCTAACAACACTTCTGACTTGAGGCTGAATTCAGAGATCACAGCGCCAGTGTCAGCATTGAGGATTTTGCCTTCGTACGGGCGAATCTCAATCACATCGCCCATATTCAGGTCGTCTACCGGTGCTTCAAATACCAAAGCGCCTGCGTCTTCCATTGTGTTGTAGAAAATCGGCGCGACTTTGCTGCCGATACATACACCGCCAGTGCGCTTGTTAGGTACACCGGGAATATCTTCACCGATGAACCACAATACTGAGTTGGTAGCCGATTTACGTGAAGAACCGGTGCCCACAACATCGCCCACAAATACCAATGGGAAACCTTTGGTTTTCAATACTTCGATTTGTTTGATTGGGCCGATTTTGCCCGGCTCGTCAGGGGTGATGCCATCGCGTGCCATTTTGAACATGGCCAATGCGTGCAATGGGATATCAGGGCGCGACCAGGCATCAGGTGCTGGCGACAGGTCATCGGTGTTGGTTTCGCCCGGCACCTTGAAGACGGTCAGCGTGATCTTCTCG
>CAXAVL010000007.1:0-39526 GCA_963971905.1 uncultured Cellvibrio sp.
CAAAGACATGGCGCTACTCAAGCCGCAAGTACAAGGCCGCGCGGATATGGGCGACGTGAGCAAGCTTCTCAAGGCCAAGTTGAGCAACTAAATCGTCAACTGCTAGTCTCTAGCTATCTCCTCAGGCGACGATCACATGGCCGGCCTTATCCCGCAAAGTTTTATCGATGACATGCTCGACCGCCTCGACATAGTCGATGTGGTCGATAGTCGCGTTAAATTGCGCAAAACCGGCAAAAACTACAGCGCCTGCTGCCCCTTTCACGACGAAAAAACCCCCTCTTTTACTGTAAGCCCGGAAAAACAGTTTTATTACTGTTTTGGTTGTGGTGCGAGCGGTAATGCACTGGGTTTTGTGATGGATTACGAGCGACTCAGCTTTCCCGAGGCCGTTGAATCACTCGCTCGACTGACCGGCTTGGACGTCCCGCGCGAAGTGCAGACCGAAGCACAAGAAAAGCGCGAGCAGGAAAAACGCAGTATTTACACCCTGCTGGAAAAAGCCGATGACTTTTACCAACAACAATTGCGCCACCACCCCAGCAAAAATCTCGCGGTCAATTATTTAAAAAATCGCGGTCTGGATGGCAAAACCGCCAAAACCTATGGTGTCGGCTTTGCACCGCCCGGCTGGGATAACCTGCTCAAAGCCCTCGCCAGCAACGATGAAGACAAACACCTGCTGATCGAAGGCGGCATGCTGATTCATCAAGAGCAGGAAAAGAAACTCTACGACCGTTTCCGCCACCGCATTATGTTTCCTATCCGCGATACGCGGGGGCGGGTAATCGGCTTTGGCGGACGAGTATTGGGCGACGACAAACCCAAATACCTCAACTCACCCGAGACACCGGTATTCCACAAAGGCCAGGAACTTTACGGCCTCTATGAAGCGCGCCTCGCCTATCGCGAACTGCCGCGCCTGTTAGTGGTTGAAGGCTATATGGATGTGGTCAGCCTCGCGCAATTTGGTATCGGTTACGGTGTTGCCACGCTCGGCACCGCCTGTGGCCCCGACCATCTCGACCGCGCCTTCAAATACACTAGCGAAGTGGTATTTTGTTTTGACGGCGACAAAGCCGGACGCAACGCCGCCCACCGCGCACTGGAAGCATCGCTCGACACCATGAGCGATGGCCGCACAGTGAAATTCCTATTCCTGCCGGAAGGCGAAGATCCAGACACACTGGTGCGCCAGATAGGCCCGGATAAATTCGAGCGCATGATCGAACTCGCCGTACCCTTTGAAGATTATTTGTTTGATGCAGTCGCCGAAGGTTTAAATATCCGCACCATGGAGGGCCGCGCCACCTTTAGCAAACGCGCCGCACCGCTGTTAGATCGTCTGCCCAAAGGCGTGTTTCGCGAATTGATGTTTGAAAGTCTGGCCAATCGCAACATCCTGCAGGAATTAATTCAAGAGCAGCAAAAAAAAGGCGAGATGCAACCGCTTTTTGTGGCGCCGCCAACACCAATCAAAACCGAAGAAACTGCACCCAGGGCTGCTCCGCCAAAAGCAGCTCCAGCGACAAAAAACGAACCGGAATGGGATCACCCACCGCTCGCAATCTACGAAGAATACGGCGATTTTCCTCAACAATTGCCACCTGCGGACTACCAGGAGTTTTACGAAGAACCGCGCACACAACGCCAAACCCTCAAGCAGCCCTATCAAGCGGAATTACAAGCGCGCGCCGCAAGTAAATATTTGATGCCGCCCGTACGCAAAGCGCTAGCGCTGCTACTCACTTATCCCGTACTGGCGGGCCTTGAAGCCAATCACGACGAATGGCTAGCAGATGAAACCGATTCCGATTGCCTGATGCTCGGGCGCCTACTCAAAGTGCTACATGAGCGGCCACATTACAATTTGTCACATTTGATTGGTTACTGGCGCGGAGTTTACGGCGCTGATAATACTGAGCGATTAGCCGCTGTTGCCGGTCACGATTTGCTACAAGCGGCCAACGCCTTAAGCCAAAACCGGCAAGACAAACCGGCTAAGGCCGACTACGACACCCAAGCCGCATTTAGCGATGCCATGAGCAAATTGCGCCAACAACAAAAACAAAAAAAAGTAGCCGAATCCTTGGCAAAATTAAAAAATGCCGACTTAACTCAACTCACCAAAGAAGAGCGCGACAAACTGGTGCGCGCAGCATTAGCAATAAAAGCAGAACCATAATCATCAAAGCTGGTCAGAATCTGCACGATTAATTCAAAACAGCTTGAAGATTTTTGCGTCACCCACCAATCGCCTAGAATCCACCCAAGCAAGTGGAGTATAATTACGGGCTTTGCATTTCACTCATCAGGTTTTAAATAGGGTTTCGAATGTCTGAAGACGTCCAACAGCAACAGTCCCGTATTAAAGAACTGATCGCCCGCGGTAAAGAACAAGGTTATTTAACCTATGCCGAGGTAAACGATCACCTGCCGGAGGACATCTCTGATCCGGATCAGGTCGAAGACATCATTCAGATGATCAACGACATGGGTATTCGCGTCTATGAAACAGCCCCCGACGCCGACACCCTGTTAATGACTGACGGCGACTCTGCCGCTGATGAAATCGCCGCCGCTGAAGCCGCCGCCGCTCTGGTTGCCGTGGAAACGGAAACCGGTCGCACTACCGACCCAGTGCGCATGTACATGCGTGAAATGGGCACGGTTGAACTGCTGACTCGCGAGGGCGAAATTGTTATCGCCAAGCGCATCGAAGAAGGTGTGCGTGAACTGATGCACGCCGTTGCTTACTGGCCAGGTGCGGTTCAGCAAATTCTCGATGAATACTCACTGGTCGCCAAAGAAGAACGTCGCCTTGCCGACGTAATTATCGGCTGGCTCGACCCCGTTGAAGATGTTCCCGCCTCTCTCGCTGAAGTTGAAGAGATTCCTGTCGCAACCGCTGCTGGTGCAAAACCTGCCGCCGATGACGACGAAGAAGAAGCGAGCACAGACGATGAAGAAGAAGCCGTTTCCGGGGTAGACCCGGAAGAAGCGCGCGTTCGCTTTGAAGAGCTGCAAAAACAGCAAGACAAAGTGAACAAGACACTCGCGAAATACGGTTATGGAAGCAAGCAAGCTGAAAAAGAATTGTCAGCTCTGGGCGACCTGTTCAAATTCTTCAAATTGCCAGCCAAGCAATTCGACCCAATCTACAGCAAAGCGCGCGAGATGCTCGACAATGTGCGCAAGCAAGAGCGCTACATTATGGAACTGTGTACACGCAGAGCCCAGATGCAACGCAAAACCTTTATCAAAGAATTCCCTGGCAATGAAACCAACGATGCTTGGCTGCCTGAATTTTTGAAAGGCAAAGTTGATCACGCCGAAAAACTCGAACGGGTAATGCCCGATGTGCAAACAGCACAACAACAGCTTGCACAAATCGAAGCAGAAAGCGGTTTAAGTCTTGCCAGCATCAAAGATATTAATCGCCGCATGTCGATTGGCGAAGCGCGCGCCCGCCGTGCGAAAAAAGAAATGGTTGAAGCCAACTTGCGTCTGGTTATTTCCATCGCAAAAAAATACACCAACCGCGGTTTGCAATTCCTCGATTTGATTCAAGAAGGCAACATCGGCCTGATGAAAGCAGTGGATAAATTTGAATACCGTCGCGGTTACAAATTTTCTACTTACGCCACTTGGTGGATTCGTCAGGCAATTACTCGCTCGATTGCAGACCAAGCACGCACCATTCGTATTCCAGTGCACATGATTGAAACCATCAACAAGCTCAATCGTGTATCGCGCCAAATGCTGCAAGAAATGGGGCGCGAACCAACCCCAGAAGAGCTCGGCGAGCGCATGGAAATGCCGGAAGATAAGGTTCGCAAAGTATTAAAAATTGCCAAAGAACCTATCTCCATGGAAACCCCCATTGGCGACGATGAAGATTCACATCTGGGTGACTTTATCGAAGACACCACCATTATTTCACCGGTGGAGTCAGCAACAATGGAAGGCCTGATGGAAGCGACACGCGAAGTACTGGCTGGCCTAACCGCACGCGAAGCCAAAGTATTGCGTATGCGTTTTGGTATCGACATGCACACCGACCACACCCTGGAAGAAGTGGGCAAACAGTTTGACGTAACGCGTGAGCGTATCCGTCAGATCGAAGCCAAAGCGTTGCGCAAATTGCGCCACCCTTCACGCTCAGATCACCTGCGCAGCTTCCTTGATGAGTAATACACTGCTCATTAATTATCCGGTCGCCAGATAAAACAAAACCCGCTCATGAGCGGGTTTTGTTTTTTAGCTAACACAATAAGTTCACAACTATAGCCACATGCAAAACTTGTCTCTATAATGCCACCTCGCTGTCGCAAGGCAGATTAAGCAATTCCTTTTCGGGCCTATAGCTCAGTTGGTTAGAGCATCCGACTCATAATCGGCAGGTCGCTGGTTCAAGTCCAGCTGGGCCCACCATCTTTATAATCGCACACTCTTTGTGTTCTCGACACCATAATTTGGCCGTATTGGCCAATGTATCGTGTATTAGTACACCATATATGGCCAATTTTGTTGTAACTGTACAGCGCTTCACCTCGAAGCGCTTTTACTTCGATAACTATTAAGTAAGCCAGCACGATCTCGAAACGACTTATTCTCTAGCTGCAGCACACTACAACATGTGGTTATGAATAGTTTTTTCATTCACCTTTAAAGTCAGATGATTAGCATTTAGATTGCTATATTCACCTCCAGCGGAACAAATTGATTTAATACGGATTTAACTGTTTAACAACCTTCAATGCGCTGGCAAATCATCCTGCAAAACTTATCGCGTGAAATACTTCGCATCACTCTTTATTACTTATGCATAGATCATCCAAAAACTCAGAACCTGGTTCAGCACATGTAATCACTAGCCGGTCGCGTGCGCGAGTGCAAGCAACGTAAAGCAAGTGCCTTTCAGATTCGTAAGTTTCTTGAAGTTCTACCGGGTCATCTGCAACCATATTTAAACGCTCGGCAAACGGGACGATACCTTCATCACAAGCCATAACAACCACGGCTTTAAACTCAAGCCCTTTGGCAAAGTGCATGGTGCTGAGTGCGACGCTGTTTACCAAGCTTTCCATCCGATAATTCAAGACATTTACTGAAAGGCTTGCCTTTTCAACAGCCGCACGCCCCCTGTCGATTTCATTTTCTGAGCGCACAAACACGCCAATCTCATGGGGCTCAATCCCATCCTCGACGAATTGGTTCAGGTGCCTGGCCACGATATCCGCTTCGGAAGTTACATCCTCGGCAATTTCCAATGTAGGGTTGGGGCCGTTGAATACGGATATGGTGCCTTTCCTGTTTTCGGTATTCCCATCTCCATCCGTAATTTCCGAATTGAGCAGCAGATCAGCTTGCTGGCGAATTTGGTGGGAAGTTCTGTAATTGATGCGTAAGGTGGTAGATCGGCCTCGAATATCGATACCAAGTTGCTTCCATGAAAATGACTGCTGGAAGATGCGCTGACCTAAATCACCAGCAAAAAATAAACTGTCCGGCCGGTTCTTGCCAATACTGGCAATGAATTGCAGTTGAGGAATTGAAAGGTCTTGAGCTTCATCGATCACCACGTAATCGAAAATCGTCCGGTCTGTCTCGGAAAACTTTGCGGCTAACCGAGCATACATTTCAGATTCAGTGATCATTCCCTCACTGCTAAGCTGCTTTTCCAACTGGTGAAAAATTGCCCAAATCTCTTGGCGCTTTTCTTCATTTAGGCGTGTTTTCCGCCCTAGCCTCTTAACATCTCGGTACGCCTCCCAATCCTTGATCTGCCAAGCGTCAACAACATGGAACCACTCATTGAAGAGAAAGCGTTGGCTAAAATTGGAATTTTGCTCGTCAGTAGCCGACTTTAAAATCTCTTTAATCTGGTTATCACTCGCTAAAACAGGCTTGCCAAAATTCGCGGCGTATTGCCGAATAGCAATTTCTTTAAGGGAATAGACTTCAAGTCGTTCTCCAAGCCGTAATTCTTTGCTTAGCAGGTGCTTAAGCTTGTCTCGAAGTGAATTAGCCAGAATGCTCGAGAAGGTCGCCAACAAAACTCGCGAATCGGGATTACTGCGAGCCAAATGTCTCGCTCTGTGCATTGCGACTACCGTTTTTCCAGTACCTGCAGAACCGGTGACTCTCGCCGGACCGCTGAATTGTTTTTCAACCAATTCCTCTTGGTCTGGGTGGAGAAAAATTGCCCACTTTTCCCAAGGGTACTCTAGTGCAAGCTCGAGCTCCTCCACATCGTGCATAACGCGGAAGCGACGTTTTGCGTCTGGATGGTCGAAAGGGTTGGCACCAGATTGTAAAATTGGAGGAATGCGCGGCGTGCCGCCACAAGCTATTGCCAGCAAAGCATCTGCGGCCTCATCTGGGAGATATGCCGCAATATCAAGAATCGAGTCTTCGTCAGCACCTTTAACGTCTCCAAGCCAGTCTTGAGGCACGCCGTAAGAGAGCAGAGATTCCTCGGCTATACCTGCAAATAGTTTGGGTTTGGCCTGCGGGTATACGGCTGGAGCAACCTCCTGCTTTTTGTAAACTGGTATTGTTATTTCTTTTACGGTTTCCCGTATTTCAACTAATTGGGCAGCCCCCGTTGTTGGATGCGTTTCTAGCTTGCGTCGGCTTGCCCATTCGTAGGCTTTATCATGATGGTCAACGTAACAAAGCAATAAGCTCTGCTCGGTCTTGTGGACGATTAAACGAATGTCCATATTGACGCTGACTGACCAAAAGTTTTCGTCTTTAGCCTTTTCCAGCTTATGAAAGCGCAGCCCTGGATTTGCAGGGTTCATCTGCAAATCAAACGCGGTGTTTTTTACGGCTTTCTGCTCTTGCCCTGTTAATTTGGTAAGACTGTCGGTGAAGGTGTCCGCTATTCGAAAAAGCATATCGTTATTCTTCTGCAATAGGTTGCTGGGGATCGGCCGCCAAACTGATATGTTCAAGCCTCCATGCCTTGAGCAGTTGCGATTGTCGATAGGTGAGGCTCTCATCCGCCACGGACTCCACGTATCCAAGCTCAATGTCTTTCCAGGTTTCGTGCTTTTTATCGTAAAGTCGTGTTTCAAATGCTGTCTGAATCTTTTTGCTTGCCGCTTCTGCATCGATCCTGGCGGCACCTGCGTCGTGAGCAGTGCTGTAAAGAATTATGATGTCGAGTTGGTAGTTTTCGTTTGCTACAGCCTCAGGGTTGCGAAGATCAAAGAAAATTTCTGCTATATTTTCGCCGCAATTTTTAACGGCATCGGAAATTTTCCTATCAAGCTTGTTGTTTGTAAGCCTTGTCTCAAATTCATCGGGAAAGGCGGATCGGCGATACCTTTTAGCTAGCCATCGGCAAAGGGTAGTTTTGTTCTGCCCATTAAGTTCCATCAACGAGGGCGATTGGTTGATCAGGCTAACCTTATTTATCCGCTGTTTATCTGTAGCAATTAGCTCTATGTATGGTTTGTGACCACCTTCGATGGATAAATGCAATTTGCGTGCGTTTTTAGCGTTAGAAAAGTTGCCATCCAACTGGTAAGCCTCAATGAGGCTGCCGATTACGACCTCTATTTCTGGTTCGGATTCGATGGATTGAGTCAGGTCACAGTCGTGCGTTACGACGATGACCACCCTATCAGGATCACCCTCGGTTAAGCCCAGCTCTGCCGCAGTCTCACTCGCTAAAAATTTCCCTTGCCGCCAAGGCGTTGAACGTGACCAGGCTTCCATGGCAATACTTTACTCCAAATCTAAGCCATAATCGTTTTTTGGCTGTTTGCGATTGCCAAAGCGCTGAGCTAATCGGCTTTTTTCTTCCGCCTCTCGTTTGATCTGGCTGACCAGCTTTTGAGCCGGTTGATAAATGGGGGTTTGCGCTTCCATCAGGTCCGACAAGCTTTTACCTTGGTAAAAGGGTCGATTCATTAGCATTCCCGTAACCTGAATCCCCTCAGCTTCGAAAAGCTCTGCTGCATCACCCAAATCCGTCAGCGTTTCGAGGTTTCTGTCGGTGGGTTCTTCGCCATTGCGCCAGTTGTACACGGTTTGTCGAGAGACGCCTAGGATCTGAGCTTGTTTGGAAATACTTAAGCCAAATACACGCTTTATTCGATCAGTTGCGTCTTCAATGTTGAATTTATGATGAATGACGCTCGTATCGGTAAGCTGGGTCAAGGGGTAAGAGGCATCCAACGCTGAAAGCGGAGTCTCGTATCCTGTTTGTTCATAGGCTACTACCGGCAAACAAACGCCCGAGGAAAATGAAAGCAATACCATGGCTTTCTTTACTTGGGTCCAAGTGCTTTCACCGGTTTGTGGCGTATGCTCAACCCAACCGTTTGCGGAACTTATGTCATATTGCATGTAAACTCCTTATTTCCAGCTTTCTATGGCGTGTTCAGTGACCAGCTGCTTGAAAGATTCGTTGATATCATCGTGCAAGCCAGTCAGATTCGCCATTATTCGTGCAACATTAAAAGGCTGTCGCTTTTCATTGAACGCATCGGAATCAATCACAGCATGGCGCCCGGTATGCCGCTCAAATCTGTCCTTAACGCTAGGCGCTAAAGGGGCAATCTCAGCTGGCAGGCCAAGCTTGCCATCTCGAATAATTACTCTTGTTAGTAATGAACCATGTTCGCTACTGGAACGTGTTTCGCTAAAGCTGTGGGTTAGCTCAGATACCCTATCAGACAGACCCAGCACTTCCGTAATCAAGTACCGGGAAAGCTCTTCGCCTTCAGGCGGTTGTACTGCATCAAAATACCGAATGCCCAAACGAGAGACGTAATCCAAGCCATTTGGAACGGAGTTGTTCAGAGTGGTTATTCCCAATTCCACCATCTCCGAAAACTCGTTAAAAGTTTCATAATCGGTTGTTTGAAATGTCAGGGAGCTGTTATCCAAAATAAAGTTAGCAGTACCGTCAATGTTCCCAAATAGAAACCTAGCCTGTTGCGACATGTTGGCAGCACCACCGTGAAACGCCACCACTTGAACGTTTTCCGGTCGAAAATCGGGAAAATGTGCAAGCCGCAGCCGATCCTGAATGTCTGGAATAGCGTCATTCAATTTGGAAAAGTGGTTAAACCGTATCTGCGCCAGCGTGAAGAAAACAGGCGCTTTGTTCATTTTTTTGCCCATAGCGCGATCCTTTCCTTAAAAGTATTTGAAAGTTTACAAAAGGGTTGACACTTTACACTTTAGTTGACAGTTAACCCAAGAGAAAGTTTTTATTTCAACCCATAATTGTAACGCGCTCGCAGAATGTATAGCTAAAAGCTATCAGGTTTTATTTAAACCGAATAAACCTTCATCACTTCATCGCCCAAATGATTAATCACCTTCACTGCAATACGCCCGGAACTCGGCTTTTCGAAGGGGCGTGATGTGTCGCTGTTTAGGCTTTCCCAGGCCTCCTCGTTGATTTCGGCTTTTAAGGTGTTTTTGAGGGCTTTGTAGGGGTCGTTGGCGCCGAGGAAGTAGGCCTGGCGCACGAAAAAGCTTTCTTCGTTGTAATCGGTGTCCACAAACCAACATGCGATGCCGTCGGCGTTGTCGCTGCGTACTTCGCCTGTGTTGGGATGGAACACGTCGACGCCGTTGATGCGCACCTGAATTTGGTCGTCGTCTGCAGGCAGAATCTCAATATCTGGCTCTCCGAAGATCACAAACAGGTTGGCTTTGTCGGTGTTTTTGAGCTCGTCCGCCATATGTAAGTCGGCGTTCATGCGGGCTTTGAGCACGTTTATGCGGCCGAGTTTGTTGAGGTCACTGGCGTGGCCTTCGTAGCTGAAGGCGCAGGCGATTAGCACATCAAAGTCAGCGTCGCCGGCTTCACGGGCAGCAGCCACTAAATCCTGGCGGGAAACTGTGCCGAATTCTGGACCGATAAAAATGCCCGCACGCCTTTCTGTTCCGGATTCTTCGTCACCTTCCAAGTAGCGCCCTTCGGCGCAGATAAAGTGACCCGGCCAGGGGGTAATACTGCTAAAACGGATTTTGTCTTCTTTGTGGGCTTGCTGTACGCCTGCTACCCGCAGATTCTCTAAAATTATCTGAGTGAAGTCCTGAACGTCACTGTACTCATCGCCTTTGTCCGCCATGGGGTCGATTAATTCGTCATTTTCATCCAGCCCTAACACGCGGTGAGGAGACAGACTTTCGACTGTGAATGGTCCGGCCACACGCACCTTCTTTTTGTCCTCATAGGGCTTGTCGTACAGGTATTCCTGATCCGCTTTGGCAGCGATAGAAGTATCAATTTCTTGTTGCCGGGCAATGCGTAGTTCCCACCATTGTCTGTGTAGCTCGATGGCCTTTTCGTCATCCCAGAGATCGAAGGGCTCTTTGGGCAAATCTTCCAGTGTGTATTTGCGCTTTAACGCGGTATTGAGTTTCGCTAACGCGGTTTGTTGCTTTTTGTCCGTATCAGCGGACAGGACTGTGGCGTGAAGTTTTGTATTCTTGTCTGACCAAGGTGTGCCGGCTTGACGGGGAATGTCCCATTCTTCGTAATTTGTACCAAGTTGTTTGTTTAGAGTGCTCCTAAGCACTTCCAGTCGAGGGTGTGTTTTTTCGAAGATCGCATCAATTTCGGAATTCTTTGCTATGTCCCCCATAGTTATATGAGGTGCACGCTCGCATACGAATCCGTTGGAAATTCTACCAAATACTGGTGATGATGAAATGGCAGAACGAGTTAGCTTTGCCTCTTTCTCCTGCCCCTCTTTACTATCAGATAATAAGTAATATGGATACCTCGCACCCATTATTCGAGCCCTAGCTAGAGCGAGAGCGACTCTTGAAGTGTCAATAGTAATCCATCTGCGACCCCATTGCTCCGAGACATAACCAGTAGTTCCAGATCCACACGTTGGATCTAATACCAAATCGCCAGGGTCAGTTGACATAAGAATACAGCGTTGAATTACAGTAGGGCTAGTTTGTACAACGTACCGCTTCTCGTCTGTTCTACTGGATATCCCCCCACTCGTATCTGTCCACATGTTGTGTGTCACAGATACAGAAAAGTCATCTATAAAGCTTCTAAACCTCACTCCATTGGTAGTGAGGTGAATTCGTCCAGCTCTAGCGACTCGATTTAGTCCGTCCACGCTCGTTTTCCAATGGGAATTTTGGGGCGGATAAAACGTTTTGCCAAATACAGTAAATTTTTGCTCCGAATTGGTAGGGCCGGGTGACACTAAAGATACTGCTTGAAACATATTCCAACCTACGGGAATCAGGCCGCTACTTCTTTCCTCTTCCGTTTTGGGGCGTGTATAACTTCGGTCAGGAGATACCAGAGTGCTAAATCGCGAATAGCTCTGCATATCCGACTTGTCTTTATACAGAGGGCGATATTTTAGGTTTTCATATTTTTTGGCGTACCACAGAATCGTATCAAAAACAGGCGGCAGGTAATCACTTGTCGCATATGGTGTTGTCTGATACACAATCTGAGTGACAAAGTTATCCTCACCGAAAACCTCATCTAACAACGACTTGACCCGGTGCTGATTTTCATCTCCTATTTGTACAAAAATAGATCCTGTGTCGGTGAGCAAATCCCTTGCTACGGTGAGTCGGTCTCTCAGATAGCTTAGGTAGGAATGAATACCGTCTCGCCAAGTATCTCGAAATGCTTTTACTTGTTCCGGTTCACGCGTTATGTGTTGACTGTTCCCATCTTTAACATCGCGATTTGCTGTAGACCACTGAAAATTCGAATTAAATTTGATTCCATAAGGTGGATCAAAATAAATGCACTGCACCTTCCCTCGCAAGCCCTCTCGCTCTGCAAGAGAAGCCATTACTTGCAGGCTATCGCCCAATATCATCCGGTTCGACCAGTTCTGGTCGTGTTGGTAGAACTCGGTTTTCGCGTCTTCACTGGGTACGCCGTTAAAATCGGCAAAAAGATCTGGCTGTTCCGCTTCCTCAATATCGGATTCGGCTTTTTCCGTTTGTCGTTTAAGGTCGTCGATAAGTACTTTAGGGTGTACTTTTTCCTGTATATAAAGCGGCGGTGCGTTTACGACCAGATCCGACCAATCTTGCACATCTTTGCCGCGCCAGACCAATTGCGGGTCTAGGTCTTGGTTGCGGCGCTCGTAAGCGATGCGGATGGGGCTTTGTAGTTCTTTTTCCATCACAGATTGAAATTCAGCCGTAGGAATATTGCGACGGGTGGCCTCGCCATGGGTTAAAGTTTCAACGCTCTTTTTTTTATCCATATTCTTCTTCATGATTGAGAATTACTATCTATTGAGGCGTGATACATATTGCAACCTATGTGCGCAACATCCAAATCCTCACCGCTAGAATGTTTATGACAAGAAAGGAATGACCATTTTAAAATATGATCTTGAGTTGTTCCTTTTTGTTGGCACGGCAACTGGCCATCCATAGCTTCCCTAATTTTTTTTACCAAGCCTGCTATGTCTTTCCTTTTAACATATTCGAGAATAATTCCCCGCGTTTCCTGCCCGGTTGTATACCTGCCCAACAGTTGGTTGAGCCCTTCAATGTGGTACGCGGGACCATCATATATCTTTGCTTCTATTAGCTTTATTTTTAAAGGAAACGAATGATCCACGGTAACCATGATATCTACGTGTCCATTTGAGCTAGGCTCCCGCTGAACATTTAAGCCTGGCATTTGTAACGCTTGGGCTAGAACTGAAGACAAACCGTTTTCGTTGAGAGCCGAATAGTCTTTACAATTCTGCTGAAGTCCAATGATGGCTTTTTCTAATAATTTATCGAATGCCACTTCAAACGACTCATTGTTTTCTGAACAAAATAAATCCAAAAGCTCAGGAGCCTTTTTCTCTAATAGATTTATATATTCAACCGCACTATTTTTGTTAGGCATTGGTTTTTTGTCCTGTGTTCAGCTTCCATGTGATTTCCACTTGAGACGCCCACTCATTCCATTTTTTCTGGCCTGCCTCAGGGTTTTTCCTCCACTCTTTAAGCCGGTCAGAGAATTCTGATAAAGGTATCAGCCTGTACGGGGAGATAAATTTCTGTCGAATTTGCATTTTAAGAAAGGACTCTTCACCACTTAACAACGAGACAATCTTCAAGAATTCCCACGGAGTAGCACCGCATCCCTGAGATTTTGCCTCGATATCGCTAAGTCCGAATTCATGTTGCTCATCAAGTATGCTGAATATTTCAGCATGAATTCTTGCGTGTTCCCCGTTGCTCCCTAGATTTTTTTCCATAAAATCGAAGGCCCTTTTTTCAATTTCAAGGGACTTAAAATTTTTTATTTCACTGAATGAAAAAATGACTTGCTCAAACTTTTTCGTCACAAGGGCTTCGAAATTGTCCTGCATCTCAAAAACATCACCAAACTCTACAAAGGCCCAGCGACCGTATTTTTTAAGGTGATTAACACCGGGGACCCAGTAGATATCCATCGTGTTTTTCTTTTCTTTGGCGTCTTCCCGCCGGTAGCCCTTAATTTCTACAATTAGGTGCAGTAGATCATTTTCGTCACGTCCATCGTCTACCAACACAATGAAATCTGGGCGGTAGATGCGTCGGTTGGAGCCCATTTGGTACGGTATTTCCAGGCCCAGGTTGTGGTTTTTTACATAAGCTTTTACTTGTGGGTGTGCTTCTGCCACTCGGCAGAATTCTGCTTCCCAGTCGCTATCCAGAATCACCCAGTTAATATGGCTTTTACGTGGGTCGGTTTCCCATCGCTCGGTTTTGGATGTGCTGAAACTGACATGCTTGGTGGAACCGATGGGGTTGTAAGCATCCAGCACTGCTTTAATGGGACGGTTCTTTTCTTTTTCTGCATCGGTAATGGCTGCGGTGATTTTATTACAAGCCAAATCAGCCAGTTCCAAGTACATAAGCTGCGCAGGGTAGGTGCCGCCCTTGCACTCCAAGTAGTTATCCAGCCACTGTTTTACGATTTTCTTAACCGGGCCAAAAAGGGTCGTGCGTGGTGGCTGGCCTTGTTCGCGCCACTTCTTGTAGATAAGGTGAGTGGCCAAATAAAACACCAGCGAAGAGCGCCTTAAATCGCTTAGATGCTCGACAGTAAGGTCCACTCGCTCACCGATAATACCGGACTGCTGTACCCGAGAGGGGCCGGTGAGCTCAGGCGTGAGGATGAGTGAGGAATCCACATTGAACTTGGCTTCAATTTTGTCTTCAGGCAATTCAACGCGATAGCCTTCCACTCGCGGGAAGCGAATTTCCAGGTGATCACGCTCAGGGCGTATGGCTTTAACTTGAATGGTTTCTCTAGGTTTTTGCGGTGGTGCCACCACCGGTTTGGCAGTGAAGTCGAAAGGAATGCCTAATACATCCGCGTATTCAACATTGAATTTGCCTTCTTCATTCAGCGTGTAAGATTGACGCCGTAGTGCTCGGCCGATCACTTGTTCGCACAGTAATTGAGTGCCGAACGCGCGAACGCCTAATACGTGGGTGACTGTATTCGTGTCCCACCCCTCTGTGAGCATGGAAACTGACACAACACAACGGACGGTTTCGCCCAGGCGCCCCTCTTTGCCGACCGTGTTCATGACTTCCCGCAGGAGATCCTGGTCGGTAATGGATTCGGCTTGTTTAATATCGCCTGTGCGCTCGATGATTTCCTTGCGGTAGCGGTCTATTTCATCGGCTGCCATATCCCTAAAGTTTTTATCCAGTGCTTCACCAGATTCCAGTTGTTCACTGTCGATTAATAACGTTCTTGGTCTTGCGTATCGCGTACCGTTAGGATCAGCATTCCTGAATAGCTCAAGCCTCCCTTCAACTGGTCTGATGCTTCCGTCTTCGCCTACTTCGTCAAAGCCTGAAATGTAGTCGTAAACCAATTTGGAAGTGGCGGTATTGTTGCAGACCACAATAAAACAGGGTGGGACTTTGATGCCGGACGATTGCCATAACTCAAAGGTCTTTTTGTAGTGGCCGTATAGGGCTTCCATTGCATTTATTAAGTCTAATGGAAGTTTTAGCGGGTCTATACCTTGCGCTTGTCCACGTCCTTTCTTGGGCATCTTGGTGCGAATGTGCTCCCAGAGGTTGCGGAAGCGAGGCATTTCCTGGCCGGGGATATTTTCAGCAATGGGTACGCGCGGAAGTTTGACGATGCCGCATTCAATGGCGTCCATCAGTGAGAAATCGCTCATGGTCCACGGGAATAGTGTGCCTTCTGCGTAGCCTGAACCCTGAAGAAAAAAGGGCGTTGCTGATAGGTCCATTACCCGGATGACGCCGGGTTCCCCCTCTTTTCCGATTTTCTTACTGGCTGCTTCGATACCGGTAATCCATAAACGTGCAGCTTCCCGGTTCTTTTCGGCTTCTGCCTTTTCATCGCCCTTTAAGTCTTCGTCTTCTTCACGGTTTGGCTTTTCGCGATAGCAGTGGTGTGCCTCATCATTGATAACCATGATGTTTTTCAAACCCATTAGGGATGGCATAACCCTTTGTAGCATTTGGCCTTCGGTCTCAAGGGTTTTCAGCTCTTGCCCCCTGCCTTGGAGTAGAGAGCGGCCGACTTTGGAAATCTCGATGCGCTCGCGCAGCTTAAAAGCGTGGTAATTAGTAATTACAATTTTGGCTCGCTCCAGATCTGGGAGCATGTCGTGAGGTACCAGTTCACGGTTGGCGTAATAACTATCCAAATCGTTAGGTAATAGCACGCGCAAGCGATCGCGAATGGTTATGCCTGGCGCGACGATCAGAAAGCCCCGAGTAAAGCGTTTGCTGTTAGGGTGGCGCGTGGCGTTAATGGTCTGCCAGGCAATGAGCATGGCCATAACGGTGGTTTTACCTGCCCCAGTTGCCAGCTTGAGAGCTAGGCGCATTAGGCCGGGGTTGGAGTCTGAGTTGGCGTTCTCAAGGTGGTCGAGAAACACCTTAGCTTTGTTGCCGAGCCTCGGCGCTACTTCGGTCAACCAAATGGCAACTTCAACGGCTTCAACCTGACAAAAGAAGGGACGGATCTCGCTGAATTTATGATGTCGCCAATGCTGGAGTAACCGCGCAGTTTCGGGGGTAACCCCCCAGGAGTTCGGGTCTTTCAGTTTGCGCCAATCGTCGACCTGACTGCGCAGCTGATTGATTATAGGGGTCGGATCATAGCGCTGAGTATCCCCATCCGAACCAATGGTAGTACCGAGATCCATTTGGGTTTGTTCGGTTGGTCCTTTGCGCTTGCGTGGGCGAGGAATAGGCGTAATAAACTCTGCTTTTCTTCGAAACTGAGCTGGAGGGCCATCAATGGGTTGGCCAGACTCGTCTAATCGCCAATGTTGATTGGGATACTCGTATGGTGAATTGAGTATGGGTTTTTCGAAAAACTGATCTGACACCTAATTAATCCTTAAGATTGAATTTATTATTTTTGCGATAAGTGACGAACAATATTATTCGCTACTACCCACTTTATTCATCTGCAAAGCAATCCATTTTTCTATGTCGCTACGCTTAAACCGCCAGCTACCACCGACCTTAAAGCCGGGCAACTTTCCTTCAGATGCTAAACGGTAGGCCGTCTTTTTGGCCAGCTTGAGATAAACCGCCACTTCATCAATGGTCAATATTTCATCACCCATAGCCTGAGCACTCTTTGAAAAATGAGACAATAGGGGAATATTGGGGAAACCTCAAGTAGACACTATGAATAGATCACAAATGGTAGGAGAGGGAAGCGCCTTCCTTTTAGTGCCGTAAAAGCTGTCTGAATAGCGTTTTAAGTACCCACTTGGGTAGACCAATTTCCTCTTTCAGCAACCGGTAAGCCTGCTTTCTAGACTTTGGAGCACATAATCCCACATCTTGCCCTGATGCGAACAAGTGTTAGAGCTTATTACTCGATAGAATCTGCTTGGGCTGCAACTATTGCAGAGGGTAAATGGACTTTTAAGGACTTTGAATTCTATTCGCCATATCGACGATTTTCACGCCATAGATTTCGATATGCGATGACATACTTACCCTATTCAACGATAGAATACCCAGCCTTCTTTGACTCATATAAACGCATGAAAGGACATCCACAAAATGGCTATACCTTACGCTTCAAAGCCGTATGCGCTAAAAGATAAAACTGCACGCATTGTTGATAATTTTGCAATGCTTGAAAAGCCGACACAGGCAGATTTAAATCGTGTGAAAGTAGAAGCACAGGTTCAGTTTGGAATTGAACAATACCGTGCAAGTGCGGTGGATATAGACGAGATTGAACTGGAAGCCGAAAGGCACGACTCGGCGCGTCTTGCTCGTCATTTGGAAGAAGCCTGCGATCCTCGGCCTAATAAATACTGTCACGCTCATGCAATTGTTGCAGGTAAACACCCAGAGGCAGTAAAACTTCGCGCTGTATTGGCGTGGAGAAAGATGCGCATTGATGACCCACATAACGGTTGTTGGTTACCACAGAACACTGCAGCAAAAGTGCATATGCCTAAGCGTTTGAGTAACGCAGTACCACACAGTCGAATTCATCGTTTTAATTACTATTTTTGGTTAAACACGCGCATTACCCTGGCGAGTGCGCCTACCTTTGAAGCTCTTGCGCATATTCTAGGTCTGGTGGAAAGTGCATTACAAAGCAGTGCCTTTCCCGATTACGTTATGAAGCGTAAAGGTGTAGGTTTACCAGTATGACCATTTACCGCATTCATCCAGACCGTATGCATTACCAGTTGCTGACAATTTCTTCCGAGGAAGTGATTGGCAAGCTTGGTAAGCAATATCCATTTCATATTGACCCGACACCAAAACCATACGCCGCGATTTGGAAGCCACTAGAGGTTTCGTTCTATGACAGTACATCGAGCAAGAACAAAACCAAACAACCCGATATTAGCGTTGATCACGGACGTTTATATTTAAATGAATCGGCTTGTGGTGCGCTATCAACACTCATTGACGCAGATGGAGAAATTTTACCCGTATCGTATAACGGACAAAACGGCGCGATTTTTAATGCGTTGAAATGTGCAGAAGATTTTAATGCTCTTGATACAAAGCGCAGCACAAAAAATGATTGGGGGGATCTGCAGTCATTGGCATTCTTTGAAGAAAGAATTAATACGGCAGTTTTGTTCAAGTGTCAGTTTGAAGGTTTTACAGGCTTGTTTTGTACTGATGTATTCAAAGGCGCAGTTGAGCGAGCGAAATTTAACGGCGTGACATTTAGTCTTGATTTGGGAAATATTTTTCCGCCAGACCCATCGGCGCAAGAGCCTGTTAAGCAGTAAATAGCTGACTTTTCGGAATTTGCATTAAGTTTAATCAAGGGCGCATAGGACATGCAGAGTTATTTATGAATTGGGCATTCAGAAGTGCTGACAATATTCTTCCTTTGAGTAAAGATCAGAAAAATCTGTTACTGGCTCTTAAAGAGTGGGTTTACACGGGAGAGATGTATGATCTCGAAGCTCCTAATGAGACTTGCCAATTATGCGATCATCCGAATATACGTTATCAATTCAATATTCGTAATACGCATAACCACAATGAGTTGCTAGTTGGGTCTGAATGCATTAACAAATTTGAAATTAAGGCAGTTGATGAATCCGGTGCTTTACTGAATGTGATTGAATCACGTCGCAAGGTCAATCGAGATAAGCGGCACTTAGTAAGTGAGGCGAGTAAAAAGCGACTTATCAATGCGCTTGTCGAACTTCTGAAAAAAGACGACGAGTTCGAGATTGAAAACTTCATCAACTACGTTCAGGAACGCGGCGCATTTACTCCTCTTCAATTATCGACGCTGGTTTGGCGATTGAATGAAAAAGGAGTTCGTCATAACCCATTGGATTTTACGCTTATCATGCGCCGTAACCGAGAAAAAGACCAATTGCGTGCAATGCCAGACTGGAAGATACGAAAAATATGGGATTATCTATCCAGTCCCCAAAAAGAATGGGTTATTGACAATGCGCGCTTCAAGCTTTGATTTTTGCAATCATGTTTCCATGGATGTTGGTGGCAGTAATTGCATGATAAGCAGTTTGAATTGCTCTCTTTAAAACCCACTTGGGCAACCCAGTTTCCTCTCTTAGTTGCTTATATGCGTGTTTTCTAGACCTGGTTACTCGATTCTCGGAGACATCCAGAAAATACTGCAGTGCTCGTGTTTGCGCCAAATAGACTTTTCTCAGATGATCCTGATCTAAATAAGATTGATACCGATCAACAATCAGTCTGACTTGATCAGGGAATCTATACTCAAGATATCCCACCGATACGCCAAGCGCCTTCGCAGTACCCTTTAATGACATAGGAGTAGCGTCAGACTCGTTTAACTTCTTAAGGCTTTTTAAAACACTTTTGTGATCTTTTACATCTTTGACCGAGGCATGTGAAAAGCTATTAGGAAAATCACGTATATCATTAAAGTCCAGCCGTTGAGATACATTAACGGCATTACCTGATATCAGATCAAACAATGAAATCCCCAATTGGAAAGACAATTTACGAGCATCGCTTAGACACAATTTAGCTTTTTTATTGGCGACTTTCAGCAATTTCGCTCGACTTAGCAGACGATAAAAATCTTCCTCTTTATTCTGTAACCGATAACTATCCAATAGTTGATTGATCGATATGCTTACACTATAAGGGCCAATCTGTTGATCGCTAGACATCTGCCATTCATAAACTAGCTGAATTAAATCTGCAGCATCATCCCTAAATTCCTGGCTAGAATTTTTCTTTGGCTTACAACCAAGAGAACTGGAACAGTTCTGACATTTTCCTAAATGCTTAGCTATTTTGTAGCTACTCTGAAAACTCCTACACTTAACGCAGGCATTCAATATCGATATCCGATGAAATGGACATCTTCCAATGGCGCGAAATTGCCAAATTAGTTTAAAGTAAGGATCTTCCCCCAATTCCATCATTTCGGCTATGCATTCTGGACACCATCGGAATCCGGTAGACAGTTCATGTTTTGACAATCCCAATTGATTGTTAAGGAATGATGCATTTGTACCACGAAGTGATTGGCACGTTAAATGTTCAAAACTATCAATCAGATAATCACTTAAGGAATTTTTTCTTAAATGTTCATGGTGATGGATATAACTAGGCAAACAACCAATGTGTCCAGAAAAGCTACTGTCTCGCTTGATTTCTCGATCCATGTATTTCAGTAACACCCCAACAGATACTTTATGATGATAAGCCGATCTATGAATGTAAGAATGCAGAGATTCTATCTCTGCAGTCCCACGGCCGCGCACTTGTATAGGCAGTAGCTTCGACACCATTTACTTATCTCCAACTCTGTTTCCGGCAATCTCTCTCCTTGGTTTTTTTTGAAATGGCTTGGCTTTTTTAGTGGTTGGCCTGTCATCAGGCTTGGAACTTTCGCTAATTGTAATTTCTGATAGGCAATGTTTTTTGTTTTGCAATGTTTTTTCGCCGATTAAAATTTCTTTACGAATTACCGAAAGATCAGTATCTGATAATCTTGTTTTATACAATAGCTTTTCATCGAATGAAATATCACAATGTAACGATAACGCATCCGCACGAATGAGCCATCCCTTTAAAAGCCCAATACAGCCAAAGCAGCCTTCATACATTAGCTCAGCAACATCCGTTAAAGACTCCAACGACGAATTGAAGTTAATTAATTCGGAGTATTTTTTAAGTAGTTGACCAAATGCGACAATATCCTCCGCGTTCGCATGATAGCGAGGAAAATGAATTTGATGTTTTCGTCCTGATAAATGTGCCGAATTCGATATAATATCTAAAATTGGATATGCGCCAATCATGACAATAATTGTATTGGTATTTTCCGCCAAGCATTTCCATGAGTCCATAACCGCAGATGAAGCCTGAGAATCTTTGCTTACATATTTTACATGCTGGGCTTCATCAATAAAAATAACCTTCACTCCACGTGCTATTAGGGCGTGCTCCAAAGCCATCAGGAGAGTTGCCTCGGTTGGCCTATTGATATTAGAAATCGCTGATGCATCCTTTAAATCAAGACCACTCATTGAAAATAGCGGATGTTTAACACTATCGAGCATTCGCTGAATTAACGCTTTTGTAGAAAATGCACCATGCGGACCGGAGTTTGAGGCTGTAACCCTAATAGAATGCAACTTTCCTGTTCTCTCAAAATCACATGCTCCAAACAGCATGTTGTTTACACGATCAATCAGCGTAGACTTTCCAACTCTTGATGGACCTGTCAAACAAATAACATCGCCAGGTGAAGCGCATGAGATAATCGCAAACATTTCTGAGAGGGCTCTCTGCCAATTTCTATGGGGCACCGGAATGGTGAATTTTGATCCATTAATTATTCCAGACATTTTTTATCTCCCAACTCTCAGTATTCAATGGAGTAATTTCCGCGTTTTTTAGCATTGAAAATATTCGCGGTTCATCTTCATTTTCTTGCTCATCAAGTAACTCAAATTCCATAATTTGGCTAACACCGGTTGCATTTGAGTCGGCATACAATTTTTTAATTATCCTAACCGCTTCTTCATCTGCGGCTTTCTTTATTTTATCGCGTTCATTAAATGCATCAATAGCAATCAACCCTTCAACCAATTGTGAGATTCCATCCAACGCACAATATCTATTAATTTTTGAGCTGTAACAGGGAATCCATTTACCATCCACTAAGGCGTATACAACATGTGGATTCTCAGGATCTTTTCTAACTTCTAACGAACTTTTCTTTCCACGCACTTCTTTGATCTCAGGACTCCAATACCAAATCGGACCGATATGCAATCCACGTTGAAAATCAATCTTATATGTACCAGTGTCTACGGCTGTAGCTAATATGTATTCATTGTTAAGTTTCTGTGGAACTGCCACGAACGGATATTCCCGCATACTTTTTTGCAGCCTAACTTTAGGAGATTCAATTTCAATCCCCCTTGGATTTGCATCCCTCCAAGCAATAAACGCTTCGAATTCTCGATAAAAATCATAAACTGTAAGAACAGCTCGTTTTTTTGGAGAATTCTTCCCATCTACGCTTCGCGACTCTTTGAAATCCGCCAGATTACCTGGACGCTGAGTCAACCACTGTTTCTTGAACTCTCCGAACAAGCTCTCCACCTCAGCACCATAACGAGAGTGTGCAGATGGGCGGAGCACCAGTTCTATCTTGGAATGCGCCAAAATAGCTGAAAAATATACTGAGCGAAATTCAGCTCCCCTATCTAAAATAATTTCTTTAGGTAAAAGCCCATGTCGCCGAGCACAATCACGCATCACTTTTGCGCAAGAGACTTTTGATGGCGATAGAAATGAAATACTAAATGCCAGAACGCAGTTTGTTGCCAAATCAACCATAGCGGTAACCCAAGGCCTGAGCACATGCGCCTCCCCGCCTGAATCAAAAAATACGAGATATACATCTGCTAAATAATGATCTATTGCAGCACTTTGCCATGCCAACTCTGCTTTAAGCTGTCTATCGATAGGATCCGATGGTGATGCTACCGCGTTAGCAGCGCGTTTTCCGCCTCGTTTCTTTGCGATGACTTCTGGTGGAATTGATTGCAGTCGCCGGATGAATGTTGTTTTCGCTACAGGAGGGTATTTAGGGTGAGCATCTTGAGCACTTACTCGATATCTTATATAGCTTCGATAACTACTAATCCCTTGAGAATCTGCATGCTCCCCTAATAAATACTCAATTAAGAACGTCTCTGCGACGGTATTAATTTTGCGTTTTCTATTACCAGCGAAATACCACTTCGGGATAAGCGCTTGAAACTCGCTAAGTCCGTCCTCTACGCCTTTTTGTATTAAATTCTTCCACCGTCGGGTAGAACGATTTCGCTCATCAGCTTCCAGCTTCTCCAATCGATCCAGTGCTTTTTGCGCATATTTGGACGGAGGCATTGCCTCCACCCTAATTGGCGATAATATTCCCTCTTCATAAATTTTTGGGCCTTTGAACTCATCCACGTATTTCAACAAACGTTTATCTCTTACAACATAGCAGCCCCTAGGAACCGAAAGTAAGCAGCTCCCCCAATCAAAGAAGAGCTTCGCTCGATCTAACGCTTGTATCAGAGCTGAGTAATTTTCCAGCTGCAATCTTTCTTTGAGATCAGAAAGAGACCAAGAAAAAGACTCATTAAAAGCTGCGTCCAATTTTAGTTGGTCTATAAATGAATCGTTCTCATATTGCCTAGTGCGGAGAGCCATCTCTTGATTGAATACTGAAAATTTATTTTTGTTAGAAGATACCCACACTTCAAAATTAATACCGATGCTCTCAAAACACCTTTTTGCTGGCAGATAAATAACCTTTCCATCTTCATTTCTGATCCAATTCTTTGGTTGCGCGAAAATTAGATTTGCAACAGTTTTTTCATCTTTCACTTCAATGACGCATGGACCATCCTTTCGTAACACAAGAAAATCTGGTGTGTACCAGTCTTTTCTCTCTTTATTTTTTTTGGTGTATTTAATTATTGGAACTGGCTCAGGCTGATCCCATATCTCAAATACATTTTCATCTCTTTCAGCAAGCACAACGAATGCGCGCTCGGCGGTTCGACTTTCCGTTGAAATGGTTCTTTGCATTTTTTCTGAATAAAACCATGAACAACTGTTAGTTCTGGCATGAACGCCCACCATCCTAGAGGCCTCCTGTTGTCGAGTCGTGAGAATGTAATCTCTCCCATCGTCTGGGAGCTGATGCCGATCAAAATGTTGGTAAAGCTGGATTTCTGTAAACATAGTGCACCCCTAGCGTCTTCGGCCTCTTCATGCGCACAGGCACAAAGGAGCCTCGAAACTGAATTCATGAATTGGAAGGGCTTGACTATCGGAAATAAGGGAAGGATACTGTAGGCACCACACCGAAGTATTTCTTCCCAAAGAGCCGGAGACAAGCGATTGTTTCTGGCTTTTTTGGTTTTAGGTCATATCAAATCTCCCACATTTGAGACAGGCTGGGACTGGTTGGGACAAATTCATTTTTTCAATGCATTCCGCGACCTCATCCGCTCGGGCCAAATAACCTGATCGTCCATTAAAACGGTACAGGTTAATTGGAAGTGTTTTACGCGCATGCGCTTTTCGAACAGCTGCCACAGTTTTATACCTGAGAACCTCAGCCACCTCCTCCATTGTTAGAAGTTGACCGTATTTTTCTCTCAAATATGTCAACGTATCTAAAGAAGCTGGATTCATTTTATATAACACCTTAAATGCTAGTCCCAAGAGGTCACAGCGCGTCCCAAATTTAGCATTCATACTTAGGCAAAATCTCGGTAAAATTTAGCCACCAATTTGTCGTTAAATTTGTCCGGAGTGCATATGCGATACTCAATTAAAGAGCGTCTATACCACTTGATGAAGAAAAGAACGCCATCAAAAAATGAAGCAGAAATCCTTAGGACCAAGATCTGGTTAAAAAATATCATGCAAAATCATGGAGTTGGGAGGCAGGAACTGTCTAAATTGATTGATACGAAGGGAGGGGAATCAACAAGAACCGTTTCACGGTGGCACAAAGGAACGCATGCAGCCAAGCAAAAACAAGTGAATGAAATAGCAAAAATCTTTGAGCGAAGCGAACTCATCTACGACCTCCCTATGTTCAGACTACTGATGAATAAACCAATCCGCAAAGCTGAACTTACGAAGATTGTAGCCCCCTATATATCCAACATTGCGGGACTGCAGTGCTGGGTATTTCCTGATCCGTGTCATCCTGAAAACAAGGGCCGTCCATTCCCTCCCTGCTTCATAAATGACGCGGAAACCCTGATTGAGCGAGGCGATCTTTACGGTTTTACAGCTATTATCTATTTAGTACGATTGGCTGAGGCAGAGAGAAATGCTCTCGATCATATGCAATACATTAAATGCGCGTACCGCGCTTTGCCTGGTTTATGTCGCCACCCCTCGGTCACGGAATATTGGAAGGAGGCGCTAAGCTGCTTAAAAAGCATACATTACCGAGTGACAACATCGATTCTGCTTGTGCGCCCTATTGTCGAGGTTATCGAAAGACAAATTCTCTCACCGGAACATATAACACGGACTGTATTAAGGCCCAGAGACCCAGAAACTCAGCAATTTACAGAACTAGAAACTCCCTATGAACTCGCTGAATTTCATTAAAAATAAAGGAAGCCATGAATAAGAAATTGAACTACCCATTGCTAAAATGGCTAAAAAAGGTAGGCGCCGCAGTCAAGTTGTTGCGAGACTGAGACAGAGGGCTCATGGCAATGTCTAGCACAACAAAAAACCAACAAACGCAGGCATCCTCGTCACCTGTTCGCCCTGAAGCCGAGCTGGAAAGTCGCCTGTCTGCGGCGCTGTCTGTTGCCTTTCCCAATATTCCCCGCGAGCAACTGATCGAGCAGCGGCGCTTCACTGTGCGTCTTGGTCACGAGACGCACGAATTCGACAGTGCCGCTCTGTGGGCGAAAAGCGGACGAGCGGATATCATCATTTTCTATGGTGGGCGGCCGCTCGCGGTGGTGGAACTCAAGCGCGAGGATCTTGCGCTTACTCATGCTGACTATGAGCAAGCGCAAAGCTACGCGAACCAGTTGACGCCGCGCCCGCCTCTTGTCGTTGTGACAAACGGATGCGACACCAGCATTTATGACGCAAATACAGGGCAACCTTGGTCCGGCAAGCAAGACGCTGAAAATGCGGTAGCCCGTTTGCTTGCCAATGCTGCCAAGTTGGCGGCGGCGGATATGCGGTGGGCAACTGAAGCTGTAATGGGGCGGGAAACCGGGGTCTGGGTTCCGATCGTGCGATCTGCAACTGCAAGGCTCCTGGCCGAAATGACCGATCCACCGGGCCGGTCCGATCGGGCCTTCGCTGAGCTTCTGCTATTTCCTCGTCTCTGTACCTTCGCCGCAATCAAATCAGCGCGAGCCGGGACGACCTTCACGATCGTCGAAGGCGCAGCACAGAGTGGCAAGAGCAGCTGTCTGCGCGAACTCGCTTTGCGCACTCAGGACGCTGAAGACTTGGCCATCCTGATGCTGCGAGGTTCAGGACCAGGACTATTTCAGTCGTTAGCCAACCTGTTCGCCAATGAACTTGAGTGGAATCTCACCGCCAACGACGCGCGCCAGTGGCTGCGGCGGATGTCTACCGGGCTCGCTGGCCCGGCACTTGTGCTTGCCATTGACGACGTGGAGCCGGGCACGAGGATGGCTGAGGACTTGGAGGAACTGGCGAGTATGCGGCCAGGCAAGAAACTCAACGTCATCCTGACCACCGGCCGTGCAGCACAACTAGCCAAGGCTTCAAACGGTCGTACCCAAACAGCGATGGGAACTCAAGCAGGAATCATCGAGATCGGCCCGTTGAGGTTGGAAGAGTTTCAAAATGCGCAGCGCATTCTCGACAAGCATAAGATCCACTTTCAGCAGGGCGCGGAGTACGCAGAGGACTACCGCGCACCGTGGGTACTTCGCACCATATACGACGATGCTGCTGGTGACCCGCGATACCAAGACCCGGATAGCGCCTTGCTTCTTCCACCAGCGCTCGGCCTTGAGCTTGTGGATGCGGCGCGCCGGAGCTACGCCAGTCAAGTGGACCTGCTTCGCGGCTATCGAGTCCTTGCACGTTGCGCTCTTGCCGATGCAGGCGCCTATTCGGCCGAATTAGCCTTGGCAACAGCGAATGGCTTCATTGTGCGACAAGATGCGCTTTCTGACGAAGCTCGCGACGCGGTAGTCGAACTAAGATCGATGGGTGCCGTACGCACTTACCGTTATGCAAACAGCGAAGACATCGTGGTTCCGACCATTCCTGCTGCATTCCTTTCAGAGCTTGCAGATACCGCAAGCGACGAACTCGCGCGGCGTGCTGCAGCAGACCCGCACGACGCCGGCACTTGGCTTGGCCGCCGCTTGGCCGCCGTCTATCTCGGAGACGTGGTCGGTGCGCAGGCGATCCGCAGCATGGCGGAGAAAACCGGGGGATTCAGTTCAGGCATCATTGACGGCCTGCTTGCTCTCGAGCCTACGGAGGAGCCCATCGAGAACGCGCTGGTCGCAACGGCAGCGCCAGACGGGCGGTTGATTCACCTGAAGATTGAAGGCGAAAAGGCTTGGCTGTCCAATCTCCATGGCGACGTCATCGGCGAATCCGTGGACCTCGGAGGGGACCGTCCGCACACGCTTGGCGACACAACGGCTTGGATGATCCTCGGACAAATTGCCAGGATTCCAACAGTGATGGTTGGCGACGACAGCCAACGCATGGATGCAATAATCTTGCTGAAAATCGGCCAGTGTCCTTTCCCTCTGCTACGCGCAAACGAAGAGGGACTGGGCCATCTTGTGCACGACCTCGGTGATCGCGGTCGCGTCCTTTGCCACGAGCAAGGCCCAATTGAGGCAGCGACGCAGGCGATAAGCGATCTACTCTCACTTCCGTGGGAGCACGCTGACGAATGGGTGAATGCTGCCATCGAAACCGGATCTCTCCCACTTCTGCATCGCTTGATGATTGCATTGCGCACGGTGCAACTGCGCAACATACCTGATCTTTCCGAATGGGCCGACGTGACACTGAAGGAGCGCGTGCTCCCCACGCTCACCGCAGCCCTTCAAGCGCCAGTCGACAACGAAGATGTAGATTCCTAAAGACTTCGTTTTTTGTGGACTTAACCCTCCGTTGAATTTGGTCCATTGAAACAGCACAAAAAAAGTAAAGCCAATCAACACAACAGAGTTTTACTTCGGTGATTCTATTGGAGAGCTTTCTTCAAATAATTCTTATTTGTTATGTAGTGTAATTGACATGCAATACATTTGGGCGCAATTAGATCAAGTGAATTATCTGTTTTCATGCGATTCACTCCCGTATGAAATTTACCCGTCATCTCATAAGGAGAATTACCATGAGTGTATTGAGCCATCAAAACCGAGCACCTAATTTTAAGCGCCTATATGCCGACATAAACGAATTCCAAATACAGCGTGATGAAGTTCAACCAATAGCAGGAGCGATTAAAGCAGCAGTTCCTTTTTCGATGGGGCGCATCAAAAACGAACGACGGTTGCCTAGTGGATTCTCTGTGCGCTCGTTCAGTCTTGAGATAGCGCACAGTATTCAATCTAAAATTGTTTCCGAGCATGATGGGCTTATTGATCAGCTACTGATCGCAGTCCCAAGAGAAACCAAAGCTCCAATTGACCCAATGGATGCCCGTCACTATTTCGCTCTCTTCAAAGGATTAGGCAGTTGGGTGAAGTATATTGTTTTGTGCGATCCTCGGCAAAAAAAAGCCATATTTGATCTCGCACAATCTGCCGGCATTCCCTCATCCAATATCACTTTTGCCATATCTCCTCGATTCAATTACTCGATTTGGGCACAAGATGCGTATGTTGCACTCACAGATTCAACTGACGGGATAATTTTGTGTGAGGGAATTAGCTTTCCTCGTTACGAAGACATGACTATCGCGGATGATGTGGCTGCCCAAAGTGATGTATCAGTTCTCCAATCTCATTTGTACTTTCAGGGAGGCAATGTGCTGAACGCAGGAGGTATAACGCTTATTGGGATGGATTACGTGGAGCGCAACACTCGTCGCTTTGGTCTGCAAGATACTGAAGCTGTAAAAGCGCAGTTTTCTACTCTTTTTGGTACGGATATATTGCCTATAGGAGGACGTAATTCCGGAGAATATTCGTGGTACGAGAATGGGCGATTAAGCGGTTATGGATTTCAGCCAATTTTCCATATAGACATGTATGTTACACCGACCGGAGTTCTTGGTGCGAGCGGAAAAGAAATAGTTTTTTTGGGCCGGCCTGAGGCCGCCAAGCAAGCTGTTGGCAAGTATTCGGATGTCCAAGCGTTAAACAACAGTCAGTACAATAGTTTTTTTGACGAAACAGAGGCCGCCCTTACTACTAGATTTGAAGTGCAGTATTTACCTTTATGGATAACTCAAGGTGATTTGGGCTACACCGGACAGGTTGACCCCCGCTATTACAACCTTACATTTAATAACTGTATAGTTCAGAATTCGGGGGATGTCCGTAAAGTCTTGCTTCCTAGCTACTCACAGGATGCTGCCTTGTACGGTGTTGATGTTAACGTCAGGCAACGGCTTGAAGCTGCTGCCGAGAATTCATGGAAGAGTTTGGGTTTTGAAGTTACCTGGATGGATGGAGTTGAGGACCTTGCATTCAATCAAGGGGCTGTGCATTGCATTACGAAGACCTTACGTCGAAAAAATAATCCAGAGTAGACGTTTGAAAAAAATTATTGCGGGGAGTATTCGCAGCTCAAATTATAGCTGCTGCAAATCAATATTCTAGTAAGCAGGATTCTCCCTGCTTACTAGCTTAGTGTCCTGGTCAATTCATTTTCCAATCACACGAAATCTGGGTTTTGAATTTCACGTCACAATGGGTGGACTAATAAGTAAAAAGGTACTCATGTCAAAAGTAAGCCCTAAAAGGCAAATTACATTGCCTATTGACTTATGTATCTTGGCAGGTATTGAGCCGGGAGATGAGGTGTCAGCTTTTGTTGATCGGAAAGGCATTATTTCTGTTGTGAAAAAAACTGCTGGTTCAGCCAAAGGATTTTTAAGGGACACACGGGCGGTTAAAAAATGAGCTATGCAAACGCCCTGAAAAATATTATGCATTCATGATCGCAAAGTTAGGTAACGATCAAATTGCAGCGTTATAAACCTGTTGGATTCTAATAGTTCGCTCTTGGTTGTTACGATGTAAGTGAGCTAATCCAACATATCCAGACTAGGTTGTGTCAAAGGCAAACATTTACTCAACCCATTTAAATTAATGGGTTGAGTGTATTATCTCGCATAATGGACGCATATAAGCAAATCAGTTCATATGCAGTTTGACAGCTATAGGGCTTCAGTAGCATCGACAGTTCAGATAGAAGCTTAGTACGCACTCCCCTAACCTTGGCATGCTCTCTGGCATACTCCATCCGCAGGAATTTAGACTGCCCATCATCCGCATTAGTTGAAATTGAAAATAATGTCGTCATATAGAAAATTACCTTGGTATCTATTTCGCCAATTACCTCCTCTAACTTTTTTTCATTTTCCTCAACTGCAATCTGAAGGTTTACCTGTGCTCGAGATAAAGCCTTTTGAAACGATTTATAAACCAGCACTTTTGTACAAGTCTCACCAGGCACCCTAATCTCAACTTTTTTACTTGAGAGCTTGAGAGAGTAGAGGATCATCGCAGCAATTGCGATGTAATGCGGCAACTGAAATTTTTTAAAGTGCCTGATCCTTTCATCATGCGGTCGATCTTCACCTAATGCACAATGTTTCAGCACATAAAGCCATATAAAACATTTGGCCTGGGCCTCAAGACCCTCTGGTAATTTCATTGGATCGACACCAAAAGCTTTTGCAACTTTTTCACGTATCTCACGTTGTTCGATATTTAATTCTAAATTTTCAAGCTCAACAGGAAGATCAGCTGCAACTAACGAATTAACCTCGTAATTTTCGCTCCAAAACGAGACTTCGGAATCGAGAAAAAAATCTTTCATTAGCCGAACGCGCGCCATATCTTCATCAGCATTGGAAGAAGTAGTTTCTAATATTTCGAGGAATACCCCCTTGGCAGCGTTAACCGCTTTTGTGATGCCAAAATCCGGGGAAACTTCCGGCGGCCAGAAGTTGTAACCATTCACTGGATCAAATCTATCAAACTCTTTATTCGCATCTACCAACAACTGTCGTTGGTGAGCAGCAATAAATTCGGTAGTGAACTTAGACATTAGGCTAAGGGATATCTGGAAGTTTCCTCCATCGCATACGTATCCAGGAGTCTGACGTAGTAAAGGCTGCGCTGAATTTAATTGGGCAGCCGGGATACCTCCTTTTAGCGAGGAGATATAAAGCCGCAGTAGCTCCTCTGTCTGTGTATGAGCTGGGCTGGTAGGGGCGCGAGACCCAGGCCCCGCACTCATTGTTGCCTTGGCATGTTTTATGGTTGAGCGCCATTTCTTATTCTGCTTGGACATCATGCGCGTCAACACAATCAGCTTGGCTTTTTCAAATCGATGTAACCCTGCGCTAGTATCTACACATTTATAATTCGAACCCATGATATTTTTAGACTCAATGCCATAAATTGATAGCAGATCCTTCAAGGGCCTATCTAGCTTATCCGTTACGCCGAAAATTTTTTCCATATGATCGACAAAATGCGTGTGCTGATACAATACCGGCAACGAAATGATATCCACCGAATGCTCTGGGTGATATTGTTGATCGATAGCTAAAGAGCTCTCATTCATTTCATGCATCTTCTTCTGGCGGAAACGGATTAATAGTCTGAACTGTGCAGCCCGCCACCAAAGACTTGTTATCCCTAATTTGAGAAAATACTGGTTCACCTTGCTGCAATTGAGCGAGGATCTCGAACTGATCTGCCGCAGCTCTCACCGCTAAGGTAGCTGAAATTTGTGTGGAGTTCTGTAGTCGCAGAGCCATTAATCCAATTAATTGAAGATCTCCAATTTCCTGACGAAGCTGTGCAAAGTGGTACATTTGTCGTCCAGGTGTAAATACGATGTTATTACTCAAAACTTAACCCTCATGTATTTTTGATTCAGGAAGATCATAGCGGGCTTCTTTCTAGATACAAAAGGGATCAAATCTTATAAATGTATATGAGTAGTTGAGGACTGGTAATGCTGAAGACAAAGCATTTAGAGAACTGCAACTTAAAACCTACTGTGTAACTCGATATACAGTTTGAATGTGTGTTCTTGGCCAAGACTGACTGCCGGCTCATAATGAGGTATGCTATAAAATATGCCAGATTAAGTTTGAGCCACTATATATAAACAAACCGCATGAAGCTGAATGCGGAAGTGAACCACACTATGGACCTGCCCCCACGATTAATGTGACCGCTCGTTCAACTTTGCTGTTGGGTCGGTTATCAACCTTAGGATTTTGAATCCCGTATTTTGCTGGAGCGGAAATGGGATTGGCATAGATAAAATATCAAACATGTTGTGCAGGTCTTGTTTAGCGAGGAAGAATAAATTTGAAGACAACCCTATCCAGAAACCCAATTGACAGCCCCATCGATGAAATTTAGTATGGCGCTGTTGCCCTAGAGGCCTTTTTATATTCCCCCCTCCTTCGAGGACTTGAAAGCCCAGCCTAAAGCTGGGCTTTCTTAATTTGAACCTACAACTCAGCGCTTATTTGGTGGCTGAAATCACCAAAAACACGCTGGTAGATAATTCAGAATAGATCATCATGCCTGTGATGATTTGAGTAAAAAAGTCCGGTGTACTCTTTATCGGATTTCTCCGAACATCCCGCTCACTGGCTAGGGGGCTTAAAAGCCCGACATTAACACTCCTTTCAGGCTCCGGTCAGTGCTAACGCAATCAGTATAATTACTAACCAACAACTCGAAAACAGCTCAAATTGCTTTTCAGTGGTAGTGGCCTATTTATTCTTAGGCTAATCAGCTAAAGTAAATACGAAAGAAGTTGTTTTCTATTTAAAATTGGGCCTTCGGTCAATTAGGATTGAAGCCTATCCGAAAGATGGTCGCCCGCCTGGTTTGGAGCGTAGTCCCGCAGGCGGCCCCGACCAACCATCATAAACAAAAAGGCCCCCGAAGGAGCCTTTTTGGTTGTCTTAAAAAATATCCAGACACCACTAGCCGAAGCTTAGAGTCGCCTTGCGCGACTACCTGTTTACAGGCTGGGGGGCGCTCAATCTCATCTGGTCAGTCGCCCCGCACCACTATTTTGATGTAACAATATACAAGAAGCAAGTTAAATGTCCCGACAGAAATGAATCCGTAAAAGAGAAACTCAGATTGGCTTTTTTTACGACTCCCGGCTGAAGTCGCCACCTCATGTATCGGGTATAATGTCACAACAGAAATATTTATTTTCCCATAGTAATCATATAGTTATCGCATTACTATCAATTAATAGCAACTTAGGGACACTACTAGCAACTTATTCGTTCATTCGCAATGATGGCCAATCTATCGTGTCAAAAAGCGGCCAAACTATGGTGTCATGAACATTTGCTGTTCTTGCTAGAATAATTTGGCAGTAATTGCCACTCTTTGGTAGCAATTGCTAACTAAATTGGCAGAGCAATTCAAACTATTTAATTTTCGTTGGTGGTATGCCGACAATTATTTCGTCAGATGGTATAGCCAAACTAAAACCATCAACCTTTACTGATAATTCACTACCGACACCACGAAAAAGCACGGTGACATCTTCGTATATTCCCTCGCCCAATGGATTGGTTTGACTCGGAAATATTTTGTTGGCTTTAAGAAACTCGGTGTATTTTTTATCCATTTGCACTGAAGTTGATTCAACCCTAACACCAATCATTGCCATTGAGAGATTCAAAAAGCTACCCTTGCTTTCAATAACTAGTAACGGAATACAATACATAAAAACTGCCAAGCCGATTTTTAATCGCCTCTCTTTTACAAAATTATATTCTTTGCGACGTGGCTTCGTATTAAACAGACCCCAGAAGAAGCCCAAGAGTAATATTGCGCCAGTCAAACTAGCGGCTTTGAAGATGTCACGATAATAGGCAATTGCGTTAAGCAGAAACACCAGTATTCCCACAAGCGCAGGCATCAAATAGTCGAATGTCAAAATCGGAAAGCTTACCCTGATCAGCAAGGGAGGCTTTCTTGCAAGCCTACGCGCCTTATTAATCACAAAAAATATTAGGGGTTGCAACCAGCGCAAAAAAACTGATGAAGATATGCCAGCATACAACATGGCTGCGGATATCAAAGAATACATCAAGACAAATGACAAGCTTGCCGCAACAAAAAATAAAGCGTCCCCAAGAGTCAATCCCGTTGGGAAATATCCGATAGTACCGCAGTAAATTAAAGTAACCAAAATTCCCGCTACCGCACTAAATTGCATGAATATCTTGGTTAATTCCCAAATGAAATTTATTTCATCTCTATATTTTTTAATCAATTTATATTCCTTTAAAAAAATTATATCACAGGACGATTGTGAAATTTAGTCGAGCATGTCAGTGCCAGATCTGAATCACTGAATAAAATCACTAAGCGTTCTATGTTGATAAAACTCACCAGAGCCAAATCAGCATTCAAACTCCACATAATTCAATAGTCACTCACATAAGATTAATTGCTTAGCAAGATTAAGCTCAAACCTAATGTCGCCAGATGGATCACAGCCTCGAAAGTATCTGCAAACTAACCCAAAAAATTGGTTGTATTTCGTAGGCTCCGATGAAAAACATTTACTTCTCCACATTTACTATTCCAGAGTTTACGTGAGTCACCGTAATACGATTGCAGACTTCTATCTATCCCTCAACCCAGCTGGCCTTGATTTAATTTCTTTATAAGTTTTAACTTCTCTTCTGAATGCGGCCAAATCCAAATCAGCCATGTTAATTGAGATTTGATCGCTGCCATGCACATGTGAAATGAGGCGGTGGTACGGAAGTTTAAACGGTGCTTGAATTGTGGTACCCCCATATTCACCGATGTTGGTAATGACCACATGCTGGAACATATGAAAGTGTAACGCTGCAGCCATACTATCAAAGGTGTTCACATCAGAGTTATGTGCACAAACCACAAATAAATCGGTTTTATCTCGCAGGTCAGCCGCCAAACTAATATCTGTAGCGTCGTAACAAATTGCACCAGATAGCTTAAAAGGACCTTCCGAATGACCATGGACTTCAATTAGATGCTGGCAGGGGCGATAACCAACAATGCCTAGATGCTTTTCATTTTGTGTCATATTTTGTTTGCCCTGATCCCTAATTATCCATTGACGAGCACCTTCTTTGTAATGCGGAATAAACCAACGGGCAATATTTACCAATTTTCCATTGTGGTCTGTAAAAACAAGACCGGCAAAAATCATTGACTGAGTTTTGTCTGCAAGACGTTTAATAATATCTTGATCGTCTATATGTACCGCAACCTCAGGGAATACGATTAAGTCAGCTGCAGGCTTTCTCCTGTCATTGTCAGCAGCTAGTTTAGCCTCTAAGGTTTTATAAGTAAGCTGGCAGATTGCCATAATATGTTCGCGATGTTTTGCACGAATCACTGGATTATTTAGCTTGGGATCTGCAAGCGAAAAGTCATTTGTTTTTGGCAATAATTGTTGCACAGTGACTAATCTAAAACTGTCTTTGCCATTTTTGGGGCGGTCGATACGTGTTGGCAATAGTGGTAAGTGTGACGAATGGCAATGCATGTCATTCAGTTTTTTTAATCGTGATTTAAGACAAACGAGAAAATCTTCTAAACTAGAAATTTCTCTTATGTCTTCATTACTGACATAAGATGACTGAAATCCTGGCCACTGCAGACTCACCATTAATAATTCGGAAAACCAGTCAGTAACAGTTGCAAACTCACCAATAACAGCTTCAGGAGAATGCATCATCCCCATTCTTCGTTTGTACCAACTGGTACGTAAACCTTTATAAGTAATTGTTTTCCCCTTTTTCCATCGATTCCCTGTGAAATCGACCCCACCCAAGACTGATGCGCGGAGTATTGAACCAACCCAATATATGATTGATCTTTCTTTTTCTGGATTATCATCCACTTTTTCTATCCAGCTGGGAATGGAAAAACGAGGGTCAATTAACGATTTTGGAATTAAGCTGCAATCGACTGTAATGTCTTGATACCAAAGCTCAACCCATGGGATAGGTTTCTTTTTATCCACCATGATTGAATTTGGGGAAGTGGCAATTGCCTTTAGTTCATTATTAGCTAATTTAACCAAGCCAATTGCTAGCTTGAGCAGCGCTGCCTCATGCTCAAAACCATTTTCTTCAGAACAAATTATATGTGCCAATCTTTGCTTGGGCGTGTTTCGTTTTACGGAGCTTGAAGGTTTAGCCCAAAGTAAGTTTTCTTTTACTGTAAACAATTCCTCTCGTTTATCTATAAGCTTCCAAAGCGATAACCAAAAAGGTCCCCCTCTTTTTGCAAACGGAATAATTGCATTAATGTTATCCGTCCCAGTTTTTTCAATATGCTCAACCAGTAGCGATGCATAACTATCTGTATTACCAGTAATTTGAGATGCTATTTCAAACAATGCAATTCTCTGTTGCTGAAATTTTTTAGGTAGGCTTCCCGCCAAAATAGCATGCAATGTTTGTTGAATAGAATCTTCAAATCGCTCCACCAAAATGGGTTTATTTAAAACACCTAAGAGCATTAAAGCTTGCCGAATCACAAATTTCTTGCTGCTTTTGCTTGAGATTATCTTTTGAGCGAAGCGAGATATAAGTTCTAGGATTCCAGCCGGATTCGCCGAATTGGGGTATGACACTGTTTGAAAATAGCCATGAAAATCAGCAGCACAACGGAAGAGATCCGCCAATAGATAATCCATTAAGCTGCAAGTAATCTTGCTTGCGTGTTTCCCATAGGTACTGCGGGAGTAAATGGCTTCGATAACAGGCTCAAATAGATCTGGATTTGGGAAGATTTCTATCGCTTTCCGCAAAACGAGTCCAAGGGACGGGTCCTTCATCCAAGCTAGTATCAGTTTTTTGGCGAGCAACTCACTTTCGTTGTCACTTTTTACAAAATAGTCAGCACTTGTATCTTCATTGCTGTACACGTCAATTTTTCGTTTACTTCGCATTATAGATTCGAGCCTGTTTGCTGCGAACCTTTTCAATGTATCGGGACGAATATCATGGTCAAACTGTGTTAGCTGAACCAGTTTTATATCTGATTTTTTGTTTTCTTTTAATACATCAAGATCAATTTGTACATCACTTTCTATATTCAACAGACCTTCCAGCAAACCAGTAGAACTTTCAAGTATGTCCCGATCAGCAGGCCCGCTAAGCTCGCTCTGAATCATCTTGATGCGACTGGATATACTCCCAGAATTATCCAGATCAGAAAGTTTTGTTATTTTTGTTTTTTTGCGATTTATGCTTAAAGTTTGATTTCCTGTTTTTTTAAAAATTTCCTCAATCCAAATATTTAGCGCATCAGAAAGAGCCGCAATGTCTGTCGATTCACTATGTATCACTAACCGCAAATCATCTACGTAGCGGCAATAGTCATGAAGTGTAATTGATAAATTAGGTGATATATATCTGCCAATGTTTTCGCCAATTGTTCTATCGAATTCTACTAGGTATGCGTTCGCAAAAAACCCCGACGCAACTAAACCTTGTGGCAGCCCAAGCTCGGTAGAAAATCCTTTGAATTTTTTGGCATGTTTTAGAGAGTCATCGTCCCACTGCCAGTTGGTAATTCTTGCAACAGCTTGCCAGAATGTATCATCGTAGTCGTTTTCATATTCGTCCGATAATGCTTTTAATCGCCCTATAAGAACGCTTCTGTCAATCGTGTTGTAGAATTTTGAAAGGTCAAAACTGACTATATACACATTTTCTTGATCAGAACTTGATTCTGATATCTGCTTTCCTATTGTTATTGGTCTTTCTATAAAATTTTGATAGTCGGTAAAAAATTTTCTATAGGTGTCGCTATTTCCCCAGCGAAACCATGCTCTTTCGTCCTGCCAATCACAAACTAGGCGATTGCCATAGCTATAAACTTTATTTTCTTGTGCTGATTTGAAACCAAAATTAGTGTTGCTGCAATTACCTTGTGCCGTTTCAACCGCGTCAGCCAAGCACAACATTACTGCGCTTGCCCAGGTTTGATCTCGAATAGTTATGTGTGCTAATGGTCGAAGCGGGGGCTTCTTGTCATCTCTGGATTTTGGAATCCACCCTTTTAATTCATCTACAATCCATTGCTCACTTTTTGCAGCAGGTACCAATTCAATTGGATAAAGAGGTCTGCTTTCGCCTATTTGCTTTGCCCATTCTTGGGCATTTTCTTCAATCCCCAAAGCCGAAATATCCAAAGCGAGAGTATCTGCATACCAGTTGAAGCTTCGAATGTATCCATGCGTTTTTTTCCATGCCTGAGCGATAATTATAGGATCGATTAAATACTCAGACGTTGGCTTAAGCGTTCTATATTTTTCAGCTATTAATTTCATCTTTAGGACACTCCTTGTTTATAGTTAGGTTATTGGATGTTCATAGCTGTTTGCGCTTGAATGAAGCTGATTTATAAACTCAGATACCATTTCAAATGTTTGCAACACATAATTATAAAGATTGGTGTTTCCGTGGGCATAGCCGTTACGTATGTGGTTTACATTATTGATTAAATGCTGCACATGATTGTAGCTTTCATCGGGTAGTAGCTTTTCGATAATGATATCTGGTAATTCAACTTCGGCTTTTCCTGTTCTTTCCATTTCGGCGGTAGCCCAAGCAAATTGTGCTTGCTCTGCCATCATGCGTGCTTGTTGTGTCGGGTAACGGTGCCACGCACTAAAACCACTATTAGAAACCAATTCATTATCGCGGCAGTATTCCATGTAGGTTTTTAAGCCTTTTTGACGATTTATTTTTTTGCCTGTATCAGGGCAAATATTTCCGTTGTGTTGCTTTATGTATGCATTGATATTTTTTTCACCTATATGCTCTTTAAGGGCAAGCTCTAATACAATCAGCACTTGAGCTTCAGCCACATTAAAAAAGCGATATTCGAACCAGGCGTAATTATAAATATTGCGCGCAACATCATACTGAACCGCAATATTATCTGGCACAGTTGCAATCAAGCTATAGGCTTCGATGTCCGCATAATGAGCTTCCATTGAGTTCGGCTTAACTTCATTAGTGCTTAGATTAAGGCGCACAAAGTGTAAATTTCGTTCATCCGCATTCAATAGCTCATTAAATGGTTTTAACCCATCACGCATAATTAACCTAACCAGTGGAGAACTGCATTGCCCTAATTTCATCAATGCGTTTCTAGTTAAAAAACTTATTCAGCAAATAAACTTTATAATGGGTCTCATCTGGAATCATTGCAGTCCGGATGCTACGAAAATTCAACTAAAGGAATAAGACACCGGTCGAAAGTGTTTCATTAAATTCACTATAGTTATCACTTCGGTGAAGATTGCGTACCTGCCAAAAGTAGAATGCACGCAGTGGCTCGTTTTCTAGAGCGGCGCATTCACGATATGTGGTACCGCGTGAAATGAGAGCCGTTCCGCAGTTCCCTTGGAGCTGTCTTGGCCGTGCCGACCCCCATCCAACGTTCCAGTAGCTAAAATCAGCGACGACCTGATCTTCTACCTTGACGTCAAGTTGCCCATTATTTGGAGTGACTTCGATTTCATCCGCATTGGGCATTGAAGGAAAAAATAGTCTTGAAGGATATAAATCGTGCTGCAAATATCCCATCCGTTCAAAGCCGAGTGTTCCAGCCAATGGCCATGCCATGCAATCACAATCCACCAGTTCTTCTAAGGTTGGTGGAACTATGATCGTCGTTGTGCAAAGAGGCTCTGTATATGCACTGAAGAGCTGCTGCCTCGTTCTTCCGACAGCCTCCAGGCGAGTCGCAAGCTCCGCATCTTCCATATCATTGCCCGCAACCCGTGACCA